>NZ_CAUJNZ010000003.1:0-157324 GCF_963392925.1 Neisseria polysaccharea
TGCTCATGAGAAATCCCCTAAATGTCTTGGTGGGAATTTAGGGGATTTTGGGGAATTTTGCAAAGGTCTCTTCTTGTGTGAGCCTTATCTAAAATCAGGACAGCTTGTTCGTTTATTTCCTGAAGTGGAGATTCAAAAATGGCAACTGTTTTTATACCGCTCATACGAAACTGTTACGCCACTAATGGTATTAAAAGTCTTTGAAATACTTGAAGGAATTTTGAAAAAGGAATTCGAGAGATAGCCAAGCGTGAGGATTTTGCAAAGCTCTTGGGTTTATCAGAATGAATAAAACAGGAGGAGGATTTTCTTTCAGACGGCTATGTTAAAATATCGCCATCATTAAAAAGGATTGAATTATGGAAGCCACTGTCTATCTCGAAGACAACGAATACATCGCCTTGTGCGACCTCTTGAAATTGGCCGGACTTGCCGAAAGCGGCGGACAGGCGAAAGCGTTTATCGCCGAAGGGCTGGTGTTGCGCAACGGCGAAACCGAAACCCGCAAAACTGCCAAAATACGCGGCGGCGAAATCATTGAGTTTGACGGCGCGCGCTTGGAAATCGCCGATGGATATGACCCTGAAGCATAAAGCCGAAGCCCTTTTGGGCGAGCCGCTTTTAGACGAACCCGTCCGCCCCGAGTCGTGGGAATGCTGCGGTAGCGACTGCGGCGAGGCGTGCATTCAGACGATTTATTGGGCAGATAAGGCCCGCTACGACGCGCAACGGCGGAAATTGAAAGAAGCGGGTTGGTCGGACGATGCCGTCTGAAAACGGAACCAACATCTACTATTAATGTGTATAGAGGGGAACCTAATGGACATACTGGTCTAAGTCCTATACATGGCTCACCTGGAAATTAGCAAGGAACATAAATGGCTATTTATGACTTAAACGAAATAGTAACCAGTGCCGCATTAGGTATGTATAAAGGTAAATGGCAAAACATGGATTTTGAGCAAGTTTTACAAGATATTGTTCAGGAAACAGATTTTACATACTCTTGGGAATATGGGGAAAATTGGGCTATTTTCTGTCTAAACGAAAAGTCTGTTGGTATGTTATGTAAACAGATACCTTTCGCGATTATAGAGAATGAAAAATTATCACAGAAAATATACCAAGAATACCCTTGGATACTAACTCAACAAGTTTATCATTTTGATACAGATAAAATTTTATTAAACAAATATGTATGCAAATTAACTATTGGAATAATGAGTGCCATCAGCCAAGAACCTATATCTTTACAAGATCTTTATGTAGATACTGTGTAGATGTACATAGTGAGAACTCGCTGTTTGAAATTGCGTTAGGAATTCGCAATCCAAAATTGGTACAAGAGCTAGAACAACAATTAATTGAAGCATATGATTTAATGGATACAGCAGGATAACTAATAATGCAAACAAATAATGTACCCATCCCTACTGGCTCTATCCGCACATTCGGGGGTTGGGAATGACCGCATAGCGGCTTTTCCTTTGCATTTGCCATACACCGGTTTTTTAAAATGACCGCCGACGCCACACTGCCCGACAACATTGAAACATCCCGTCCTTCATTCACCACACACATAACACCCCATGATAGACCTGCACTGCCATTCCACCGTTTCCGACGGTATGCTCTCCCCCGCCGAAGTTGTGCGTCTCGCGCATCAAAACGGCTGCACGCTGCTGGCGTTGACCGACCACGACCACACGGGCGGCATCGCCGAAGCGCGTGCCGAAGCCGACAAACTCGGTTTGCGCCTGATTAACGGCGTGGAAATCTCCGTAACTTGGCGCGGGCGTACCATACACGTTGTCGGTTTGGATTTCGACGAGCAGGACGAAAACCTGCAAAACTTGTTGGCGCAAGTGCGGCAAGGCCGTCTGAAACGTCTTGAAGCCATCGCCGCCAAGCTCGAAAAGAAAGGTATCGTCGGCGCATACGACGGCGCGCTCGCGTTGGCGGCAAACAAAGAAATGGTCAGCCGCACCCACGTCGCCGAGTTCCTCATCCAAGCGGGACATGTCAAAAACAAGCAGCAGGCGTTCACCAAATACTTGGGCGACGGCAAATCCTGCGCCGTCCGACACGAATGGGCGACGCTGGAAGACTGCGTTTCCACCGTCAACGGCGCGGGTGGGTTGGCAGTCATTGCCCATCCGATGCGCTACGATTTGTCCGCCACCGCCAAGCGCAATCTGTTTGAAGAATTTAAAAACCTCGGCGGCGCAGGCATTGAAGTCCACAGCGGAAACTGCTGCAAAAACGACCGCCTCAACTACGCGCTTTTGGCAGAACGCTTCGGTATGCTCGCCAGCGCGGGCAGCGACTTCCACCGTTTAAACGACTTCAGCGGCGGCATCCTCGGCGCGTGTCCCGAGCTGCCGGAAAACTGCAGGCCGGTGTGGGCGCATTTTTCCCGACATTGAATGCAGATAAAAATGCCGTCTGAAAACCTTTCAGACGGCATTTTTTGCGTTTTAAACGTTGTCGTACAGTTTTCGGACGGTTTTGCCGATGGCGGCAATGCCTTTTTCCAGCGTTTGAGCGTCCTGCGCGATACTCATGCGGATGCACTCGCCAGCGTGCGGGTAATCCTGCGTGTCGATGCCGACGAAGAAATGCTCGCCCGGAATAATCAGCGTGCCTTCGGCTTTGAGCATTTCGTACAGGGTTTGCGAAGAAACGGGCAGGTTTTCAAACCAGAGCCACAGGAAAATCGCGCCTTCGGGTTTGTGGATTTTCATCGGGTACGTGCCCAATTCGCGCTTGAGCAGGGCGACGGCGGTTCGCGCCTGATTGCGGTAAAACGGACGGATGACTTGGTCGGCAAGCCGTTTCATCTCGCCGCTTTCCAGCAGCGGGGCGGCGATGGCCGCGCCGAAGCGCGTGGGGGCAAGGTTCACAATCGCGTTCAGGCTGCTGACGGCTTTGACGACTTCGGGCGCGGCGACGATGATGCCGGTGCGAACACCCGGCAGGCCGACTTTGGACAGGCTGAAGCAGAGGATGATGTTTTCGTGCCAATTCAGCGTTACGTCGCTGTAAATGATGTTGGGGAACGGCATTCCGTAGGCGTTGTCGATAATCAGCGGAATGCCGTGTTCCCGTGCCAGAGCGTCCAAACGCGCCATTTCGCCGTCGGTCAGCACGTTGCCGGTCGGGTTGGTCGGGCGCGAACAGCAAATCGCGCCGATTTTGCCCGCTTTGAGTTCGGGCAGGTTTTCCAGTGCGTCAAAGTCCACACGGTATTTGAAGAAACCTGCTTCGCCTTCGTGTTCGATGTTTTCGATTTTGGGCTTGACGGAAACGAAGTGCTGCCCTTCGACATGCACGTCGGCATAGCCAATGTATTCGGGCGCGAGCGGCAGCAAAATGGCTTTTTCTGCGGATGTGCCGTCTGAAAGGTTGAATTTGCCGCCGAAGAGGTTGAACAAATAGAAAAACGCGTTTTGCGAACCGTTGGTCAGCGCGATATTGCCGACGGTCAGGTTCCAGCCGTATTCGCGGTTGAGGAAGGCGGTCAGCGCGTCAATCAGCGCGGCATCGCCTTGGGGATTGGAGTAGTTGCCGATGTTCTCGACGGCGTGTTCCGCCGCCAGTTTGGAGAATATGTCGGCGAACGCCCGATCGATTTCCGGAATGCGCGCCGGATTGCCGCCGCCGAGCATATTGACGGGCTTGTCGCTTTTGAGCGCGTCGCCGAGGTCGTCCATCAGTTGGAGGATGCCGCTGTGTTGCGTGAATTTTTCGCCGAATGCTGAAAACTGCATGTCAAACTCCGTGTGTGTAAGGTAGGTTGGTTTGTACGTTATGCCGTCTGAAGGTTCAGACGGCATTTTTTCTGTGTGTTTCTCGTACCCAAAGCAGGTCGCAGATGCCGTCGCTCGGGGCAAAGCCGGTCGGGGCGTTGACGAGCAGGTCGCGGATTGCCTGCTGGTCGTAACGGTCGCAGGCGGTGCGGATGCGGTCGAGCAGGGCGGAGAGCTCGTGCCACGGCAGCATGGTCTCGCTGGCGGTCATGATGCGCGGATGGCCGGTTTTGCGGACGTTGTCGCCGATGAGCAGCTCTTCGTAGAGTTTTTCTCCAGGACGCAATCCGGTAATGAGGATTTCGATGTCGCCGTCGGGTTGTTCGGGTGTTTTGGGTTTGAGGCCGCTTAGGGTAATCATTTGGCGGGCAAGGTCGATGATTTTGACGGATTCGCCCATGTCGAGGACAAACACGTCGCCGCCTTTGCCCATCGCGCCGGCTTGGATAACCAGTTGCGCCGCTTCGGGTATGGTCATGAAATAGCGCGTGATGTCGGGGTGGGTCAGGGTAAGCGGGCCGCCTTCGGCAATCTGTTTTTCAAACAGCGGGACGACGGAGCCGGACGAACCTAAAACATTGCCGAAACGTACCATGCTGAAGCGGGTTTTCTGTCCGGGTTCGGCGGCGAGTGCCTGAAGGCAGAGTTCCGCCATGCGTTTGCTGGCACCCATGGTGTTGGTGGGGCGGACGGCTTTGTCGGTGGAGATGAGGACGAAGGTTCTTACGCCTGATGCCGTGGCGGCAAGCGCGCACTCGAGTGTGCCGAAGATGTTGTTGCGTATGCCTTCGACGGTGTTGAATTCGACCATGGGGACGTGTTTGTAGGCAGCGGCGTGATAGACGGTCGCAACGGAAAAGGCGGTCATGACGTGTTCGAGCAGCGTGCGGTTTTGCACCGAACCGAGAAAGGGCAGGATTTCGGTGTCGAGGCGTTTTTGGATGCAGGTTTCGCGCAATTCTTTTTCGATGGCGTACAGGGCGAATTCGGATAACTCGAACAGCAGCAGTTTTTCGGGGCGGCGGCGGATAATCTGGCGGCAGAGTTCCGAACCGATAGAACCGCCGGCGCCGGTTACCATCACGGTTTTGCCGGCAATGTCGGCATTCATGAGGCGGTCGTCGGGCGTGACGGGGTCGCGTCCGAGCAGGTCGGACACGGAGATTTTTTTGAGCGTGCCGATGCTGAGTTTGCCGTCCATCAGGTCTTTGATGCCGGGAATGGTCAGCACTTCGCAGGGATAGGCTTCCAGTTTGCCGATGATTTTGCGGCGTTGCGCCTGGGTCGCGCCGGGGATGGCGAGCAGGATTTTTTTCACGCCGCAGCGTCCGATGAGGGCGGCGATGTCGTCGGGACGGTAAACGGCAAGGCCGCAGATGACGGTGTGCCACAGTTTGGGGTCGTCGTCCACAAAGGCGGCGGCGGAATATTCGCGCATTTGTTTGACGGCCTCGAGAAGCTGCCTGCCCGAACGCCCCGCGCCGTAAATAATGACGGGGATCATCTGTTTTTTGGGGTGTTCGGACAACAGTCCGCGCAAAACCATACGCGAGCCGGTCACGGAAACAAACAGCAGTAAGAAATAGACAATCGGCAGGGCGAGGCGCAGTCTTTCTTCAAAAATCAATGTGTTGAGGAAGAACAATACGGCGGAGGCGAGGCTGCCTGCCAGTGCGGTGGTGAGGATGCGGAAGCTGACGAAGCGTGTAACGGCGCGGTAAAGCCCCATTCGGATAAATAATGTGATGGTCAGCAAGGCAGTCAGCAAAAAAGACTGCCAGTTGGCAAAATTGAACCATTCGTCCGAGTAGTCGGCCTTCAGGCTTTGGGTGAACCAAAAGGCAATGAAAATCATCAGAAAATCGTGTATGAGGAAACAGATTTTCTTGATGTTGCGCGGCAGGGCGATCAGGGTTTCCAGATTCATATCGTGGGGCGGTATGTGCTTTCGGGCGGCGTATGCCGTCTGAAGGGTTATTGTGTGGCTTCTGCCAATACGGCTTCGATGTGTTTTTTGCAAAACGCGATTTCGCCGTCGGTCAGCGTCGGATGCACCAAGAACATCAGGCCGGTATCGCCCAGCTCGACGGCGTTTTTCAGCCGCTCTTTCGGCCGCCACGGCGTGTTGTCGAAGGCTTTTTCCAAATAGACTTCGGAGCAGCTTCCCTGATAGCAGGGGACTTTGCGCGCGTTCAGTTCGTTGACGATGCGGTCGCGCGTCCAGCCGTCTTTGAGGTGTTCGGGGCGGACGAAGGCGTAGAACTTGTATTGCGCGTGTCCGATGTAGTCGGCGACTTCAACCAAACGGATGCTGGCGAACTTGCCTAAACTTTCGGCAAGCGCGGCGGCGTTTTCTTGGCGGCGTGCCGTCCATTCGGGTAGGCGTTTGAGCTGGATGCGGCCGATGACCGCCTGCATTTCCATCATGCGCCAGTTGGTGCCGAAGCTTTCGTGCAGCCAGCGGAAACCGGGTGCGTGTTGGCGGTGGTACACGGCATCGTAGCTTTTGCCGTGGTCTTTGTACGACCACATTTTTTCCCACAGGGTTTTGTCGTTGGTGGTAACCATACCGCCCTCGCCGCCGGTGGTCATAATTTTGTCTTGGCAGAACGACCACGCGCCGATGTGTCCGATAGAGCCGACGGATTTGCCTTTGTATTTTGCGCCGTGCGCTTGGGCGCAGTCTTCGATTACCCAAAGATTATGTTCTTTTGCCAAAGCCATAATGCCGTCCATTTCGGCGGGCATACCGGCAAGGTGAACCACGATAATCGCTTTGGTATTCGGGGTCAGCACAGCCTTGACGGTTTCCGCGCTGATGTTTTGGCTGTTCAAATCCACATCGGCAAACACCGGATTTGCGCCCGCGTTCACAATGCAGGACGCGGAAGCCAAGAAAGTGCGCGAAGTGACAATCACATCGTCGCCCGCGCCTATGCCGATTGCTTTGAGCGCGGCATCGAGTGCCAGCGTGCCGTTGGCAAGGGCGACGGCGTATTGCGTACCGGCGAAGGCGGCAAATTCTTTTTCAAATTCGCGGCATTCGTTTCCCGTCCAGTAATTGACTTTGTTGGACAGCAGGACTTTGGAAACGGCATCGGCTTCTTCTTGGGTGAAGCAGGGCCACGGGGAAAGGAAAGTGTTCAACATGATGGTTTGTCCGTCGGGTTCAGACGGCATTTCCGACCCTATGCCGTCTGAAGGGGGCGTGTTCCGAAGAATCGGGTGCACGCCGCAGGTGTTGTCAAAATCGGTCTGTACGGGGGTGTATTTTAATCGCTTATGCCGTCGCGGTCTCGGGATTTTTGCGCGGCAGGGGCTTTGCCGGATTGCCCGCGACGGTTATACCGTCTGAAACGTCGCGCACGACGACTGCGCCCGCTCCAATGGTTGCGCGGCTGCCGATACGGATTTGCTGGCGGCTGCACGCGCCCGTGCCTATCCAGCTTTCTTCGCCGATACGCGTGTTGCCCGACAGGTGCGCGCCCGGGCTGATGTGGACGAAAGCGTCAAGCAGGCAGTCGTGATCGACGGTGGCGGCAGTGTTCACAATCACGCCGTCTTTCAATACGCTGCCGGCCTGTATGACTGCCTGAGCCATCACGACGCTGCCCTGACCGACGGTTGCCGACGGGGAAACGTATGCAAGCGGATGAATCAGGACGGGCAGTTTAAAACCCAATGCGGCGGCGCGTCCGGCGATTTGGCGGCGGATGCGGTTGTTGCCGACGGCGACGGCGATGTCGAATTGTTCGGGCGATAAACCGTTTTCAAGCAGCAGTGTCGTGCCGATGACGGGAAAGCCGTCGATACTGCCTTGTGCGCGGTCGTCCAGAAAAACGATTTCGCCGTATGTGCCGAGTGCGGCGGCAAGGTCGGCAACGACTTTTCCGTGTCCGCCCGCGCCGACGACGGCAAGTTTGCGTTTTCCTGTGAAAGGAGGCATAGTGGCTTCGCCCTCCGCCGAAATGCCTTCTTTGATAAAGACTTTTCTGACTGTCAAAAACAGGATTTTCATATCCAGCCAAAAACTGTAATGGTCGATATACCAAACATCGCAGGCGAACTTTTCGTCCCACGAAAGCGCGTTGCGCCCGTTGACCTGCGCCCAGCCGGTAATGCCCGGTTTCATTTCGTGGCGGCGGTTTTGAAATTCGTTGTAAAGCGGCAGGTAGCCCATCAAAAGCGGGCGCGGGCCGACCAGGCTCATCTCGCCTTTTAAGACATTCCACAGTTCGGGCAGTTCGTCCAAGCTGGCGGCACGCAGTTTTTTGCCGAAATCGGTCAGGCGTTCTCCGTCGGGCAGCGGAATGCCGTCTGAATCAAGCGCATCGCGCATAGAGCGGAATTTAATCATTTTAAACGGCTTGCCGTCCTTGCCCGGCCGCTCTTGGATGAAGAACACGGGCGAACCCAGATTCTTGCGGATGAGGTACGCCAAAATCAGGAAAACGGGTGAGAGGACAATCAGCCCCGATGCGGAGGCGGCAATGTCGAACAGGCGTTTGAAAAATTTATTCATCAGCTAATCTTTCAATCAGGTTGACGATTTTTTGATAGGCAACGTCGCGCCTGAAGCGGCGGACGATTTCGTCGGACTGAACGGGGTCGTTTTTGCACGCCATTTGGCAATCGATGATGTCGTGCCCGTGCCGCCCAAGCCCGACATAGAAGTGGTCAGGATGATTTTCATAATGGGAAACCTTGTTTTTTCAAATAATGAAACAGTTTGTGCAAATCTTTCCGGTGGCGCAGGATGCAGCCTGCCAGATATGCCGCCCATACGCCGGCAAACAGGGGGTAGTTTGCCGGTGTGCCGAAGCAGGTGTAGGCCGCCGAGGAGGCCAGGCAGAACAATGTGTGCATATAAAGCGGCAGGCGTTTGAGCGGCTGCCACAGGCGACAGGAGCTTTCTGTCTTGAAAACAAAAAACAACCAGAATGAGGCGGCACAGGCAACCGCCGCGCCGCGCGCGCCGCCGGACGGTACGGCAAGCCCCAGCAGCAGCAGGTTTGCCGCCAGCGCGCCCAAGGTGGCGAGCGCGATCGGGCGTGTTTTTCGGACGACGTTCAAACCGATGCCGCTGATTTCTACCAGCGTGCAAAACAGCGGCGGCAGCATACACGATACGACGATAAACCGGACGGCGGCGTAGTTTTCCGGCAGCAGGAGGGAGGCGAGGGGCGAGAAAATGCCGGTCAGGCAGACGGCGGCGGCAAGCAGGGCGGAGGCGGATTCTGCCGTTGCCGAGAGGCGGGCGGGCGGGGCGTTTTCTTCGATTGCGCGGAAAATATACGGTGTCCAGACCGTTGAAAAGATGCTTTGGAACAATAATGCCGCCCCGCCGAACGAAATACCCATCGAATAAACGCCGAGCTGTTCTAGGCCGGCATATTTTTTCAGGAACAAACGGTCGGCGGATGCCAGCCCCCAATAGGCGATGCTGCTTAGTGCGATCGGTATGCCGTAGCGCAGGCCGCGATGCAGGACGGCGGATGAAAACGGTGCTCGCCGGACGGCCTTCAGACGGCATCGGTTTTGAAACAGCAAAAAGGCGGCGGCGGCAAGGTTTGCCAGCGCGTAAACGGCGGTCAGGACGGCGGTGTTCGCCGGAAAGTGCAGCAGCCCGACCGTCAGCGGCAGCAGCAGCAGGATGGCGAGCTTGGACACGAGTTGCGCGGACGAAAAGGCAAGGGCGCGTCCTTCCATACGCAAAACCAGTAAGAGAAAGCGGATGGGCAGGAAGCTCAGTTCAAACAGCACCAGCCCGATGCCGGCGGCGGCATCGTCGAGCGAAAACAGGATTTCAGACGGCAGGGACGGGCGGGAAAGCAGCAGGGCGGCTATCGCGGCGGCAGACAGCAGCGGCGGCAGGAACAGGGTTTTGAACAAAGTGTCTTTGTCGGCGGCGGCATAGTATTCGCGGACGTATGCCTGATCCAGCCCGAGGCACAATACCGACACCGTCAGTCCCGCCGCCGTCTGCATCAGCACGATGCGTCCGATGTCGTCGGCGGGGAAATACCACGACAGCAGCGGCAGGATGATGACGGCTAAAACCGCGCTGCCGATCGAGCCTGCCGCGTAGCCGAGGATTTCTTTTGTGTCCATTTTTGATGTCCGGACGGAGGCGGGATGCTGCCTATGCCGTCTGAAGCCTTTCTTGATCGGAATTTGACGGCTTTCAGACCGTCGCGGCTGCCGGCGGGGTGCGGCAGTCCGGGTTGCGCTTTTTCGGGTGGGCGGCGGTCTGAATGGTGCCGTTTTTTATCGGCGTTATTATATAGTGAAACGGCACAAACCCTTTAAAAGGCGTTGCCGTTTTTCCGGAACACGGTTTTGATGTCGTGTCCGAGGATTTCGCTTGAAACGGGTGTCCACAAGGGTGGTGCGGAAAGGGCGGCGCGGTTTTCGGGCAGGGAAAACAGGTCTTTGCCGCCGCCGAGGATTTTGGGCGAGCGGTATAAAACGATTTCGTCCGCCAAATCTTCTGCCAAAAATGCGGATGTGAGTTCGGAGCCTGCTTCGACCATGATTTCGCCGAAACCTTCGTCGGCAAGGAGGCGCATCAGGTGGTGCAGGTCGATTTTGCCGTCTGCCGTTTCAGACGGCATCAGGATGCGGATGTGTGCGTGTTCCCGATAGGGGCGGAGTTTGTCTTCATCGCGTTCCAAGGTGGCGATGTAGGTCGGAGATTGTCCGTCGGTAACCAAATGGCTGTACGGGGGCAGGCGCAGGCGGCTGTCTAACACGATGCGTGCGGGTTGGCGCAAAGTTGGAAAAGCGCGGACGTTGAGTTGGGGATTGTCCGCCAACACCGTGCCGATGCCGGTCAGCATCGCGCAGCTTTCGGCACGCAAAACCTGTACGTCGGCACGCGCTTCTTCGCCGGTAATCCAAAAGCTGCTGCCGTCTGAAAGCGCGGTTTTGCCGTCCAGCGAAACGGCGCATTTGAGGCGGACAAAGGGGCGGCGGCGTTCGATGCGCGATAAAAATCCCCGGTTGAGTTCGCGTGCTTTGTTTTCAAGCAGTCCGCATTCTGTTTTGATGCCCGCTGCTTCGAGCATGGCAAACCCTTTGCCTGCAACCGGCGGGTTGGGGTCGCGCATGGCGGCAACGACGCGTGTTACGCCGGAACGGAGCAGAGCTTCGGCGCAGGGCGGTGTGCGCCCGTAATGGCTGCACGGTTCGAGGGTAACAAAGGCGGTCGCGCCTTGTGCCATTTTGCCCGCCTGACGCAGGGCGTGGACTTCGGCATGGGGTTCGCCGGCTTTGATATGGAAACCCTGTCCGACAATTTGGCTGCCGTGTGCGATAACGCAGCCGACGCGCGGATTGGGCGAAGTGGAAAAACGTCCCAAAGCGGCAAGTCGGAGGGCGTTTTCCATCATGGATATATCTGTGTCCGAAAACATGGGGATACCGTATCAGTATGGGTTGGGGAGAATCAGGCTTTGCGGTCTGTTTTGACGGCTTGCGCCAGCCACGAGGCAAAGTCTGACGGATTGTCGAAGCGTTTGTGCAGTGCGGCGAAGCGGACGGCGGCTTCCGTATCTTGTCGGAGCAGTTCTTTTAGCACCATGTCGGCAAGTGCGGCAGAGGGGATGTCGCGCTGACCCGAAGTGTAGAGCCTGTGTTCCGTCAGGCGGACGGTTTCGTCGATCTGTTCGGGTGTCAGGGCGGATTTTCGGGCGGCGGCGGTCAGGTCGGCATGAAGCTTCCTTCTGTCGAAAGGACAGCGTTTTTTGTCATGGCCGATGACGGCGGGCATTTTGAGTTCGGCGGTTTCGAGCGTACCGAAGCGTTTGCCGCAGTTGGGGCAGTGGCGGCGGCGGCGCACGGCGTTGCGTTCTTCCATCAGGCGCGAATCGGCAACGCGGGTGTCGGGGTGGGCGCAAAACGGGCATTTCATGGTATTTCTTCCTGATGCCGTCTGAACGTCAAACCGATACGCCGGCGGCGCGGGCGATTTCCAGACCTTCTTCGGCACTCATATAGACGGGGTTTTCGGGACGGTCGTGTCGGACGATGTTGCCTTCGCGGAACATGACCAGTTCGTTCACGGCAAGTTGGGACCACGATTCGTCGCGGGTCAGCGGTAGGGTGGCGATAACGGCGACGCGGTCGTCCGGCGTGGTTACTTCGGCAAAATCGACCATTACGTCGTCGTCGAGCAGGCGCGCCTTGCCGAACGGGGCTTGGCGGACGATGTAGTGCAGCAGTGTGCTGGCGTGGGCAAACAGGGCAATGCCGTCTGAAAGCATAAAGTTAAACAGCCCGAACTTGCGGATTTCGTGCGTCAGCCCCGCAATCGCGCCAAACAGGGTTTCGTCGTCGGGACGGGCGGCAAAGCGGGTGCGGAGGCGGTTGAGGATGTGGCAGAACGCGCGTTCGGAATCGGTTGTGCCGACGGGGTGGAAAAATTCGCCCTGTTCGGGAAAAAAATCGACCAAATGCCCGTTGTGGGCAAACAGCCAGTAGCCGCCCCACATTTCGCGCATAAAGGGATGGGTGTTCGCCAGCGAGGTTTGTCCTTGCGATGCTTTGCGGATATGTGCGATGACGTTTTCCGATTTGATTTGGTAGGCGCGCACGAGGTCGGCGACGGGGGAATTTGCGCTCGGCTTGTCGTCGTGGAACAGGCGCACGCCTTTGCCTTCGAAAAAGCCGATGCCGAAACCGTCGGCATGATGGTCGGTAATGCCGCCCCTGCGGCGGAAGCCCTCAAAGGAAAACATAATATCGGTCGGCGTATTGCAGTTCATACCCAGCAGTTGACACATAGTTTGTCCAAATGATTCAGATGGTCGCAAGTATTCGGATTATACCCCGAACTGAAAATGCCGTCTGAAATACGGCTTGTCCCCATTGTTCACGCGAAAACGGAAAACAAAGGCGGAAACTTAAAATTCCGCCATTTCCGTTCAGGCGGGAATCCGGTCTGTCCGTTTCCGGTTGTTTTTCGTTCCGTAACTTTTGAGCCGTCATTCCCGCGCAGGCGGGAATCTAGAATTTCAATGCCTCAAGAATTTATCTGGAAAAACCAAAACCCTTCCGCCGTCATTCCCACGAAAGTGGGAATCTAGAAATGAAAAGCAACAGGAATTTATCGGAAATGACCGAAACTGAACGGACTGGATTCCCGCCTGTGCGGGAATGACGGCGACAGGGTTGCTGTTATTCTGGATAAATTCCTGTGATTTTGAATTTCCGGATTTCCATCTGCATGGAAATGACGGCGAACGGATTGTCGTTATTCCGGATAAATTCCTGCGATATGGGATAACCGGATGCCCGCTTTTACGGAGAATGATGATGGAAAGTCATCATCGTGCGTCAAACCCGCGCGGCAGCACACCGGTAAAGCCGATGCCGTCTGAACGCCCTTCAGACGGCATCGGTATGGCTGATCAGAGATACGGTTGCAGGGTGCGGCGGAGGATGTCCGTGTCAGTAATTTCGGTGATGACGGCTTCGCCCAGACGGTTCAACCCGATAAAGCGCATCACGCCGCCGCTGACTTTTTTATCGTGGCTCATATGTTCGAGCCATTTTTCGAATGGGAACACGGGCGGTGCGGACGGCAGTCCGGCGGCTTCAAACAGGGCGGCAAGCCGTGCGGTATCTGCGGCGGAGATTTTGCCCAGTTGTTCGGACAAACGCGCCGCCAACACGCAGCCGGCGGCGACGGCCTCGCCGTGCAGCCATACGCCGTAACCCATTTCCGCTTCGACGGCGTGTCCGAAGGTGTGTCCGAGGTTGAGCCATGCGCGTATGCCCTGTTCGGTCTCGTCTTGGGCGACGATGTCTGCCTTCATCTGACAGCAGCGGTACACGGCACGGGCGAGTTTTTCCCGATCGAGCGTCATCAGGCTGGACATATTCTGTTCCAGCCATTCGAAAAAACCGATGTCGCCGAGCGCACCGTATTTGATGACTTCCGCCATACCGGCGGACAATTCGCGTGCGGGCAGAGTGTGCAGCGTGTCCAAGTCGGCAAGCACCGCCTGCGGCTGGTAAAACGCGCCAATCATATTTTTGCCGAGCGGGTGGTTGATGGCGGTTTTGCCGCCGACGGAGGAATCGACCTGGCTTAATAAAGTAGTGGGAATTTGAACAAATGGCGCGCCGCGTTGATAAGTAGCCGCCGCAAAACCCGTCATATCGCCGATTACGCCGCCGCCCAGCGCGATTAATGTGGTTTTACGTTCGGCGCGGTTTTGCATCAGACCGTCGAAGATGAGGTTGAGCGTCTGCCAGTTTTTGTGCGCCTCGCCGTCGGGCAGGATGATGCTGAAATGGGATACGCCTGCCGCATCCAATGCCGTCTGAAGCGTACCGAGGTAGAGCGGCGCGACGGTTTCGTTGGTAATGATGGCGGCGCGTTTGCCCAAATGCGGTTTGAGCAGGCTTCCTGCCTGCGGCAGCAGCCCGTTGCCGATAAAGATGGGGTAGCTGTGGGACGGGGTGTGTACGGTCAGTGTTTTCATGCGTCGGTTTTTATTCGGATAAAAGGTTGAGCAGGGTTTGTATGGTTTGTCGGCAGTTTCCCGATTCGACGGTGAAGTCGGCAGTTTGCCTGTAAAGCGGGTCGCGTGCGGTGTAGAGTTCGCGCAATTTCGCCAAAGGATCGGCAACTTGCAGCAAAGGGCGGCTGTTGTCGCAGCGCGTGCGTTCGAGCAGGGTTTCGGGTGGGGCGTGCAGATAGACGACCGTGCCGCTTTTGCGGATAAGGGCGCGGTTTTCTTCTTTTAACACCGCGCCGCCGCCGGTGGACAGGACGATATGCGGCAGGACAATCAGTTTTTTGAGTATGGCGGTTTCGCGCGAACGGAATCCTTGTTCGCCTTCCATTTCAAATATGGTGGGGATGGGAACGCCGGCGGCTGCGGCGATTTCGTGATCGCTGTCGTAAAAACGGTAATCCAGCCGCTGCGCCATTTGCCGGCCCAACGTGGTTTTGCCCGCGCCCATCAGTCCGATGAGGATGAGTTTGTCGTTAAAGTTTTTCATCACAATTCCTTAATGTTTGACACCCCGCCTTTCGGGGCGGCAGGGTTCGGGCTTGTCGGGTTACGGCGGGATTTTATACGAAATCGGCAGGGCGGCGGTATGTTTGGAAAAATAACCCGACCATCCCGAACCTTTCTGATTTTAAGGAAAAATAAAAGAAATCAGGGAGGTTTTTTATTTCAGGCTGTGTTTTGACAATCCGTTGATTTCACTTATTTGTCAGGAAAAGGCAATTATCTTTGCTTAGGCAAACAATTATCCGATTGAATATATTGAAGATAATATGTTTATCAATACTATAGTGGATTAACAAAAACCAGTACGGCGTTTCCTCGCCTTAGCTCAAAGAGAACGATTCTCTAAGGTGCTGAAGCACCAAGTGAATCGGTTCCGTACTATTTGTACTGTCTGCGGCTTCGTCGCCTTGTCCTGATTTTTGTTAATCCACTATAAAGACCGTTGGGCATCTGCAGCCGTCATTCCCGCGAAAGCGGGAATCTAGAATTTCAATGCGGCAAGAATTTATCGGAAAAAACCGAAGTTTAAAGACCTAGATTCCCGCCTGCGCAGGAATGACGGGGTTTTAAGTTGCCGTTTCGGGTTGCTGTTTTTTGTGGAAATGACGAGGCTTTGGATTGCGAGGATTTATCCCTTCTGCCGTCATTCCCACAAAAGTGGGAATCTAGAAATGAAAAGCAACAGGAATTTATCGGAAATGACCGAAACTGAACGGACTGGATTTCCGCTTTCGCGGGAATGACGGCTCAAAAGTTACGAGACGAAAAACAAGCGAAACCAGACAAGTTGGATTCCTGCCTGCGCGGGAATGACGGCATTTCGGTCGCGGCAAAAAGCATAAAGAAAGGGCATATGCCGTAAAACATATGCCCTTATCTGGCCGCATTAATAGCGCAGGCTGTTGCCGGCCGTATCCATAATCCTTGGGGTAATGAAAATCAGCAGCTCGCGGCGGTTGGTGCTTTTCCCGCGTGTTTTAAAGAGGTTGCCGATAACGGGGATGTCGCCCAACAGGGGGACTTTGGTCAGCGTATTGCCGTTCTCTTCTTCATAAATGCCGCCTACAATCAAAGTGCCGCCGTTTTCAACCATAGCCTGCGTATTCAGGTTTTTGGTTTGGATACACTTGGTCGTCTCATCTTTTACGGTACAGTCGACAGGCGTGTCTTTATTGATTTTGACGGTCATAATGATTTGCCCGTCGGGCGTGATGTTCGGCGTAACGGTCAGCCCCAAGACGGCTTTTTTGAAGGTTGTGGTTGTGCTGCTGCTGCTGCCCGAACTTGAAGTGTCTTGGTAGGGGATTTCTGTACCGGATTCGATTTTGGCCTCTTTGCGGTTTTGGGTCAGCACGCGCGGATTGGCAAGCGTTTTGGTTTTTGAAAGCGACTCGGATGCGGACAATTCCAAATTCAACGCGCCGGAGGAAATCGCGCGCACCAGCGAAATGCTGTTTGCGGCAGCGGCAACCGGCAGGTTGATGCTGGTTTGGGCAGACCATTTGCCGTCGCCGCCTTCAAAACCCGAGTTCACACCCCAGCCGAATGCGCGGTCTGCATCTTTCAGTTTTTTCTTGCCTGTCGCGCCGAACTTAACGCCCAAATCGCGCGAGAAGCCGTCTGCTGCTTCGACGATGCGCGCCTCAATCATCACTTGTTGCGCTGGCACGTCCAATTCGTCAATCAGTTTGCGGAATTTTTCGATGACGCTGCGGGTGTCGGTAACAATCAGGGTGTTGGTGGCAGGATCAATCAGCACGCTGCCCCTGCCGCTGATAAGCGTGTTGCGGTTTCCGGTCGTGTCGGCATTGTCCAAACGCAGGATGCTGCGAAATTCTTCCACATTTTTGTATTTCAACTGGAAGTTTTGGGAATACAGCGCACCCAAATCGGCAATGTCTTTTTCCGCCTGCAGGAAAGCTTTGTCTTTGGCAAGCAGCTCATCGCGGGGAGCGATATTGACGATGTTCCCTTGCTGGCGCATATCGAGGTTGCGCGCCTGCATAACCAAATCCAAAGCCTGATCCCAAGGTACATCTTTCAGGGAGAGGGTCATTTTGCCGTTGACGGAGTCGCTGGCAACAATGTTCATCCCGGATTCTTTTGCCAAAATCTGCAGGATGGTGCGGACTTCGACATCTTGGAAGTCAAGGGAGATTTTCCGACCTTTGAAGGTTTTGGGCGCATTGTTCACGCCGCCTGACTCGAGGTTTTGTTTTTTCGGCAGGACTTGGAAGGTAAAGTGTCCGGGCGCGGCGGATTTGTTGACGAGTTCCCAGTTGCCGGCTGTTGTGATAATCAGCTGGGTGTCGTTATTGAGGCGTTTCAGCGTAACCTTTTGAACCGGTGTTTTGAAGTCTGCCACATCCAAACTGCGTTGGAGCGCGGTCGGCAGGGTATGGTTTTTCAGCGTAACGATGATGTGGTCGCGCTGTTGGCTGATGTCGGGCTGCCCGGCAAAGCCCAATGCCGCCAATTCGATAATGCCGGCATTTTTACCGTCTTTGCGGAAATCGATATTGGTTTGTTTTGCCTGTACAGCCGCCGTTTGTTGTGTTGCGGGGCTGAACGGAGCGGATACGGATACTACGGACTCGGTAAACGGTACGGCGGCTTGTTGTTTTGCCGGTGCGGCAGCCTGTGCGGCAGGCGCGGCTTTTACGGCGGGGCGGGCGGGGGCGGACACGGTATCGTCCGATTCGTTGATGAGAATCCAAACTTCATTTCCGCGTACTTCGGTATTGTATTGACCCGGTTTGTTCAGATTCAGAACCAGACGCGCACGGCTGCTGTTCTGTGCGGCACTGATTTTGCTCAACAGAGGGTCGGCATACTCGAGTACCTGTTGATTCATGGAAATGCCGGTTTGTTCAAAGTCCAAGGCGATGCGCGCGGGCGACGAAGTGATGAAGCCGGTTGGGTTGACAACCTCTTTGTCAAAGCTGACTTTGACGATTTTCTGTTTGTTAGGCAGGGAGGAAACTTTGATGTCTGTAATGTTTCCTGCCGATGCCGTCTGAAAGGCGGCGGTTGCGACAAACAGGCCGGAAATGATTTTTGTCAGTTTGGTATTCATATGGATTAATCCCCTTCTTAATTTTGTTCTGCGGCGGGTGCTGCCGCTTGTTCGGTGTTTTTGTCGGAAGCGTTCAGAGGCAGTTCCGCCCTGCGGGAAACCCAGTTGCCCGTACCGTCTTCGATTAATTCGTTCAAAACGATGCTGTCGTCGGTAATGCTTTGGATTTTACCGTAATTTTGTCCCAAATAGTTGCCGATGCCGACTGTGTAGACATAACCGTCGGCTTCAACGAAGCCGGATACTTTCTGACCGGACTTCACAATGCCGACATAGCGTATGTTTTCCAAGCTGAATTTTTCCAGCGTTTCTTTAATACGCTTGGTGTCGGGGGCGTTACCCCCTTTTTTGGCAGCTTCCATTCGGTGGAAATCGAAAGCGTTGAACCCTGTCGGCTGCGGGGGGCTGTATACTGGTGCGACCGGCAGGGTCGGTGCTTGGAAAGGTATGATTCCTGCTTTGGCTTCCTGCTGTGTCTGAGCCATCCACCCGTTCAGGTCTTCAGCATCTTGGGAACAGGCGGATAGGGCGGCAAGGCTGATGAATAAGGCGTAATATTTCATGGTTTCCCTAACATAAGTTATTTTTGTTCGGCATTTTGTGCCGCTTCTGCAGCCTGCTGTTGTGCGGCAAGTTCTTCTATGGATTTTGCCTTATAGGTAGTGGCAATGGCACTGAGGTTCAGGATGTTGCTTTTGCCGTCCGCCCCTCCTCCGTTTTCGGCGGATTGGGTGATTTTGAGCGATTCAAGGGTAATAATCCGCGAAAGGCTACCAACATCGCGCGTGAACTGGCTGATTTGATTGTAGTTTCCGGTAATGGAAATGGAATAGGGCAGCCTTTGTATCGGGCCGTCGTCAACAGGCGGCTGCGGTATGACGCTGTCCAAGCGCAGACCGTTGCTTGAGCCTGCCTGATGAAGCTCTTGAACCAGATTGGGAATTTCGGAATCGGTCGGAAGCTGTTTCAGCATAATGTTGAAGGCGGATCGGATGGCGGCAAGCTCTTCTTTCAGGTTGTCCAAACTGGCCGCGTCGATACTTTTCTGTTTGTAGGTGTTTTTCAGTTCGGTTTCTTTTGCTTCATATTCCTCAAGGGATTCCATCTGGCTTTTGAACAATCCGGCATAACCGAGTCCCAGCATGGCGGCAACGACCAGCAGGGCGATAAAAAGCCTAGCAGGAAGGTTGAGCAGGTGAAGGTTGTTGAGATCCAAGTTGGTTTTAGATGATTTAGAAGCCATTCAGTTTGCCTCCTGTGCGTTTCCCGAAGCCGGATTCTCTTTGGATTCGGCCGCCTTTACGATAGGTTGTAATGTTGCCTGAAGGGTAAATTCCTGATACGAATTGTTTTTCTTGATGCTTAACAATTCGGGTTGCTTGAATATGCCGGTATTGGGCATTGCCCTCATCATGGCGGCAACGCGGTTGTCGCTGGATGTCCTGCCGTTTAACCGGTAAGAGTCGGCGGTAACGGCATCCAGTGAGGTCAGGTAGGTGCTTTCAGGGGTGGCCTCATTCAGGCTGTCGAGGATTTTTGCGGCTTGGAGGCGTTTGAGCTGAAGTTCCTCAATTTTGTTTTTCTTAATCAGGAAGGCATCTTTTTCCTGTTTAAGCTTTTGTATTTCCGACAGCTCGGTATCCAAGTGTGCGATGGAGGTTTCCAGCAGCGTGTTTCTTTCCGACTGGTTATTGATCATATTGTCGATAAACAGGTAGGTTGCCGCAACGGCGGCAACGCCCGTCAGCACGGCACCGTACATCAGCATTTTAAACTGCTGCTGTTTGCGCTTGTTCATCTCTTCCCTGTAGGGGAGGAGGTTGATTTTGATTAAATTGTTCATAATTATAATCCCCGTACCGCCAAACCGAACGCCTTGGTCAGTGTCGGCGCATCAAGTTCGAATTGTTGTTCGTCTGTTTTGAGGTTGTCCGCAAAATAACGTGCGGGATGGACGCATTGTACATCCGCATTGGTTTGCGAGGCGACGGTTTGGGCGATGCCTTCCTGGCGCACCGCTTCCCCGGTCAGCAGGATATGCTTGATGTCGGTCATATCGTCTGCGGTCTGCGTGGTGTAATAAAACTGCAAGACCCTTTGTATTTCTTGGGTAATCTGTTGGTTGAAATAGTTTGCCACGCTTTCTTGGTAATCGGAAGGTTTTTGCGGGGAGCTGATGATTTCTTCCGCTTTTTCTTCTGTTACCTGATAGGTGCGCTGGATGAGTTGGTTGAGCTGTTCTTCGCTGACGGAGGTTTCCTGTTTGTATAGGATTTTTCCGTCTTGGATGACCAGGGCGTAGGTCTGTGCGGCATATACGCCGAAAATGGCGACTTTTTCGGCCGCAAGCTCGGGGGCGAAATGGTTTATCCACAGCGCGTAGGCGTTGTATTGTCCGAAAATGTCCACATCAAGCGCGGATAATTTCATACCGGCGGCGTTGAATGCGTCAATCAGGGGTTCGATTTCATCCTTTCTCGATGCGACGGCCAAAACAGCTTCGCCGGCGGCCGATTGGGACAAGACCTGATAGTCGTAATTGGCTTCTTCGAGCGATATCGAGCTGACTTCGGAGATGGAGGACTCCACGAACCCCTGCAGGTCCAATTCTGCATCTTTGGCCGTGTAGGTCAATTGTTCGATGGTTGCCAGATTTTGCGGGACGGACGCGATGATGTTTTTGCACGAGGTACCCAGTTCGGCATAGGCTTGTTGTAAATATGTAACAAGTTGATCGTAATTTTGGACTTTATTGCCTTGAACGATATTCTTTGGTAATTTGGCAATGACGTATTTTTCCAATTGAATTTGGTTTAAACTACGTCCTGACAATTGGACCATTTTAATGGAATGCTGGTCGATATCGATGCCGATTGCCGCGCGGTTATTGAGTCCCGAAGATTTTTTAGGGAGCTTGGCATCTGTTTTTTTAGGGTTTTTCAAGCTTTTAAACAAGCGCATGATGAAAGTTCCTGCTTTATTTGTACAGTGAGTAACCGTTTCGGTATCCGTAATGGATTTCTTGTTCTTTGCACATTGAAACCGTGCTTTGTAGAAATCGGCTGCTATTTTACTTTATTTAATACCAATAATGGTAAATTATCATTTCAGCTATGATTAAAAAGATTATAACGACTTGTTTTGGTTTGGTTTTTGGGTTTTGTGTATTTGGAGTGGGTCTGGTTGCCATTGCTATTTTGGTAACGTATCCGAAACTGCCGTCTTTGGATTCTTTGCAGCATTACCAGCCTAAAATGCCGTTGACTATTTATTCGGCGGATGGAGAAGTCATCGGTATGTATGGGGAGCAGCGGCGCGAATTTACAAAAATCGGCGATTTCCCCGAGGTGTTGCGGAATGCGGTTATCGCCGCCGAGGATAAACGCTTTTACCGGCATTGGGGGGTAGATGTTTGGGGCGTTGCCCGCGCTGCCGTCGGCAATGTCGTGTCCGGCAGCATGCAGTCGGGTGCGAGTACGATTACACAGCAGGTGGCGAAAAATTTTTATTTGAGCAGTGAAAAAACGTTCACACGAAAATTCAATGAGGCGTTGCTTGCCTATAAAATCGAGCAGTCTTTAAGCAAAGATAAAATCCTCGAGTTGTATTTCAATCAGATTTACCTCGGTCAGCGCGCCTATGGTTTTGCATCTGCCGCGCAAATCTATTTCAATAAGAATGTCCAAGATTTAACTTTGGCGGAAGCCGCCATGCTTGCGGGACTGCCTAAGGCCCCGTCTGCCTATAATCCGATTGTTAATCCGGAACGTGCCAAGTTGCGCCAGAAGTATATTTTGAACAATATGCTCGAGGAGAAGATGATTACCGTGCAACAGCGCGATCAGGCGTTGAATGAGGAGCTGCATTACGAGCGGTTTGTTCAGAAAATCGATCAGAGTGCTTTATATGTGGCGGAAATGGTGCGTCAGGAACTGTATGAAAAATATGGTGAAGATGCCTATACGCAGGGTTTTAAGGTTTATACCACGGTCCGCACCGATCATCAGAAGGCGGCAACCGAGGCATTGCGCAAGGCTCTACGGAATTTCGATCGCGGCAGCAGCTACCGCGGTGCGGAAAACTATATCGATTTGAGTAAGAGTGAAGATGTCGAGGAGACTGTCAGCCAGTATCTGTCGGGACTCTATACTGTCGATAAAATGGTTCCCGCCGTTGTGTTGGATGTTACCAAAAAGAAAAATGTCGTCATGCAGCTGCCCGGCGGCAGGCGGGTTACGCTTGACAGGCGCGCCTTGGGTTTTGCGGCCCGCGCGGTCGATAATGAGAAAATGGGGGAGGACCGTATCCGCAGGGGCGCGGTCATCCGTGTCAAAAACAACGGCGGGCGTTGGGCGGTAGTTCAAGAGCCGTTGCTGCAGGGGGCTTTGGTTTCGTTGGATGCAAAAACCGGGGCTGTGCGCGCGCTGGTCGGCGGTTATGATTTTCACAGCAAAACATTCAATCGTGCCGTTCAGGCAATGCGGCAGCCGGGTTCGACCTTTAAGCCGTTTGTCTATTCGGCGGCATTATCTAAGGGGATGACCGCGTCCACAATGGTTAACGATGCGCCGATTTCCCTGCCGGGGAAAGGGCCGAACGGTTCGGTGTGGACACCTAAAAATTCAGACGGCAGATATTCGGGATATATCACTTTAAGGCAGGCTCTGACGGCTTCCAAGAATATGGTTTCCATCCGTATTTTGATGTCTATCGGTGTCGGTTACGCGCAACAGTATATCCGGCGTTTCGGCTTCAAACCGTCCGAGCTGCCTGTCAGCCTGTCTATGGCTTTAGGTACGGGCGAGACGACACCGTTGAGGATAGCGGAGGCATATAGCGTATTCGCAAACGGGGGTTATAGGGTTTCTTCGCACGTGATCGATAAGATTTATGACAGAGACGGCAGGTTGCGCGCCCAAATGCAACCTTTGGTGGCCGGGCAAAATGCGCCTCAGGCAATCGATCCGCGCAATGCCTATATTATGTATAAGATTATGCAGGATGTGGTCCGTGTCGGTACGGCAAGGGGGGCAGCTGCGTTGGGAAGAACGGATATTGCCGGTAAAACGGGTACGACCAATGATAATAAGGATGCGTGGTTTGTCGGTTTTAACCCTGATGTGGTTACTGCCGTATATATCGGCTTCGACAAACCTAAGAGTATGGGGCGTGCCGGCTACGGCGGTACGATTGCGGTGCCGGTTTGGGTGGACTACATGCGTTTTGCGTTGAAAGGAAAGCAGGGCAAAGGGATGAAAATGCCTGAAGGTGTGGTCAGCAGCAATGGCGAATACTATATGAAGGAACGTATGGTAACCGATCCGGGCTTGATGCTGGACAACAGCGGTATTGCGCCGCAACCTTCCCGACGGGCAAAAGAAGATGATGAAGCGGCAGTAGAAAACGAACAGCAGGGAAGGTCTGACGAAACGCGTCAGGACGTACAGGAAACGCCGGCACTTCCGAGCAATACGGATTCCAAACAGCAGCAGTTGGATTCCCTGTTTTAAAGACTCCGCAAAATGCCGTCTGAAAAGTCTTTCAGACGGCATTTTAGATTTGGCAGTGGCAATTTTTTAAATGTTTGCGGTCGGTCAAGTGGGGGGGAATACGGTTTCCGTATAATTGGGGTCAGTTTTCCTCTAGAGAGGCGGCGGCATCTGCTGCGTCAAACCAGCTTCCGACAGTTCGGTTGGTCTCGTCAATACCTTGTTTTTTCAGGCTGGAAAACAGCTGTACGCTGATGTTTTGCCTGTCGGAATAAGGTTTGAGCAGTTTTTTGACTTGGGACAGGGTTTTTATCTGTTCGTTTTTGGATAATTTGTCGGCTTTTGACAGCAGGATGTGAACCGGTCGACCTGTGGTGTGGAAAAAGTCCAGCATACGGATGTCGAGTTCTTTTAAAGGATGGCGGGCATCCATAATCAGAATCAGACCGATAAGCTGTTTGCGCTGTTGCAGATAGTCGCCGAGCAGCTTGACCCAATGTGCGCGTACTGCTTCGGGGACTTGGGCATAACCGTAGCCGGGCAAATCGACCATAAAATTGCCGTTCTGCAGCTCAAAAAAGTTGATATGCTGCGTCCGTCCCGGTGTTTTTGAAACGTAGGCAAGACGGACATGGTTGGTCAGGGTATTGATGGCGCTGGATTTTCCGGCATTGCTCCTGCCGACAAAGGCAATTTCGAGCGGTGTGTCGGGCAGGTCTTTGAGATGGTTTACCGTCGTGAAGAATTTGGCGTTTTGAAAAAGGTTCATGGGCATATCCTTGTTTTTCCGCCGCCGTTTGTCCGACAGCAAAAATATGCGGTTGGTTTTATGTGAAACACAGTAGTAATTTAATGTAAATTTAGTATAGAATATCACGTTTACAGAATCATCGGTTTTAATCGGGTCAAAAATCCCGTATTTGAATATAAAAAGAGCATTGTTGCGTTATCCAATGCTGTAATCAGGAGCACTCCATGAAACGATTGACTTTATTGGCCTTTGTTTTGGCTGCCGGTGCGGTTTCCGCATCTCCCAAAGCAGACGTGGAAAAAGGCAAACAGGTTGCCGCAACGGTTTGTGCGGCTTGCCATGCAGCAGACGGTAACAGCGGCATTGCGATGTATCCGCGTTTGGCGGCACAGCATACTGCTTACATCTATCATCAAACTATCGGTATCCGCGACGGCAAACGCACCCACGGTTCGGCAGCTGTGATGAAACCGATGGTAATGAATTTGAGCGATCAGGATATTTTGAATGTATCCGCATTCTATGCCAAACAGCAGCCTAAATCCGGCGAAGCCAATCCTAAGGAAAATCCCGAATTGGGCGCGAAAATCTATCGCGGCGGTTTGAGCGATAAAAAATTGCCGGCGTGTATGTCCTGCCACGGTCCGAGCGGTGCGGGTATGCCCGGGGGGGGAAGTGAAATTCAGGCTTATCCGCGCTTGGGAGGACAACATCAGGCATATATTATCGACCAGATGAACGCTTATAAATCCGGTCAGCGCAAAAATGCCATTATGGCGGATATTGCAAACCGAATGTCCGAAGAAGATTTAAAAGCAGTTGCTAACTTTATCCAGGGTTTGCGTTAATCATCCAAGGGTCTGCTTCAGAAGCCGTCTGAAAAGGTTTTCAGACGGCTTCAGACAATTTTGCGATAAGTTTTCTAAATCGCATTTGTTGGGATTGATATAAACCATCTTTATAGTCTTGAAATAAAAGGCATCAAGACAGTAGAATCGGAGCAGAGTGTCCTTTATTGTCCGATTCCGTCTTCTATATTCCTGATTGCGGAAGAAACACACAATGAGTAAATCCCGTAGATCTACCCCGCTTCTTTTACATCCGTGGTTCGCTTTTTTCAGCTCCATGCGCTTTGCGGTCGCCTTGCTCAGTCTGCTGGGTATTGCATCGGTTATCGGTACGGTGTTGCAGCAAAACCAGCCGCAGACGGATTATCTGGTCAAATTCGGATCGTTTTGGGCGCAGATTTTTGGTTTTCTGGGACTGTATGATGTCTATGCTTCGGCATGGTTCGTTGTCATTATGCTCTTTTTGGTCATCTCGACCAGTTTGTGCCTGATTCGCAATGTGCCGCCGTTCTGGCGCGAAATGAAGTCTTTTCGGGAAAAGGTTAAAGAAAAATCTCTGGCGGCGATGCGCCATTCTTTACTGTTGGATGTAAAAATTGCCCCCGAAGTTGCCAAACGTTATCTGGAGGTGCAGGGTTTTCAGGGAAAAACCGTCAGCCGTGAGGACGGGTCGGTTCTGATTGCCGCCAAAAAAGGCACGATGAACAAATGGGGCTATATCTTTGCCCATGTTGCTTTGATTGTCATTTGCCTGGGCGGGCTGATAGACAGTAACCTGCTGTTGAAACTGGGTATGCTGACCGGTCGGATTGTTCCGGACAATCAGGCGGTTTATGCCAAGGATTTCAAGCCCGAAAGTATTTTGGGTGCGTCCAATCTCTCATTTAGGGGCAACGTCAATATTTCCGAAGGGCAAAGTGCGGATGTGGTTTTCCTTAATGCCGACAACGGGATGTTGGTTCAGGACTTGCCTTTTGAAGTCAAACTGAAAAAATTTCATATCGACTTTTACAATACCGGTATGCCGCGCGATTTTGCCAGTGATATTGAAGTAACGGACAAGGCAACCGGTGAGAAACTCAAGCGCACCATCCGCGTGAACCATCCTTTGACCTTGCACGGTATCACGATTTATCAGGCGAGTTTTGCCGACGGCGGTTCGGATTTGACATTCAAGGCGTGGAATTTGGGTGATGCTTCGCGCGAACCTGTCGTGTTGAAGGCAACCTCCGTGCGGCAGTTTCCGTTGGAAATTGGCAAACACAAATATCGTCTTGAGTTCGATCAGTTCACTTCGATGAACGTGGAGGACATGAGTGAGGACGGGAAACGGGAAAAAAGTCTGAAATCCACGCTGAACGATGTCCGCGCCGTTACTCAGGAAGGTAAAAAATACACCAATATCGGCCCTTCCATTGTTTACCGTATCCGTGATGCGGCAGGGCAGGCGGTCGAATATAAAAACTATATGCTGCCGATTTTGCAGGACAAAGATTATTTTTGGCTGACCGGCACGCGCAGCGGCTTGCAGCAGCAATACCGCTGGCTGCGTATTCCTTTGGACAAACAAGGGAAAGCAGATACCTTCATGGCATTGCGTGAGTTTTTGAAAGATGGGGAAGGGCGCAAACGTCTGGTTGCCGACGCAACCAAAGACGCACCTGCCGAAATCCGCGAACAATTCATGCTGGCTGCGGAAAACACGCTGAACATCTTTGCACAAAAAGGCTATTTGGGATTGGACGAATTTATTACGTCCAATATCCCGAAAGAGCAGCAGGAGAAAATGCAGGGCTATTTCTACGAAATGCTTTACGGCGTGATGAACGCTGCTTTGGATGAAACCATACGCCGGTACGGCTTGCCGGAATGGCAGCAGGATGAAGCGCGGAACCGTTTCCTGCTGCACAGTATGGATGCATACACGGGATTGACGGAATATCCCGCGCCCATGCTACTCCAGCTTGACGGGTTTTCGGAAGTGCGCTCTTCAGGTTTGCAGATGACCCGCTCGCCCGGTTCGCTTTTGGTCTATCTTGGTTCGGTATTGTTGGTTTTAGGTACGGTATTCATGTTTTATGTTCGGGAAAAGCGCGCATGGATATTGTTTTCAGACGGCAAAATCCGTTTTGCTATGTCTTCGGCCCGCAGCGAACGGGATTTGCAGAAGGAATTTCCAAAACATGTCGAGAGTCTGCAACGGCTCGGCAAGGACTTGAATCATGACTGAACACTATAAAACCCTTCCTGAACACGAACTGCTGGTCCGAAAGTCTTTTATCCGTAATTTGAATATCTGGGATTGGGTGTTTGCCGCGCTGGTTTTTTCGGGTACGGTTTTCGTACAGACCCGTTCCGGTATGCATATGGACATTTACGAAACGGTCATGTTGTGGGCGAGTGCCGGTATTGCCGTGTTTTTGGGTTGGTTTTTCAAACCGATGCGCTGGTTTGTTCCTTTAAGCGTATTGCTTGCCTATGCCGCCGTCGGTCTGTATGGCGGCAATATCAAATCGGCAGAGATTTTCCTGTTGCGGTATTTCCTCAGCAGCCAATCGGCGATTATGTGGCAGTGCGCCTTTGTCTTTTTCGCCCTGTTCGCCTATATTTCGGGCGCGGTTTTGGCAAGCGTAAAAAATGTGCCGACCAACACGCTGTTGGGTATGGGAACCGTGTTTGCATGGGTGTCTGCCGTAGCAGGCTTTACTGGTCTGCTGGTACGTTGGCACGAAAGCTATCTGCTCCGTCCCGATGCGGGGCATATTCCGGTTTCCAACCTTTATGAAGTGTTCATTCTGTTTTTGGTCATTACCGCGCTGATGTATCTGTATTACGAGGGTAAATTTGCCGTGCAGAAATTGGGCGGCTTCGTGTTCGGCTTTATGGCGGTCGTGGTTGGATTTGTCTTGTGGTACAGCGTGTCGCGTGAGGCGCATACCATCCAGCCGCTGATTCCCGCGCTCCAGTCCTGGTGGATGAAAATCCACGTTCCGGCAAACTTTATCGGTTACGGCGCGTTTTGCATTTCCGCGATGCTCGGTATTGCTGAACTGGTTTCCCTGCGTGCGGAAGGAAAAGGCGGAAAACTGTGGCTGCCGCCATCGGCATTGATCGACGAGGTGATGTATAAGGCGATTGCCGTCGGCTTTCTGTTCTTTACCATTGCCACCATTTTGGGTGCGCTGTGGGCGGCGGATGCTTGGGGACGCTATTGGAGTTGGGACCCGAAAGAGACGTGGGCGTTCATCGTCTGGCTCAATTACGCCGTTTGGCTGCACTTGCGGCTGGTTGCCGGTTGGCGCGGCAAAGTGCTGGCGTGGTGGGCGATTATCGGTTTGTTCGTAACCGCATTTGCCTTTATCGGCGTGAATATGTTTTTGAGCGGGCTGCATTCTTACGGAACGCTTTGATACGGTGCGACGATGCCGTCTGAAGGGTTTCAGACGGCATTTCCCGCTTTTTGGCGCACCGTTTTTTCAATTTTCGGACGGTATCGGATTATGTTGGTATTGGGAATCGAATCTTCTTGCGACGAAACAGGCGTCGCGCTTTATGATACGGAATGCGGATTGCGGGCGCACTGCCTGCACACGCAGATGGCAATGCACGCCGAATACGGCGGGGTTGTGCCGGAATTGGCAAGCCGCGACCATATCCGCCGCCTTGTTCCGTTGACTGAAGGCTGTTTGGCGCAGGCGGGCGCATCGTATGGCGACATTGACGCGGTTGCCTTTACGCAGGGACCCGGTTTGGGCGGCGCGCTGCTGGCGGGTTCGAGCTACGCCAATGCCCTGGCTTTAGCGTTGGATAAGCCTGTTATTCCCGTCCATCATTTGGAAGGACATCTGCTGTCGCCGCTGTTGGCGGAGGAAAAACCCGACTTTCCTTTTGTCGCGCTGCTGGTTTCGGGCGGGCATACGCAGATTATGGCGGTCAGGGGCATAGGCGACTACGAGCTTTTGGGCGAGAGCGTCGATGATGCGGCGGGCGAGGCATTCGACAAAACGGCGAAACTGCTGGGCTTGCCGTATCCGGGCGGTGCGAAACTGTCGGAACTTGCGGAATCGGGCAGGCCCGAAGCGTTTGTTTTTCCGCGCCCGATGATTCATTCCGACGATTTGCAGATGAGTTTTTCAGGTTTGAAAACCGCTGTTTTGACTGCCGTTGAAAAAGTGCGTGAGGCAAACGGTTCGGAAACCATTCCCGAGCAGACCCGCAACGACATCTGCCGTGCGTTTCAAGATGCGGTGGTAGATGTGTTGGAGGCAAAAGTGAAAAAAGCCCTGTTGCAGACAGGGTTCAGAACCGTAGTGGTTGCCGGCGGGGTCGGTGCAAACCGCAAACTCCGCGAAACTTTCGGCAACATGACGGTGCAAATCCCGACCCCCAAAGGCAAGCCGAAACATCCGTCCGAAAAAGTCAGCGTGTTTTTCCCGCCGATGGCATATTGCACGGACAACGGTGCCATGATTGCCTTTGCCGGTGCGATGCACCTGGGCAAGGGCAGGGAGGTCGGTGCGTTCAATGTCCGTCCGCGCTGGCCGTTGTCCGAAATCGTCAAATGACAAAATGCCGTCTGAAATTGTTCAGACGGCATTTTTATTTTCGTTACGGCGTTTTATAGCGGTTGTACATGAACAGATACTGGGTAGGAAAGCGGCGTATCCAATATTCGGTATTGCGGTTGAATACGGCGGCATCGTGGGCTTTGTCGCCGTTCAATTCCCCTTGGACGGGGCGGATGTGCAAATCGAAACCCTGTCCGCCAGGCAGGCGTTCGCAGCAGAAAAACAGGGTTTTCACGCCTTTGACGTGTGCCAATTTTGCCGCCAGCGTCATGGTATAGGCAGGTTTTCCGAAAAAGTCCGCCCATACGCCTTCCCCGCCTTCTTGAGGGGAGGGGACGTGGTCGGGCAGGACGATGGTTGCTTCGCCCGAACGCAGGGCTTTGATGATTTGTTTGACCCCTTGTATGCTGGTAGGCGCGGTTTTGCCTTTGCCGCGAACCCTGCCTGCCTGCATCACTTTGTCTATTGCTTTAATTTTCGGCGGTTTATACATGGCGGTTAAGGGGAATGGCAGCCGTTGGCTGATATATCGCCCCCCTAAGTCGTAGCTGCCGATGTGCGGCGTGATAAACAGCAGCCCTTCGCCCTTGTCCAAAGCCTGCTGCACGTGTTCCCAGCCGTGTACCGCTTTGAACATTGTTTCTATGTCTTCCGGTTTTTTGAAAAATGCGAGGGCAAGTTCCAAACCGCCTTTTGCCGTTTCCGCAAAAACGGCTTTGACCGTTTTTGGGTCGGGATTCATGCCTGCCTGACGCATATTGGCAATAATGCGTTCCCGGTCTTCTTTGCGCAGGTAAAACGCCAGATGTCCGAGGAAAACACCCAATTTGTGCAGAAAGGGCAGGGGCAGCAGGGAAAAGGATTTGAGGAGGGCGGTCAGTAGGATGTGCATAACGGGGAAGCAAGGGGGAAACAGCCTGAATTGTAAACGAAACATGCCGTCTGAAAAAGGGAAGTATTGCGGCGGAAAGGCTTTTCTGCTACCATCCGCGCTGCATTAAGAGTTGGGAATTCCATGCCAACCTGCTTTTCAAAAGGAAAAGTAAGGTGGACGGTTGAAAAGCCGATGTGGCTCACCAGAGCAATCCAAACCCGCTTGATGCGGGAATTTTTTTGCCTGTACGAAACGTACGGGCAGAGATTCCAAAGTATAGTGGATTAACAAAAACCAGTACAGCGTTGCCTCGCCTTAGCTCAAAGAGAACGATTCTCTAAGGTGCTGAAGTACCAAGTGAATCGGTTCCGTACTATTTGTACTGTCTGCGGCTTCGTCGCCTTGTCCTGATTTTTGTTAATCCACTATACCATTCAAATGGGAATGTTTCTCAACTGGATGGCACGAATAGGGAAATTTTGCTATATTTCCCGCTGTTTGACATTATGTTCATACAACATGCCGTCTGAAGAAGATGGTTTGTTTTTCAAGGAAAATCTCAATGAGCGAATATCTGTTTACTTCCGAATCGGTATCCGAAGGCCATCCGGACAAAGTGGCCGACCAAGTGTCCGATGCGATTTTGGATGCCATTTTGGCGCAAGACCCAAAAGCGCGTGTCGCCGCGGAAACCTTGGTCAACACAGGCTTGTGCGTATTGGCGGGCGAAATTACCACCACTGCCCAAGTGGACTACATCAAAGTCGCACGCGAAACCATCAAACGCATCGGCTACAACTCCTCCGAGCTGGGCTTTGATGCCAACGGCTGCGCAGTCGGCGTGTACTACGACCAACAATCCCCCGACATCGCCCAAGGCGTAAACGAAGGCGAAGGCATCGACCTGAACCAAGGCGCAGGCGACCAAGGTTTGATGTTCGGCTACGCCTGCGACGAAACCCCGACCCTGATGCCGTTTGCCATCTATTACAGCCACCGCCTGATGCAGCGTCAAAGCGAATTGCGCAAAGACGGCCGCCTGCCTTGGCTGCGTCCTGATGCCAAAGCCCAACTGACCGTGGTTTACGACAGCGAAACCGGCAAAGTAAAACGCATCGACACCGTCGTCCTGTCCACCCAGCACGATCCTGCCATCAGCCATGAAGAACTGAGCAAAGCCGTGATTGAGCAGATTATCAAGCCCGTCCTGCCGTCTGAAATGCTGACTGCCGAAACCAAATACCTGATCAACCCGACCGGTCGTTTCGTCATCGGCGGCCCGCAAGGCGACTGCGGTTTGACCGGTCGTAAAATCATCGTTGATACCTACGGCGGCGCGGCTCCGCACGGCGGCGGCGCGTTTTCCGGTAAAGACCCGTCCAAAGTGGACCGTTCCGCCGCCTACGCCTGCCGTTATGTGGCGAAAAACATCGTCGCCGCAGGCTTGGCAACCCAATGCCAAATCCAAGTTTCCTACGCCATCGGCGTTGCCGAACCGACTTCGATTTCCATCGACACTTTCGGTACGGGCAAAATCAGCGAGGAAAAACTGATTGCGCTGGTTCGCGAACATTTCGACCTGCGCCCCAAAGGCATCGTCCAAATGCTCGACCTCTTGCGCCCGATTTACGGAAAATCCGCCGCTTACGGACATTTCGGCCGCGAAGAACCTGAGTTCACTTGGGAACGCACCGACAAAATAGCCGCATTGAAAGCAGCCGCGGGGCTGTAATTTGGTCTGAATAAAGAAATGCCGTCTGAAACCGAACTGCCTCCGGAGGCGGTTTGTGTTTCAGACGGCATTTTTGCAGCCTTAATGTTGCGTTACAATCGGAATTCTCGGTTCGTAGAGCAGGTCGTAAGTCGGTTTGTTGAGCAGGTCTTGGAGCGTGAAGCCGTCCAAATAGGTAAAAAACGACTTCATCGCGCCGCCGAGTATGCCCGTCAGACGGCAGGACGGCGTAATCAGGCATTCGTTGTTCGGGCCCATACATTCGACCAGCTGCATCGGTTCGAGATGGCGGACGACCGCGCCGATATTGATGCGTTCGGGCGGCGATGCCAGCCTCAGCCCGCCGCCTTTTCCGCGTACGCTGTGTAAGAACCCGCCTTTGACCAGCGCGGTAACCACCTTCATCAGATGGCTTTTGGAAATGCCGTAGGTCGAGGCGATGGTAGCGATGTTGACCAGCGCGTCGTCGTTGACGGCGGTGTAGATGAGGACGCGCAGCCCGTAGTCCGTATGTTGTGTCAAATACATGATTTTCTCGGTATGGATCGTTATTCTTATCGGTACGGTTTAAGTTTCACTAATGGTTGAAACCCTGTCCGTCGGGGCGGTAGAATGCAGCCTGCCTGCGGCGGTATGCCGTCTGAAGCACCCGTCCTGCCGTTTGATAATTTGTTATTGTAACTCAAAATGATGAAACCGTTGAAACGACATCCCGCCCTTATCGGGCTTTCGCGCGACCACCACCATTCGCTTTCCCTGTGCGTGCGGCTGCTGCGTACGCCGGAAGAGGGGCATCGGGACGAACTCGAACCGCATTTTGCCGAACTGGAAATCCATTTCTGTGAAGAGGAAACCATGTTCGCCTCTGTCTGGCAGAATATTGCCCCCGAGCTTAAAGCCCGTTTCGAGAGGGATCATGCCAAACTGCGGCAGATGATGGCGCAACCCGAATACGGGAGCAAAATATGGAACACGGATTTTGCCGTCACGCTCCGCGATCACGCGCGGTTTGAAGAACGCGAGCTGTTTCCCGCCGCCGAACCGTTTTTGCCGTCCGGGCCTGCCGGTTCGGAGGGGTAAAATATTAACGACAAATAAGGAACACGAATGAGCGCATTTACCAAGCACCCCGTCTGGGCAATGGCGTTCCGCCCGTTTTATTCGCTGGCGGCGCTGTACGGCGCATTGTCCGTATTGCTGTGGGGTTTCGGCTACACGGGAACGCCGGATCTGCCCGGTTTTTACTGGCACGCGCATGAGATGATTTGGGGTTATGCCGGCCTCGTCGTCGTCGCCTTCCTGCTGACCGCCGTCGCCACTTGGACGGGGCAGCCGCCTACGAGGGGCGGCGTTCTGGTCGGGCTGACCGCCTTTTGGCTGGCTGCGCGGATTGCCGCCTTTATCCCGGGTTGGGGTGCGGCGGCAAGCGGCATACTCGGCACGCTGTTTTTTTGGTATGGCGCGGTGTGTATGGCTTTGCCTGTCATCCGTTCGCAGAATCAGCGCAATTATGCCGCCGTGTTCGCGCTGTTCGTCTTGGGCGGCACGCACGCGGCGTTCCACGTCCAACTGCACAACGGCAATTTCGAGGGGCTGTTGGGCGGTTTGCAGTCGGGGCTGATTATGGTGTCGGGCTTTATCGGTCTGATCGGGATGCGGATTATTTCGTTTTTTACGTCCAAACGTTTGAACGTGCCGCAGATTCCCAGTCCGAAATGGGTGGCGCAGGCTTCGCTGTGGCTGCCTATGTTGACCGCCATGCTGATGGCGCACGGCGCGCTGCCTTGGCTGTCTGCCGTTTTTGCCTTTGCGGCAGGCGTGATTTTTACCGTGCAGGTTTACCGTTGGTGGTATAGACCCGTATTGAAAGAGCCGATGCTGTGGATTCTGTTTGCCGGTTATCTGTTTACCGGATTGGGGCTGATTGCGGTCGGCGCGTCTTATTTCAAACCCGCTTTCCTTAATTTGGGCGTGCACCTGATCGGCGTGGGCGGCATCGGCGTGCTGACTTTGGGTATGATGGCGCGTACCGCGCTCGGTCATACGGGCAATCCCATTTATCCGTCGCCCAAATCCGTTCCGGTCGCATTTTGGCTGATGATGGCGGCAACTGCCGTCCGCATGGTTGCCGTATTTTCTTCCGGTACCGCCTATACGCACAGCATACGCACGTCGTCGGTTTTGTTTGCCCTCGCGCTTTTGGTGTATGCGTGGAAGTATATTCCTTGGCTGATCCGTCCGCGCTCCGACGGCAGGCCCGGTTGAGTAAAACCGCCGCAGATTCCCGGTCTGCGGCGGTTTCGGTTTGGGTGGGATGCCGTCTGAACATCAATTCTCATCAGACCGGCCGTCGCGCGTGGCTTTGGCTTCTTCAAAATAGCGGTACAGGGAGGGGCGGTCCCGGTTAAGCAGGATGGTTTCCAAAGTGTCCAACTGCCTGCCCAAGCCCCGAATCAGCTCCAACAGGTTGTCCCTGTTGGCAAGACAGATGTCCGCCCACACGGCAGGGTGGCTGGAGGCGGTGCGGGTAAAGTCCTGAAAGCCCGTGGCGGCAAATTTCAGATACGCCTTTCCGTCGGGGTGGTCGAAAAGCTGGTGGACGTAGGCGAAGGCGGCAAGGTGGGGCATATGGGAGACGGCGGCAAAAACCGCATCGTGTTTTTGCGCGTCCATCGTATAAATTTCGGCCCCGACGGCGCGCCACAGGTTTTCTATCAATGCGATGCCGTCTGAATCTTCGCCGCCGTGTGGTGTGATGATGAGTTTTCTATTTTGGAACAGCCCGTACTGCGCCGCATCTGCCCCGCTTTTGTCGGAGCCGGCAATCGGGTGCGCGGCGATGCAGCGGTGAATGCTGTCGGGCAGGCAGCGTCGGAAAGCCTCGATAACGGAGATTTTGGTGCTGCCGACATCGGAAATCCAAGTGTGTTCCGGCAAAACGGGGCGCAGCGCGGTCAAAATGGTGGGAACGGTGGCGACGGGCGTGGCAATCAGCACCAAATCCGCACCGCCGATGCTGTTTTTATCGATGGCAACGGAAGCGCGGTCAATCACGCCGCGTTCCAGCGCGCGTTGCAGGTTGTCGCGGTCGGTGTCGATACCGGTAACGGTGCGGACGAGTCCCTGCCTTTTGAGGTCGAGAACGAACGAACCGCCGATCAGCCCTACACCGATGAGGGCAATATGGTTCAAAATGGGCATTTGTGTAAAGATTTTCGTCAACTGCCGTTATGGTAGCGTATCGGCGGAATATGCCGCAAGGTCGGCAGGAAAAAGGAGAAGAAATGGACAAAATCAGAGTTGCCGCCGTACAGATGGTTTCAGGATTGTCGCCGCAAAAAAATATCGAAACGATGGGGCGTTTGGTCAAACAAGCGGCGCAGTGCGGTGCGGATTGGGTGCTGTTGCCCGAATATTGGGTGCTGATGGGCGCAAACGATACCGACAAACTTGCGCTTGCCGAGCCTTTGGGCGGCGGGCGTTTTCAGACGGCATTGAGTGAAACGGCGAAAGAATGCGGCGTGGTGCTGTTCGGCGGAACCGTGCCGCTGCAAAGCCGCGAGGCGGGCAAAGTGATGAATACGCTGTTGGTGTACGGACAGGACGGCGTAAGGACGGGTCTGTACCACAAAATGCACCTCTTCGGTTTTTCCGGTTTGGGCGAACGCTATGCCGAATCCGATACCATCCGCGCGGGCGGGGAAGTGCCGCACTTGTCGGCAGAGGGCGTGTCTGTGGCGGCAGGTATTTGTTACGATGTCCGCTTTCCCGAATTTTTCCGCCGCCAACTGCCGTTTGACGTATTGATGCTTCCGGCGGCATTTACCCACACGACGGGCAAGGCGCATTGGGAGTTGCTGCTGCGCGCGCGTGCGGTGGAGAACCAATGTTATGTTGTCGCGGCGGCGCAGGGCGGATTGCACGAAAACGGCAGGCGCACGTTCGGACACAGTATGATTGTCGATCCGTGGGGCGACGTGTTGGACGTATTGCCCGAAGGCGAAGGCATCGTTACGGCAGACATCGATGCCAACCGCCTGAACAGCGTCCGCAACCGCCTGCCCGCCTTGAAACACCGGGTTTTGGATGCCGTCTGAACGCGGCAGGCGGTTTGTTCCGCCGCTCTGTTCCTTACCGCCCGAACCGCCCGCCGTCTGCGGCGGTAGAATCCGAACGGCTGCGGAAGCCGCCGCTTTCCGCCTGTTGCCTGATGTGCCGTCCCGCGTGCCGAGACAGCCGCACAAACAATTTTTAATCCGGATACTTTAAATGTTTTACCAAATCCTTGCCCTGATTATCTGGAGCAGCTCGTTTATTGCCGCCAAATATGCCTATGGCGGCATCGACCCCGCACTGATGGTCGGCGCGCGCCTGTTGATTGCCGCGCTGCCGGCACTGCCCGCCTGCCGCCGGCATATCGGTAAGATTCCGCGCGAGGAATGGAAGCCCCTGCTGATTGCGGCGTTTGTCAACTATGTTCTGACCCTGCTGCTCCAGTTTGTCGGCTTGAAATACACTTCCGCCGCCAGTGCATCGGTCATTGTCGGACTCGAGCCGTTGATGATGGTTTTTATCGGACACTTTTTCTTCAACGACAAAGCCGAAACCCATCATTGGATATGCGGCGCGGCGGCATTTGCCGGCATCGCGCTGCTGATGGCGGGCGGGGCGGAAGCCGGCGGAGAAATCGACTGGTTCGGCTGCCTGCTGGTGTTGTTGGCGGGCGCGGGATTTTGTGCCGCCATGCGTCCGACGCAAAGGCTGGTTGCCCGCATCGGCGCACCGGCGGTTACATCCGTTTCCATAGCCGCATCTTCGTTGATGTGCCTGCCGTTTTCGCTTGCACTGGCACAAAGTTATACCGTGGACTGGAGCGTCGGAATGGTATTGTCGCTGCTGTATTTGGGCTTGGGATGCGGCTGGTGCGCCTATTGGCTATGGAACAAAGGGATGAGCCGTGTTCCTGCCAACGTGTCGGGACTGTTGATTTCGCTCGAACCCGTCGTCGGCGTGCTGCTGGCGGTTTTGATTTTGGGCGAACATTTATCGCCCGTATCCATTTTAGGCGTGTCGATTGTTATCGCTGCCACGCTGTCCGCCGCCCGGCTGCCGCATCAAAGATAAAGTTGGGAAGCGGTGTTTGACGGTTGCCGAATAGGCGGAAATCTTTCCATCGCCATTCCTGCGAAAGCGGGAATCCGGGTTTTCCGTCATTCCCACGGAAGTGGGAATCCAGTCCGTTCGGTTTCGGTTTTTCCCGATAGATTCCCGCCGCGTCGGATGTTTGGATTCCCGCCTGCGCGGGAATGACGAAAGCAGCCTTTCCGCCGTCATTCCCACGAAAGTGGGAATCTAGAAACTCAAAGCTGCAAGAATTTATCGGAAATGACTGAAACCGAACGGACCGGATTCCCGCCTGCGCGGGAATGACGAGGTTTTAGATTGCACGGATTTATCCGCTCCGCCGTCATTCCCACGAAAGTGGGAATCTAGGAATGAAAGGCAGCAGGAATTTATCGGAAACAACTGAAACCGAACAGACCGGATTCCCTCCTGAGCGGGAATGACGAATCCATCCGCACGGAAACCTGCACCACGTCATTCCCACGAAAGTGGGAATCCAGAACGTAAAATCTAACGTAAAATCTAAAGAAACCGTTTTATCCGATAAGTTTCTGCACTGACAGACCTAGATTCCCGCCTGCGCGGGAATGACGGAAAGCGGCGGGAATGACGGGATTTCAGGCATTTGTTTTTGATTTTTGCAGAAACGGAAAACCGCCGCAATGGCGGCGGTCGGCTTGCCGGCGGATGCCGGTTTCGGGGATTAGAATTTCACACGGACACCGGCGGTATATTCGTGATCCCAAACTTTAGCATTTTCAAACTTGCCCAAATAATTGAAGCGGTAGCCCAAATCCAAAGTTACGTTGGGTGCGACTTCAAAGCCGACACCGCCCAATGCGCCGACGCTTACTTTGGTTTTTTTATAGTCTTCGGCTTTCAAACGGTTCAGACCCAAACGCGCGCCGACATAAGGTTTGACGATGGAATTGGTATTGAAGTCTTTGATGACGGCAACGCCTGCGCCTTGGAGTGTGGCGGTGACATCATCATTTTTGTCGCGGATGCGGTAGTAATCTGCGGCAATACGCATATCGCCGGTATCATAACCGACAGAAACGCGAGGGATAAAATCGCTGCCTCTAAGTGTTTCACCATCGGCGTGAATGGAGACAGAGGCAACGCCCACGTCACCTTGTACATAAACACCCGGTTGGCTGTCGGCGGCAAATGCGGCAGCGGGAAGGGCAAGCACGGTTAATGCAGTAAGGAGTTTTTTCATTTTTTGATTCCTAAAAATGTTCAAAAGTTTTTGAATATCGGAATCCGTTAGGGAATCCGTTAGGGAATCCGTTAGGGAATCCGTTAGGGAATCCCGTTCCATTATACAATATTTTTCAAATTTTTGTCCGCCTTCGGCCTTTTATCGTTCCGACTTTTCCGGTGTTGTCCGTGGCTTTTGTTGCCGCCTGTTTGTGCCGGTGTGCTAAAATTTTCCGTTTCCGCGTATTGTGTTTTCCGCCGCCGGGCGGTTTGTTTGCGAATCGGACGAGAATTTATGCCTTCTGCCCATTATCCTGAGATGAATGAAAAACTGATGGCGGTCCTGATGGCGATGCTGGTCGCGCTGATGCCGTTTTCCATCGATGCCTACCTGCCGGCGATTCCCGAAATGGCGCAATCGCTGGGTGCGGATGTCCACCGTATCGAACAGAGCCTGAGTGTGTTTATGTTCGGCACGGCGTTCGGACAGGTGGTCGGCGGTTCGGTGTCCGACATCAAAGGGCGCAAACCCGTCGCGCTGACCGGATTGGCCGTCTACTGCCTTGCCGTTGCCGCCATCGTATTTGCCTCAAGTGCCGAACAGCTCCTCAACCTGCGCGTCGTGCAGGCATTCGGCGCGGGTATGACCGTCGTCATCGTCGGCGCAATGGTGCGCGATTATTATTCCGGACGCAAAGCCGCGCAGATGTTTGCCCTTATCGGCATCATTCTGATGGTTGTGCCGCTGGTTGCACCTATGGCCGGCGCGGTATTGCAGAGTTTGGGCGGCTGGCAGGCGATTTTCGTTTTTTTGGCGGCTTATTCGCTGGTGTTGTTCGGTTTGGTGCAGTATTTCCTGCCCAAGCCCGCCGCCGGCGGCAAAATCGGACGGGACGTGTTCGGACTGGCGGCGGGGCGGTTCAAGCGCGTATTGAAAACCCGTGCCGCGATGGGTTATCTGTTTTTTCAGGCATTCAGCTTCGGTTCGATGTTCGCCTTTCTGACCGAATCTTCCTTCGTGTATCAGCAGCTTTACCGCGTTACGCCGCATCAATACGCTTGGGCGTTTGCGCTCAACATCATTACGATGATGTTTTTCAACCGTATTACCGCGTGGCGGCTTAAAACCGGCGCGCATCCGCAAAGCATCCTGCTGTGGGGGATTGTCGTCCAGTTTGCCGCCAACCTGTCCCAACTCGCCGCCGTGCTGTTTTTCGGGTTGCCCCCGTTTTGGCTGCTGGTTGCGTGCGTGATGTTTTCCGTCGGCACACAGGGCTTGGTCGGTGCGAACACGCAGGCGTGTTTCATGTCCTATTTCAAAGAAGAGGGCGGCAGCGCGAACGCCGTGTTGGGCGTGTTCCAGTCCTTAATCGGCGCGGGCGTGGGCATGGCGGCAACCGTCCTGCACGACGGTTCGGCAACCGTGATGGCGGCAACGATGACCGCCTCGACATCGTGCGGCATCGTGCTGCTGTGGCTGTGTTCGCACCGGGCGTGGAAGGAAAACGAACAGAGCGAATACCTTTAACGGAAAATGCCGTCTGAAGCCGCTTCAGACGGCATTTGATGTTAGAATGCACGGCAAATTACTGTTCAGGCGAAATTATGTCCCAAACTATCGACGAACTCCTCATCCCGCACCGCAACGCCATCGACACCATCGATGCCGAAATCCTGTGCCTGCTCAACGAACGCGCGCAACACGCACACGCCATCGGCGAATTGAAAGGCACGGGCGCGGTGTACCGCCCCGAACGCGAAGTCGCCGTGTTGCGCCGCATTCAGGATTTGAACAAAGGCCCGCTGCCCGACGAATCCGTCGCCCGCTTGTTCAGGGAAGTGATGAGCGAGTGCCTCGCCGTCGAACGTCCGTTGACCATCGCCTATCTGGGGCCGCAGGGTACGTTTACCCAACAGGCGGCGATTAAGCATTTCGGTCATGCCGCACACACTATGGCGTGTCCGACCATAGACGACTGCTTCAAACAGGTTGAAACGCGTCAGGCGGATTATCTGGTCGCCCCCGTGGAAAATTCGACCGAAGGCTCGGTCGGGCGCACGTTGGATTTGCTTGCCGTTACCTCATTGCAGGCTTGCGGCGAAGTCGTCTTGCGCATACACCACAACCTTCTGCGTAAAAACAGCAGCAGTACCGAAGGCATCACCAAAGTATTTTCGCACGCACAGGCGTTGGCGCAGTGCAACGACTGGCTGGGCAGACACCTTCCCAACGCCGAGAGGGTGGCGGTCTCCAGCAATGCCGAAGCCGCGCGGCTGGTTGCCGAATCGGACGACGGTACGGTTGCCGCCATTGCCGGGCGTACTGCGGCGGAAATCTACGGACTCAGCCCCGTGGCCGAGTGCATTGAGGATGAGACGAACAACACCACGCGCTTCCTGGTTATGGGTCATCATGAAACCGGTGCCGGCGGCAGCGACAAAACCTCGCTGGTCGTTTCCGCACCCAACCGGGCGGGCGCGGTTGCTTCGCTACTGCAACCCCTTACCGAATCAGGCATTTCCATGACCAAGTTTGAGAGCCGTCCCGGAAAGGCGGCGTTGTGGGAATACCTGTTCTTTATCGATATCGAGGGACACCGGACGGATGACAAGGTTCAGACGGCATTAAAACAGTTGGGCGGGCGCGCTTCGTTCGTCAAAATCATCGGTTCGTATCCGACTGCCGTTTTGTAGTCGCGGCAGCGTTCAGACGGCATTTCCACAACGATTATGTCCGAATACCGAGTCAACCACGAACCCGTTTTTATGCTGGCATCTTCGCCTTGGCGCGAAAGCAGCCTGTGGGTTGAAGCATTCAGCCGCCGTTACGGGCGTGTGGCTTTGCTGGCGCGCAGCGCGCGCAAACGGCAGAGCGAGCTGCGCGGCGTATTGGTTCCGTTCGTCCCTGTCAGCGTGTCGTGGTACGGCAGTCAGGAACTCAAAACCCTTCACCGCGCCGAATGGGTTGGCGGTTGGCGGCAGCCGCAGGGCAGGGCGTTGTTTGGCGGATTGTATGTGAACGAGCTGGTTTTAAAACTGACCGCGCGCGAAGATCCCATGCCTGAGTTATACGATGCATTGGCTGAAGTGATGAAGGCAGTCTGCTGCGAGGCAGACCATGTTGCCGATTTGCGCCGCTTCGAGTGGAAGCTGTTGACGGTCTTAGGCGTCGCCCCCGATTTGCATACGGACGGAGAGGGCAGGGAAATCCAGTCCTCCGCTAGATACTGTATCAGACCGGAAGAAGCAGTCATGCCCGTAGGCAGGGAATGTGTTTTGCCGTCTGAAACCGTCATTATTGCCGACGGGCAGAGCCTGATTGATTTGCAGACGGGCAGTTTCGGCAGTGCGCAAAGCCTTCAGGATGCCCTGAAAATCACACGGCTGCTGACAGGCAGCCTGCTTCCTGAAGGGGTGAAGTCGAGGCAGGTTTTGGAACAGATACGGCAGTTTGACCGTCGTGCAACATAGGTGCCGACGCAGCGCACCGGTATGCTGCAAAATAAAAAATCGAAGAGAAAAGGAAACATTATGCTTCTGGGTGTCAACATCGACCACATCGCCACCGTCCGCAACGCGCGCGGCACGACCTATCCCAGCCCCGTGGAAGCGGCATTGGTTGCCGAAACGCACGGTGCGGATTTGATTACCATGCACCTGCGCGAAGACCGCCGCCACATTAAAGACGCAGACGTGTTTGCCGTCAAAAACGCCATCCGCACGCGCCTGAACCTTGAAATGGCGTTGACCGAAGAAATGCTTGAAAACGCGCTTAAAGTGATGCCGGAAGACGTGTGCATCGTGCCGGAAAAACGTCAGGAAATCACGACCGAAGGCGGTTTGGACGTATTGGCGCAACAGGAAAAAATCGCCGAATTCACCAAAATCCTGACCGGCGCAGGCATCCGAGTCTCGCTCTTTATCGATGCCGACAACGAGCAAATCCAAGCCGCCCGTGATGTCGGCGCACCCGTTATCGAGCTGCACACCGGCGCATACGCTGATGCACACAGCCACGCCGAACAAATCAAACAATTCGAGCGTTTGCAAAACGGCGCGCATTTTGCCAGCGATTTGGGCTTGGTCGTCAACGCCGGACACGGACTGACCATACACAACGTTACCCCCATCGCCCAAATCCTCGCCATCCGCGAGCTGAACATCGGGCATTCGCTGATTTCGCAGGCACTTTTCCTCGGATTGTCCGAGGCCGTGCGCCAGATGAAGGAGGCGATGTTCCGTGCAAGAATGCTGCCGTAAGGGCAGGCAAACCGTTTCAGACGGCATTTCACGACAAAGGAGCGCAAATATGATTTACGGCATCGGTACAGACATCGTTTCCCTCAAGCGCATCATCCGCCTGAGCAAAAAGTTCGGACAGGCGTTTGCCGAGCGCATCCTTACTCCGGAAGAGTTGCTTGAATTCCCTCAGGCGGGCAAACCCGTCAACTACCTTGCCAAACGCTTTGCCGCCAAAGAAGCCTTTGCCAAAGCCGTCGGTACGGGCATACGCGGCGCGGTTTCCTTCCGCAACATCGGCATCGGGCACGACGCATTGGGCAAACCCGAATTTTTCTATGCCCCCGCCCTGTCCAAATGGCTGGAGGAACAAGGCATCAGCCGCGTCAGCCTGAGTATGGCGGACGAAGGCGATACCGTGTTGGCGTTTGCCGTTGCCGAAAAATAATGCCGTCTGAAATACGGCAAACCCTTGACGGCATTGCCCGTCCCTCATTTGCACTCCGACCGACCAACCGCATACCCGCCATGATCCAAGACACCCGCCCCTTTATCCGCGTCGTTGCCGGCATCCTGCTCGATTCAGACGGCAACTACCTGCTCAGCTCGCGCCCCGAAGGCAAGCCCTATGCCGGATATTGGGAATTTGCCGGCGGCAAAGTCGAGGCGGGCGAAACCGACTTTCAAGCCCTGCAACGCGAGTTCGACGAAGAACTCGGCATCCGCATCCTCGCCGCCACGCCTTGGCTGACCAAAATCCATTCCTACGAACACGCCCGCGTCTGCCTGAAATTCTTATGGGTCAACCCCGACCAATGGACGGGCGGACCGCAATCCCGCGAAGGACAGGAATGGTCGTGGCAGAAGGCGGGTGATTTTACCGTTGCCCCCATGCTGCCTGCCAACGGCGCGCTTTTGCGTTCGCTGTCCGTTCCGCGCCGTTTGTACGGCAGCCTGAAAACGGGTTTGTACGGGGAGAACAGTATGGGCGCGTACCGCGTCCTGCCTTTGGGTTCGGCAGAGAGAAGCGGTGCGAACGTTTTGATGGAGGCGGCGCAATGGCAGGACAGACCCGAACACGCCGACAGCGTGTGGATGATGGTGCAGACCCGCGAACAATGGAGGCAGGCGCAGGAAAAGGGCGCGGATGTGGTCGTGTGGCGCGTGTGCGATGATGTTCAGGCACAAGAGGCTGCAGAAGCCCTGCGGCACGGCGTATCTGTGCCGCTCGTACTTGCAGCAAACGGACAGACAGTCGAACGTTATGGGAAACTATGGCTCGGATTGGGGGCGCACGCGGTGGTAAGGGATGAAAAAATGGGGAACGGAAATGGCTAAAAACCGCAAATTACTGCTTGCCGCACTGCTGCTGATTGCCTTTGCCGCCTTCAAGCTCGTTTTGTTGCAATGGTGGCAGGCGCAGCAGCCGCAAGCTGTGGCGGCGCAATGCGATTTGACCGAAGGTTGCACGCTGCCGGACGGAAGCCGCGTCCGCGCCGCCGCCGTTTCAACCAAAAAACCGTTTGATATTTATATCGAACACGCGCCCGCCGGCACGGAACAGGTCAGCATCAGCTTCAGTATGAAAAATATGGATATGGGTTTCAACCGCTATATGTTCGAGCGGCAACCGTCGGGGACTTGGCAGGCAGTACGCATCCGCCTGCCCGTCTGTGTCGAAGGCAGGCGCGATTTTACGGCGGACATTACAATCGGCAGTCGGACATTTCAGACGGCATTTACCGCCGAATAAACCTTTCAATCCGCCATTGCCGGAACATCCGTCCGGAAAGGACACGCTATGAATACTTTATATACACTTTTCGCCACCTGCCCGCGCGGCTTGGAAACCGTTTTATCTCAAGAACTCGGAAGCCTCGGCTGTACCGATGTTCAAGCGTTTGACGGCGGCGTTTCCTGCCGGGGCGGATTGGAACAGGCCTACGCCGCCAACCTGCACTCGCGCACCGCCAGCCGTATCCTGCTGCGTCTGACCAAAGGCACATACCGCAATGAGCGGGACATCTACAAACTTGCCAAAAACATCAACTGGTTCAATTGGTTTACTTTACAGCAGACGTTCAAAGTTAAAGTCGAGGCAAAGCGTGCCAACGTTAAGAGCATCCAATTTGTCGGACTGACCGTCAAAGATGCCGTCTGCGATGCCTTCCGCGACATTTACGACGCACGTCCGAGCGTGGACAAAGCCGCGCCCGATGTCCGCATCCACGCCTTTTTGGATGAACGCAATGTCGAAATCTTCATCGATACTTCGGGCGAAGCCCTGTTTAAACGCGGCTACCGCCTGGATACCGGCGAAGCCCCGCTGCGCGAAAACCTTGCTGCCGGACTGCTGCTCTCGGCAGGTTACGACGGCACGCAGCCGTTTCAGGATCCGTTTTGCGGCAGCGGCACGATTGCTATCGAAGCCGCTTGGATTGCCACAGGCCGCGCACCGGGCATGATGCGCCGTTTCGGTTTTGAGAAACTGCAAAATTTCGATAAAACGCTGTGGGCGGATTTGCGCCGCCGCGCCGAAGCGCAAACCCGCCCCGTCCGCGCCCCGATTTCGGGCAGCGACAACGACCGCCGCATCGTTCAGACGGCATTGGCCAACGCACGCAGTGCCGAAGTGGACGACATCGTTTCCTTCAGCGTTGCCGACGCGCAATCCGTCCGTCCGAACGGCGAAAACGGCATCATGGTGTCCAATCCGCCCTACGGCGTGCGCCTTGAGGAAGTCCACGCTTTGCAGGCACTGTATCCGCAACTGGGGACGTGGTTGAAGAAACATTACGCAGGCTGGCGGGTCGGTATGTTTACCGGCGACAGGGAAATGCCCAAATTCATGCGCCTGTCGCCAAAACGCAAAATCCCACTTTATAACGGCAACCTCGATTGCCGCCTGTTCCTGATTGATATGGTGCAGGGATCGAACCGTTGAGGAAAATGTACAAAAATGCCGTCTGAAAAATGTTCAGACGGCATTTATTTTTCGGGATCAACCCCGTTTTAATACGGAAGTATTGATGTAGCGTTGGACACCCGAGGCAATGGATTGGGCGCACTGCCGACGGAAGGATTCGCTGCCCAGCAGCTTCTCTTCGGCAGGATTGGACAGGAAGGCGGTTTCGACCAGGATAGACGGCATATCGGGTGCGCGCAAAACGGCGAAATTGGCTTCGTCCACCCTGCCTTTGTGCAAGTGGTTGAGCCTGCCCAATTCTTCAAGCACCAGGTTGCCGAGTTTGCGGCTGTCGCGCAGTGTGGCGGTTTGGGTCATATCGAGCAGGGCGGTATCGACATTGCGGTTGCCGCTGGTCGGTACGCCGCCGACCGCGTCGGCATTGTTTTGGGTTTGTTCCAAGAATTTGGCGGCGGAGCTGGTCGCGCCTTTGGTGTTCAACATATAAACCCCTGTGCCGCGCGCGGAGGGGCTGGTGAAGGCATCGGCGTGGATGGAGACGAATACGTCCGCCCGCCGTGCACGCCCTTTGGCGACACGCACGCCCAAAGGGATGAACACGTCTTCGTTGCGCGTCATAAAGACGTTGTAACCTAATGCTTCCAACTGATTTTTGGTTTCCCTTGCAATGGATAGGACGACATGTTTTTCCTGTAGGCCGCCCGGGCTGATGGCACCGGGGTCTTCACCGCCGTGTCCCGGATCAAGCATGATGATTGGTTTGCGCCCGTTTTTGCCGCGTTCGGTTTGTGCGGGAGTGTTTTGAGCGAGGTCGGCTTCAGGGGAGCCGCGACGGGTTTTGTTCAGGCTGCCGTTAAGCAGCGCCATCATCGGATCGTCGGGATCCATTCCGTGCGGATAGAGGTCGATAACGAGGCGGTTTTTAAAACCGCTGACAGGGGGGAGGGAAAAGACTTGTGCGCGTGAGGATTGTTTCAGGTCGATGACGAGGCGGACGGTGGTCGGCGTGTTCTGACCCGCGCGTATGCTGCGGATAAAGGGGTCGTCTGCCATGACTTTCTGAGACAGTCCGTGCAATACGGTATTGATGTTCGCGTTTTGTATATCGACGACCAACCTGCCCGGGTTGTCGAGCGTGAAGTGTTGGTATTTGAGCGCGGTTGTGCTTTCCAGCGTCAGGCGGGTGTAGGTGTGCGACGGCCATATCCGTGCGGCAGTGAATTGTGGTGCGCGTACCGTTTTGGCAACGGCGGATGCGATGGGGCTTAGGGCGAACAGTGTGCCGGCGGTGCGGCGGATGATTTGTCTTCGTGTCAGTTTGGTCATAGCGGCAGGCTTTCACGTCCTCGTTCGGTATGGGCGGTCAGCAGGCATTTTCTGCCGTCGCCGTCGTGTGTCAATGTTGCGGTGATGTCGGCAGGCGGCGTAAATTCCCCGCCCTGTTGCGGCCATTCGATCAGGCAGACGCTGTTTGCGGCAAACAGTTCGTCAAGCCCCGCGTCTTCCCATTCTTCGGGCGTGGTGAAGCGGTAGAGGTCGAAATGATGCAGGGTAAAGGATTTCAGCGGATAAGATTCGATGATGGCGTAAGTCGGGCTTTTGACCGGTCCCCGATGACCGAGTCCGCGCAGGATTCCGCGTGTCAGCGTGGTTTTCCCCGCGCCCAAGTCTCCCTCGAGATAAATGACCAGGGGTGCATTTAAACGGGAAGACCATGCTTCACCCAAATCGAGTGTGGCGGCTTCATCGGAAAGGAATCGGGAGATGGAGGGTAAATCAGACATGGAAACGGTTTGTTGTAAGGTTGGGGGTATTATGGGCAGTTTTACAGGTTTTGCAAACTTTGCACCCGAGGGGCGGATGCTTCCTGTCCGAGCATTATAACAGTCAAATACGCGTTCTGCTTTCAGACGGCATGGCTGTCAAGAAAAAGCGGCGCGTGTACAATACGCGGATTGTATGTTTAGGACAGATTGGAAGAAGGATGGAAAATATCGGCAGGCAGCGACCCATCGGTGTTTTTGATTCAGGAATCGGCGGTTTGACCAATGTGCGCGCGCTGATGGAGCGGCTGCCGATGGAAAACATCATTTATTTCGGCGATACGGCACGTGTGCCTTATGGAACGAAGTCGAAGGCGACCATTGAGCATTTCTCCATGCAGATTGTCGATTTTCTACTGGAACACGATGTTAAGGCAATGGTTATCGCGTGTAATACGATTGCGGCGGTGGCGGGGCAGAAAATCCGTCAAAAGACGGGCAATATGCCTGTGTTGGACGTGATTTCCGCCGGCGCGAAAGCCGCGCTGTCAACGACGCGCAACAACAAAATCGGCATTATCGCCACCAATACGACAGTCAACAGCAACGCCTATGCGCGCGCCATCCACAGGGACAACCCCGACACGCTCGTCCGCACGCAGGCCGCGCCGCTGCTCGTCCCTTTGGTGGAGGAAGGTTGGTTGGAACACGAAGTTACCCGCCTGACCGTATGCGAATACCTCAAACCATTGCTTGCAGACGGCATCGATACGCTGGTGTTGGGCTGCACGCACTTTCCCTTGCTCAAGCCCTTAATCGGCAGGGAGGCGCACAATGTCGCGTTGGTCGATTCCGCGATTACGACTGCCGAAGAAACCGCACGTGTCCTTGCTCAGGAAGGATTGCTCAATACCGACAACAACAATCCCGACTACCGTTTTTACGTCAGCGATATTCCTTTGAAATTCAGAACCATCGGCGAACGTTTCTTGGGCAGGACGATGGAGCAGATTGAAATGGTGTCTTTGGGTTAAAACGATAACGGAAAGCTGCCCGAGATTACAGAAACCTAAAATCCCGTCATTCCCACGAAAGTGGGAATCTAGACCTGTCGGTGCGGAAACTTATCGGATAAAACGGTTTCTTTAGATTTTACGTTCTAGATTCCCGCTTTCGCGGGAATGACGGGATGCAGGTTTCTGTGCAGATGTATTCGGATTCCCTCCTGCGCGGGAATGATGGGATTTTTAAATGTCCGAATGCCGCAAATGCCGTCTGAAAGGCTTCAGACGGCATTTTTTACACAACTCCCACCGTTTCCCATCCTTCTCGATACACTGTAATCTCGAACCCCGTCATTCCCGTGAAAACAGAAAATCAAAAACAGAAACCTCAAATCCCGTCATTCCCGCGCAGGCGGGAATCCAGACATTCAATGCTAAGGCAATTTATCGGGAATGACTGAAACTCAAAAAACTGGATTCCCGCCTGCGCGGGAATGATGAAGTGGAAGTTACCCGAAACTTAAAACAAGCGAAACCGAACGAACCGGATTCCCACTTTCGTGGGAATGACGAATTTCAGGTTGCTGTTTTTGGTTTTCTGTTTTTGTGAAAATAACAGGATTTTAGCTTGTGGGTATTTACCGGAAAAAACAGAAACCGCTCCGCCGTCATTCCCGCGCAGGTGGGAATCTAGGTCTGTCGGTGCGGAAACTTATCGGGTAAAACGGTTTCTTGAGATTTTGCGTCTTGGATTCCCACTTTCGTGGGAATGACGCGATTAGAGTTTCAAAATTTATTCTAAATAGCTGAAACTCAACGCACTGGATTCCCGCCTGCGCGGGAATGACGGGATATACGTGGGAATGACGGGATATAGGTTTCCGTGCGGACGCGTTCGGATTCACGACTGCGCGGGAATGACGGGATTTTGGTGTATTCCCTAAAAAAAATAAAAAAGCATTTGCAAATTTGTTAAAAATAAATAAAATAATAATCTTTATCATTCTTTAATTGAATTGGGTTTATATGAACAATCCATTGGTAAATCAGGCTGCTATGGTGCTGCCGGTGTTTTTGTTGAGTGCTTGTCTGGGCGGAGGCGGCGGCAGTTTCGATCTTGATTCTGTCGATACCGAAGCCCCGCGTCCCGCGCCAAAATATCAAGATGTTTCTTCCGAAAAACCGCAAGCCCAAAAAGACCAAGGCGGATACGGTTTTGCGATGCGCTTCAAGCGGAGGAATTGGTATCAGAGGGCGAATCCTAAAGAAGATGAGATAAAACTCTCTGAAAATGATTGGGAACAAACAGATAATGGTGATATCAAAAACCCTTCCAAACAAAAAATATTATTAATGCCTTACCTGGAAATAATGGAGGAGCATCATTGCAAGATTCCAGTCAAGAAAATCAGGGTATATCTAAGGTTACGGACTATCACAATTTCCAATACGTATGGTCGGGTTTTTTTTATAAACAGATTAAAAATACAATTGAAAAAAACGGCTCATCTATAACCGCAGCCAGAAACGGTCCTGACGGTTATATTTTTTATAAAGGCAAAGATCCCTCGAGACAACTCCCTGTATTGGGACAGGTTACGTATAAAGGGACTTGGGATTTCTTAACTGATGTGAAAATAAATCAGAAATTTATAGATTTAGGGAATACTTCTACGAAACCCGGCGACCGATATAGTGCTTTTTCCGGGGAGTTGGATTATATCGTCAATAAAGATAGCGATAAGAAAGACGGGCACGTAGGTTTGGGATTAACAACGGAAATAACGGTTGATTTTGAGAAAAAAACCCTCAACGGAAAATTAATTAAAAACAACAGTGTAAGCAATAATGATGCTAACGCTAAATACACCACGCAATATTACAGCCTTGATGCGACGCTTAAGGGAAACCGCTTTAGCGGAAAAGCGGAAGCAACCGACAAACCCAAAAACGGCGAAACCAAACAACATCCCTTTGTTTCCGACTCGTCTTCTTTGAGCGGCGGCTTTTTCGGCCCGAAGGGTGAGGAATTGGGTTTCCGCTTTTTGAGCGACGATAAAAAAGTTGCGGTTGTCGGCAGCGCGAAAACCAAAGACAACACTGCAAATGGCAATACTGCGGCGGCTCCAGGCGGTGCAGGTGCGGCAGCATCGGACGGTGCGGCAGGCACGTCGTCTGAAAACGGTAAGCTGACCACGGTTTTGGATGCGGTTGAGCTGAAATCTGGCGGTAAGGAAGTCAAAAATCTCGACAACTTTAGCAACGCCGCCCAACTGGTTGTCGACGGCATTATGATTCCGCTCCTGCCCAAGGATTCCGAAAGCGGGAACAATCAGGCAGATAAAGGTAAAAACGGCGGAACAGCCTTTATCTATAAAACGACCTACACGCCGAAAAACGATGACAAAGATACCAAAGCCCAAACAGGTGCGGCAGGCTCTAGCGGCGCACAAACCGATTTGGGTAAGGCGGACGTTAACGGCGGGCAGGCAGGAACAAAAACCTATGAAGTCGAAGTCTGCTGTTCCAACCTCAATTATCTGAAATACGGGTTGCTGACGCGCAAAACTGCCGGCAATACGGGGGAAGGCGGCAACGGCAGCCCAACCGCCGCCCAAACGGGCGCGCAGAGTATGTTCCTTCAAGGCGAGCGCACCGATGAAAAAGAGATTCCAAACGAGCAAAACGTCGTTTATCGGGGGTCTTGGTACGGACATATTGCCAACGGCACAAGCTGGAGCGGCAATGCTTCAGATAAAGAGGGCGGCAACAGGGCGGACTTTACCGTGAATTTTGGCGAGAAAAAAATTAACGGAACGTTAACCGCTGAAAACAGGCAGGCGGCAACCTTTACCATTGAGGGAACGATTCAGGGCAACGGTTTTTCCGGTACGGCGAAAACTGCTGACTCAGGTTTTGATCTCGATCAAAGCAATACCACCCGCACGCCTAAGGCATATATCACAAACGCCAAGGTGCAGGGCGGTTTTTACGGGCCCAAAGCCGAAGAGTTGGGCGGATGGTTTGCCTATCCGGGCGATAAACAAACGGAAAATGCAACAGTTGCATCCGGCAATGGAAATTCAGCAAGCAGTGCAACTGTCGTATTCGGTGCGAAACGCCAACAGCTTGTGCAATAAGCACGGCTGCCGAACAATCGAGAATAAGGCTTCAGACGGCATCGCTCCTTCCGATGCCGTCTGAAAGCGAAGAGTAGGGAAACACTATGCAACAGCAACATTTGTTCCGATTAAATATTTTATGCCTGTCTTTAATGACTGCGCTGCCCGTTTATGCAGAAAATGTGCAAGCCGGACAAGCACAGGAAAAACAGTTGGATACCATACAGGTAAAAGCCAAAAAACAGAAAACCCGCCGCGATAACGAAGTAACCGGTTTGGGCAAATTGGTCAAAACCGCCGACACCCTCAGCAAGGAACAGGTACTCGATATCCGCGACCTGACGCGTTACGACCCCGGCATCGCCGTCGTCGAACAGGGGCGCGGCGCAAGCTCTGGCTACTCGATACGCGGTATGGACAAAAACCGCGTTTCCTTGACGGTAGACGGCTTGGCGCAAATACAGTCCTACACCGCTCAGGCGGCATTGGGCGGGACGAGGACGGCGGGCAGCAGCGGCGCAATCAATGAAATCGAGTATGAAAACGTCAAAGCTGTTGAAATCAGCAAAGGCTCAAACTCGGTCGAACAAGGCAGCGGCGCATTGGCGGGCTCGGTCGCATTTCAAACCAAAACTGCCGACGATGTTATCGGGGAAGGCAGGCAGTGGGGGATTCAGAGTAAAACCGCCTATTCCGGCAAAAACCGGGGGCTTACCCAATCCATCGCGCTGGCGGGGCGCATCGGCGGTGCGGAGGCTTTGCTGATCCACACGGGTCGGCGCGCGGGGGAAATCCGTGCCCACGAAGCCGCCGGACGCGGCGTTCAGAGCTTTAACAGGCTGGTACCGGTTGAGGATACCAATCAGTACGCAAATTTCATCGTTGAAGAAGAATGCGAAAGCAAAAATTACGAAACGTGTAAAGCGAATCCGAAAAAAGATGTTGTCGGCAAAGACGAACGTCAAACGGTTTCCACCCGAGACTACACGGGTCCCAACCGCTTCCTCGCCGATCCGCTTTCATACGAAAGCCGGTCGTGGCTGTTCCGCCCGGGTTTTCGTTTTGAGAATAAGCGGCACTACATCGGCGGCATACTCGAACGCACGCAACAAACTTTCGACACGCGCGATATGACGGTTCCGGCATTCCTGACCAAGGAGGTTTTTGATGCAAATAAAAATCCTTTACCCGGCTACGGCAAATACGCGGGCGACCACAAATACGGCGGTCTGTTTACCAAAGTTGAAAACGATGCGGAGGTGGGCGCGGAATACGGTACGGGCGTGTTTTACGACGAGACGCACACCAAAAGCCGCTACGGTTTGGAATATGTCTATACCAATGCCGATAAAGACACTTGGGCGGATTATGCCCGCCTCTCTTACGACCGGCAGGACATCGGTTTGGACAACCATTTTCAGCAGACGCACTGTTCTGCCGACGGTTCGGACAAATATTGCCGCCCGAGTGCCGACAAGCCGTCTTCCTACTACAAATCCGACCGCGTGATTTATGGGGAAAGCCATAAGCTCTTGCAGGCGGCATTCAAAAAATCCTTTGATACCGCCAAAATCCGCCACAACCTGAGCGTGAATCTCGGTTTTGACCGCTTTGGCTCTAATCTCCGCCATCAGGATTATTATTCTCAAAGTGCCGACCGCGCCTATTTGCCGAAAACGACCCATCCCGACAATCCAAAAATCAGCCTCAACGGCAGCCAAGACAAACCCTATTGGGTCAGCATAGGCGGGGGAAATGTCAAAAAGAAGGAACTCTGCCTCTCGAGCAGCAATAATTATGCGGACTGCACGCCGCGCAGCATCAACGGCAAAAGCTATTACGCGGCAGTTCGGGACAATGTCCGTTTGGGCAGGTGGGCGGATGTCGGCGCGGGCTTGCGCTACGACTACCGCAGCACGCATTCGGACGACGGCAGCGTTTCCACCGGCACGCACCGCACACTGTCCTGGAACGTCGGCATCGTCCTCAAACCTTTCACTTGGATGGATTTGACTTACCGCACTTCAACCGGCTTCCGCCTGCCTTCGTTTGCCGAAATGTACGGCTGGCGGTCGGGCGATAAAATAAAAGCCGTCAAAATCGATCCGGAAAAATCGTTCAACAAAGAAGCCGGCATCGTGTTTAAAGGCGATTTCGGCAACTTGGAGGCAAGTTGGTTCAACAATGCCTACCGCGATTTGATTGTCCGGGGTTATGAAGCGCAAATTAAAAACGGCAAGGAAGAAGCCAAAGGCGACCCGGCTTACCTCAATGCCCAAAGCGCGCGGATTACCGGCATCAATATTTTGGGCAAAATCGATTGGAACGGCGTATGGGATAAATTGCCCGAAGGTTGGTATTCCACATTTGCCTATAATCGTGTCCGTGTCCGCGATATTAAAAAACGCGCAGACCGCACCGATATTCAATCACATCTGTTTGATGCCATCCAACCCTCGCGCTATGTTGTCGGCTTGGGCTATGACCAACCGGAAGGCAAATGGGGTGTGAACGGTATGCTGACTTATTCCAAAGCCAAGGAAATTACAGAGTTGTTGGGCAGCCGGGCTTTGCTCAACGGCAACAGCCGCGATACAAAAGCCACCGCGCGCCGTACCCGCCCTTGGTATATTGTGGACGTGTCCGGTTATTACACGATTAAAAAACACTTTACCCTCCGTGCGGGCGTGTACAACCTCCTCAACCACCGCTATGTTACTTGGGAAAATGTGCGGCAAACTGCCGGCGGCGCAGTCAACCAACACAAAAATGTCGGCGTTTACAACCGATATGCCGCCCCCGGCCGAAACTACACATTTAGCTTGGAAATGAAGTTCTAAACGTCCAAACGCCGCAAATGCCGTCTGAAAGGCTTCAGACGGCATTTTTTACACAATTCCCACCGTTTCCCATCATCCCCGATACACCGTAATCCTGAAATTTCGTCATTCCCGCGCAGGCGGGAATCTAAGTTTGTCGGTGCGGAAACTTATCGGATAAAACGGTTTCTTTAGATTTTACGTTCTAGATTCCCGCCTGCGCGGGAATGACGGGATGTAGGTTTCTGTGCGGACGTGTTCTAGATTCCCACTTTCGTGGGGATGACGGGATTTCAGTTTGCGGATTGATTTGAAGTTGCAAAATCCCAACGGACCGGATTCCCGCTTTCGCGTTTCAAAGTTACGGCGTTATCGGAAAAACAGAAAATCAAAGCTGCGAGGATTTATTTAAAACAACCGAATTTCAACGAACCGGATTTTCGCCTGCGCGGCGGCGGAAGGTTTTTTGTTTTTCCTGACAAATGTCCGCAGTCTGAAATTCCGGCCGCCGGCATAACGGTATAAATATTTTCTATTTGAATCCAATATAAAATGCCGTCCGAACGATGTTCGGACGGCATTTTTAATGCTTCAAATCAGTTGGTGCCGACTTTGATTTTCTGCCACAGGCTGACTGACAGTTTTTTCGCATCCGCGCTCATTTGCGGCATCACGAAACCGTCTTTCATATCCTGCTCGTTCGGGAAGATGGAACGGGTGTTCACCAGTTCGGCAGGCATTTTTTCGCGCGCCGGTTTGCTGGCGGGGGCGAAGGTTACGGCGATGCCGTTTTTCGCCGCGATTTCGGGGTCGAGCGTGTAGTTGATGTATTTGTGGGCATTGGCGACGTTTTTCGCATCGGCGGGAATCAGCCAAGACTCAATCCAGAAGCCCATACCTTTCGGTGTCAGCACTTCGATGCCGACGTTGTTTTTCACTTCTTCGGAACGTGCTTTCGCCAAGTTCAAATCGCCGCCGTTGCCTGCCGCCAGACAGATGTCGCCGCGCGCCAGCTCGTCGATGATGGACGGGCTGAAACGTTTGACATCCGGACGGATAGACTTCAACACTTCCGCCGCCGCCTTCAAATCTTCAGGATTCGAGCCTTTGGGGTCTTTGCCCAAGTAGTTCAGCAAAATCGGGAACATTTCGCTCGGGGTGTCCCACAGGGCGATGCCGCAGGATTTCAGTTTGTGGGTGTATTCAGGTTTGAACAGCAAATCCCAGCCGTTTTCGGGCAGCTTGCCGCCCAAAAGCTCTTTGCCTTTCGCCGTAATCGCAATCGTGTTCACGCCGGAGAAATAGGGGACGGCATACTGGTTGCCCGGGTCGGCGGTTTCCAGCATTTTCAAGAGTTCGGGATCGATGTTCTTATAGTTGGGAATCAGGTCTTTGTTGACTTTTTGATACGCGCCCGCCTCAATTTGGCGCGGCAGGAAGGCGATGCCCGGCACAACCAAATCGTAACCGGATTTGCCGGTCAGCATTTTGGCTTCCAGCGTTTCATTGTTTTCGTACAAGTCGTAAGTCAGCTTCAGATTGTTGGCTTTTTTAAAGTCTTCGACCGTACTCTCGTCAACATAGTTCGACCAGTTGTAGATGTTCAGAGTATCGGTGGCAGCGGCTTCGGCATTGGCAGCAGACGCAGCGTCTGCTTGAGGTTGCACGGCGTTTTTTTCGCTGCCGCCGCAGGCTGCCAAAGACAGCGCGGCCAAAACGGCTAATACGGATTTTTTCATACGGGCAGATTCCTGATGAAAGAGGTTGGAAAAAAAGAAAACCCCGCGCCCCATAAACACCCCGGCGCAAGGTTTGGGCATTGTAAAGTAAATTTGTGCAAACTCAAAGCGATATTGGACTGATTTTCCTAAAAAATTACCCTGTTTCCAAAAGAGGGGGAAAACGGTTGCCCGATTTTGCCGTTTTTTTGCGCTGTCAGGGTGTCCGGCGGGCGGATAGAGAGAAAAGGCTTGCATATAATGTAAACCCCCTTTAAAATTGCGCGTTTACAGAATTTATTTTTCTTTCAGGAGATTCCAATATGGCAAACAGCGCACAAGCACGCAAACGTGCCCGCCAGTCCGTCAAACAACGCGCCCACAACGCTAGCCTGCGTACCGCATTCCGCACCGCAGTGAAAAAAGTATTGAAAGCAGTCGAAGCAGGCGATAAAGCTGCCGCACAAGCGGTTTACCAAGAGTCTGTCAAAGTCATCGACCGCATCGCCGACAAGGGTGTGTTCCACAAAAACAAAGCGGCACGCCACAAAAGCCGTCTGTCTGCAAAAGTAAAAGCGCTGGCTTGATTTTTGCAAAACCGCCAAGGCGGTTGATACGCGATAAGCGGAAAACCCTGAAGCCCGACGGTTTCGGGGTTTTCTGTATTGTGGGAGCAAAACCCCGAAATGGCGGAAAGGGTGCGGTTTTTTATCCGAATCCGCTATAAAATGCCGTCTGAAAACCAATATGCCGACAATGGGGGTGGAGATGAATACACGGAATATGCGCTATATTCTTTTGACAGGACTGTTGCCGACGGTATCCGCTTTTGGAGAGACCGCGCTGCAATGCGCCGCTTTGACGGACAATGTTACGCGTTTGGCGTGTTACGACAGGATTTTTGCGGCACAGCTTCCGTCTTCGGCAGGGCAGGAAGGGCGGGAGTCGAAAACCGTACTCAATCTGACGGAAACCGTCCGCAGCAGCCTGGATAAGGGCGAGGCGGTCATTGTTGTTGAAAAAGGCGGGGATGCGCTTCCTACCGACAGTGTGGGCGAAACCGCCGACATCTATACGCCTTTGAGCCTGATGTACGACTTGGACAAAAACGATTTGCGCGGGCTGTTGGGCGTGCGCGAACACAATCCGATGTACCTTATGCCGGTTTGGTACAACAGTTCGCCCAACTATGCCCCGAGTTCGCCGACGCGCGGTACGACTGTACAGGAAAAATTCGGACAGCAGAAACGTGCGGAAACCAAATTGCAGGTTTCGTTTAAAAGCAAAATTGCCGAAGATTTGTTTAAAACCCGCGCGGATCTGTGGTTCGGCTACACCCAAAAATCCGATTGGCAGATTTACAACCAAGGCAGGAAATCCGCGCCGTTCCGCAATACGGATTACAAACCCGAAATTTTCCTGACCCAGCCTGTGAAGGCAGATTTGCCGTTCGGCGGCAGGCTGCGTATGCTCGGTGCGGGTTTTGTCCACCAGTCCAACGGACAGAGCCGTCCCGAATCGCGTTCGTGGAACAGGATTTACGCCGTGGCGGGGATGGAGTGGGGCAAATTGACGGTGGTTCCGCGCGTGTGGGTGCGTGCGTTCGATCAGAGCGGCGATAAAAACGACAATCCCGATATTGCCGACTATATGGGGTATGGCGACGTGAAGTTGCAGTACCGCCTGAACGACAGGCAGAATGTGTATTCCGTATTGCGCTACAACCCCAAAACGGGCTACGGCGCGATTGAAGCCGCCTACACGTTTCCGATTAAGGGCAAGCTCAAAGGCGTGGTACGCGGATTCCACGGTTACGGCGAGAGCCTGATCGACTACAACCACAAGCAGAACGGTATCGGTATCGGGTTGATGTTCAACGACTGGGACGGCATCTGAACCGCGTGTTCAAACGGCATATCAAGTTGCCGTGCCGTCTGAAGCCGCTGGCGGTTTGGCGGGGCGGGATAAAAAATTCGTTTGAATCCGGGCAAACGCGTATAATGTGCGGTTTGTACGGACTTTGTCGGAATCAAGCAAGATGACGGAACCTGCGGCCGAAGGCGGCAAAGCTGCCAAGGCGTTAAAAAAATATCTGATTACGGGCATTTTGGTCTGGCTGCCGATTGCGGTAACGGTTTGGGTGATTTCCTATATCGTTTCCGCGTCCGACCAGCTCGTCAACCTGCTGCCGAAGCAATGGCGGCCGCAATATGTTTTGGGGTTCAATATCCCGGGGCTGGGCGTTATCGTTGCCATTGCCGTATTGTTTGTAACCGGATTGTTTGCCGCCAACGTGTTGGGCCGGCAGATTCTTGCCGCGTGGGACAGCCTGTTGGGGCGGATTCCGGTTGTCAAATCCATCTATTCGAGTGTGAAAAAAGTATCCGAGTCCCTGCTTTCCGACAGCAGCCGTTCGTTTAAAACACCGGTACTCGTGCCGTTTCCCCAATCGGGTATTTGGACAATCGCATTCGTGTCCGGTCAGGTGTCGAATGCGGTTAAGGTCGCATTGCCTCAGGATGGCGATTATCTTTCCGTGTATGTCCCGACCACGCCCAACCCGACCGGCGGTTACTATATTATGGTAAAGAAAAGTGATGTGCGCGAACTCGATATGAGCGTGGACGAAGCGTTGAAATATGTGATTTCGCTGGGTATGGTCATCCCTGACGACCTGCCCGTCAAAACATTGGCAGGACCTATGCCGTCTGAAAAGGCGGATTTGCCCGAACAACAATAAAGCCGCCGTTCAGACGGCATTTTCTGTTTTCAGTTTAAATTAATAAAAGGTGATTTTATGCGTACCAACTATTGCGGCCTGATCAGCGAGCAATACTTAGACCAAACCGTTACCGTCAAAGGCTGGGTACACCGCCGACGTGACCACGGCGGTGTGATTTTTATCGACCTGCGCGACCGCGAAGGCATCGTCCAAGTCGTGATTGATCCCGACACGCCCGAAGCATTTGCCGCTGCCGACTCTTCCCGCAATGAATACGTTTTGAGCATTACCGGCCGCGTACGCAACCGTCCCGAAGGCACGACCAACGACAAAATGATTTCCGGCAAAATCGAAATCCTTGCCAAAGAAATCGAAGTCTTGAACGCCGCCGCTACGCCTCCGTTCCAAATCGACGACGAAAACATCAGCGAAAACGTGCGCCTGACCAACCGCGTTATCGACTTGCGCCGTCCTGCCATGCAACGCAACCTGCGCCTGCGTTACCAAGTCGCTATGGGCGTTCGCCGCTACTTGGACGCGCAAGGCTTCATCGACATCGAAACGCCGATGCTGACCCGCTCCACTCCGGAAGGCGCACGCGACTACCTCGTACCAAGCCGCGTTCATCCGGGCGAATTCTTCGCTCTGCCGCAATCTCCACAATTGTTCAAACAATTGCTGATGGTTGCCGGTTTCGACCGTTACTACCAAATCACCAAGTGCTTCCGCGACGAAGACTTGCGTGCCGACCGCCAGCCCGAATTCACCCAAATCGACTTGGAAACCTCGTTCTTGAACGAGGATGAAATCATGGACATCACCGAAGGCATGGCGAAACAAGTCTTCAAAGATGCTTTAAACGTAGATTTAGGCGACTTCCCGCGTATGCCTTACGCCGAAGCCATGTTCTACTACGGCTCTGACAAACCGGATATGCGCATCAACCTGAAATTCACCGAGTTGACCGACCTGATGAAAACGGAAGAATTCAAAGTCTTCCGTGGCGCGGCAGATATGAAAGGCGGCCGCGTGGTTGCCCTGCGCGTGCCGAACGGTGCGAAATTCAGCCGCAAAGAAATCGATGAATACACTAAATTTGTCGGCATCTACGGTGCGAAAGGTCTGGCATATATCAAAGTAAACGATGTCAGCAACCTCTCCAACGGCGAAGACAGCGGCCTGCAATCTCCAATCGTAAAATTCCTGTCTGAGAATGCCCTGAAAGAAATCATCGCGCGTACCGGCGCACAAAACGGCGACATCATCTTCTTCGGTGCAGACAAAACCAAAGTTGTGAACGAAGCCATCGGCGCATTGCGTATCAAAGTCGGCTTGGAACACGGCAAAGACAACGGCTACTTCACAGACGAATGGAAACCTTTGTGGGTTGTCGATTTCCCAATGTTCGAATACGACGAAGAAGCCGACCGCTACGTAGCCGTACACCATCCGTTTACTGCGCCTAAAGAAGGTCATGAAGACCTGATGGTTTCAGACCCTGCAAACTGCCTGGCACGCGCCTACGATATGGTGTTGAACGGCTGGGAAATCGGTGGCGGCTCTATCCGTATCCACCGTGCAGACGTACAAGAGAAAGTGTTTGCCGCGCTGAAAATCAGCCCTGAAGAGCAACAAGAGAAATTCGGCTTCCTCTTGGACAACCTGAAATTCGGCGCACCTCCGCACGGCGGCCTTGCATTCGGCCTCGACCGTTTGGTTACCCTGATGACCGGCGCCGAATCTATCCGCGACGTGATTGCCTTCCCAAAAACACAACGTGCCCAATGCCTGCTGACCAACGCGCCCAACAGCGTGGACGACAAGCAGTTGCGTGAATTGAGCTTGCGCCTGCGTCAAAAGGCGGCTGAAACCAAAGAAGCATAAGGAAAACAGAGCCGTTTGACGGCTCTGTTTCTTTCAGACGGCATTTACGCTTCTTAACTTTCCTCTAATTCAAACCTAATTTTGCTGTGTTTTAATGGCGGTATTAAAAAACACATCTTGTTCAATCAACCGATAAAGAAAGGACTGAAAATGAAAAAATTGTTATTGGCCGCCGTTGTTTCCCTGAGTGCCGCTGCCGCATTTGCCGGCGACTCTGCCGAGCGTCAGATTTACGGTGATCCCCATTTTGAACAAAACCGCACAAAAGCCGTGAAAATGTTGGAACAGCGCGGTTATCAGGTTCACGATGTCGATGCCGACGACCATTGGGGCAAACCGGTTTTGGAAGTGGAAGCCTATAAAGACGGCCGCGAATACGACATCGTGTTGTCTTACCCCGACCTGAAAATCATCAAAGAGCAGATCGATCGCTGATTCTTTTGATGGAAAGATGAACCAAAATGCCGTCTGAAAGACAGTTCAGACGGCATTTCGTTTTCCGGTGGGGAGGCAGGTTTAGAACAGCGAATCAAACGGTTCGGAAGCAGTATTTTTAAAAGTTTCAGTTTCTGCCTGAGGTACGGATTCGGTAACCGGTTCGACATCGGCCGGCGGCAGGGCGGGGATAGGATGGACGATTTGAACCGGCGGTTGTTCGGCAGCTTGGGCAACCGGCCGCTCGACAGGATCAACCCGGGTAGTTTGGACGGGTGCCTCAGCTTGGCTGTATGAGGAAGAACCCTGTATCCACGCCAGCGATTTGAGCGGCATCTTCATCTTGCCGTTTTTTCCGCAGGTCAGGCAGACGGGCGCGCCGGTACGTGCTTTAAGTACGGCATCGATTTTACCGGATGCGATGGTTTTACCCTGTGTTTTTGCCCATTGTACAATACTTTTTTTCAGAGAGGCGATGTCAAGGTTGTTTTTGTCGTAAGGGTCGCGGAAGGCGGCAAGCCACAGGTTGCGATCCGCATCTTCATTGAGGCCCGCCATTTGATAGATGACGGAGGCGGGCGAGCCGGTGGCGATGGTTTTGGCAAACTCGAGCGCGTCGGGCGATTTCATGCGGACGCAGCCGTGACTCCGAACCCCGGGGACGCTGGCCGGCGCATTGGTCCCGTGTATGCCCAAACCGAGTTTCGGGTCTCCTAAGCGGACAAAAACCGGCCCCAAAGGGTTGTCCGGGCCGGCGGCTATGGTTTTTACGCCGTCGCCGCGTTCTTTCTGTATGGATTTGGGGATGTGCCAAACAGGGTTATAGGCTTTCGCCCCGATTTTATGTTCGCCTAGATTGGTTTGTGTCATCGCCCGACCTACTGCAACGGGATAAACCTTGGTCAGTTTGCCGTCGGTGTAGAGGAATAGGCGTTGCTGAGGGATGTTAATGAAGACATGTTGACCTTGTGCGACGGGGGAGACATCAGGAATGACGGTGTTTGCGTATGAAAAACCGCTTATCAATAGTGCGGCAGTGCGGCAGATTGTTTTATTCATATCAAAATATGGTGTGTGTCCGATAGGTTTTCGGCAAATCATACCTGAAACCGTACCAATTTGTGCGAAAATATGCGCTTCGGTACAGTGCGGACGGATTGGGTAATGGCAACGGAAACAAATGTCGCGGAAATTTCCGCCTTGGATTATGAAGGCAGGGGTGTGGCAAAGGTTGGCGGCAAAACGGTTTTTATTAAAGGGGCATTGCCGTCTGAAAGAGTCGGTTTTCGGATTACCAAACAGAAAAAGCAGTTTGACGAAGCGGAAACAGTAGCGATATTCAAAGTTTCGGATGAGCGTACCGTCCCGCAGTGCCGTTATTTTGAACGCTGTGGCGGTTGTTCCCTGCAACATATTTCTCCAACAGCGCAGGTGGCGTTCAAACAAAGGATGATGGAAGAGCAGCTCGAGCGTATCGGCAAGGTCAAACCGAAGCAGATATTGCCGCCGATTTACGGACATGTATGGCATTATCGGGATAGGGCGCGGTTCAGTGTGTCATTAGACAAATCATGCCGTCTGAAACTGGGGTTTCAGGCAAAGAAAACGAATGATGTGGTGGGTATTTCGTCATGTATGCTGATTCCGAAGCCGGTTTCAGACAAGCTGCCCGCCATCAGGGAGCTTTTGCAGGATTTGGCGGAAGAGGGAAGTGTTGCCCGGTTTGCCGAGTTTTATTGCGGCAGTGAAATCATCGTATTGAACATCGCGTTCAAAAGCAAACTTCGGCAGAACGAAGAGAACCGGATTCGGCAGTGGTTTGATTCGGAATTGTCGGACGGCTGGCAGGTTTGGCTGCAAATCGAAGGGGGCGTATCGCAACCGTTTTATCCCAAAACAGACAAAACATTAAAATATACATTATCTGAATTCGGCATTGAAATGCCGTTCCGGCCGGGAGATTTTACGCAAATTAATACAGATACCAACCGGCTGATGGTTTCACGCGCCGTAAAAATGCTCGACATACGTCAGGGTGAGCGAGTTGCCGACCTGTTTTGCGGTTTGGGCAATTTCAGTCTGCCCATAGCCAAGAGCGGGGCGGATGTGGTCGGCATCGAAGGCGCGGAAAACCTGGTCAGGCGCGCCCAGCAAAATGCACGGTTGAACGGTTGCGACGGACAGACGGATTTTATTGCTGCCAACCTCTTTGATTGCACCGAAAAGACAGTCGCCTCTTGGGGAAGGTTTGACAAAATGCTGATAGATCCTCCCAGAAGCGGTGCGTATGAAGTCGTCAAATCGCTGCATACACCCTACCTTCCGCAAAAAATCGTTTATGTATCCTGCAACCCTTCCACTTTGGCACGGGATGCGGGCGTGTTGGTTGAAAAAGGCTATATACTCAGCGGGGCAGGGATAATGAATATGTTTGCCCAGACATCCCATACCGAGTCTGTCGCCGTATTCGATTTGTTGCCGCAAACAGGAAAATAACTTTTTGAAAATCAAAGGAAAAGAATAATTAAGGAAGGGGGTGCAAACAGATAGTGCCCGACAAATACATTTAAACGTATAAAACATAAAAGGTCATATGGCAAGGCTTGTGCAGAAGGCATATTGTCAAACGTTAAATTATGGTATGATTTGAAACTTACAAGTCTATTTCAGTAAATCGTTAATAATAAAAGCGGACAATTGCCGTTGCAGGCAGTCGGCCATCCGCTCGTTACGGTATCGGGAGTATCCTTTGGAAAACTCATTAATTATCGGTCTGGCACTGGCGGTATTGCTGGTGCTTTTGGTTATGCGTGCGAAGCAGGGTAAGAAAACACCGAAGCGCAAATCCCAAGGTGTCGGCAATACGCAGGGGCAGTCGCCCGGAAGCAATGATTCGGACTGGGTCGATCAGGTTGACCAATCGGTTTCAGACGGCACGCAGACGGGATTTTCTTGGAATGAGAGCGCCGAGACTGCATCTGCGGCAGTATCCGCGCAAGAAGTCGATCCGCTGACGGAATATCAGGTTTATAAGCAGTTCGGTTATCAGGGCAAGGCTGCCGAATCTTTGGCTGCCTATCTGGACGGCATTCCGGATGGTGAAGCGAAACCTGAAAACCTTATCCGCGAGCTGCTCGATATCAATCTCGAAGTGGGGGATGTCGATGTTTTGGCAGACAATCTGCAAAAATACGGCAAACTGATCCCTTCCGAACTTTTGGCAAAATATATCGAACAGGCATTACAGCGCGATTCAAACCATTTGCGTATCCGCGTCTTGGCGGAAGAAGGTTTGGGATGGGGCATTCAGGAGATTGAAAAACGTGCGGAAGGCGGTTCTGCGACGGCAGCTTCCGCATCGCCCCCACCGGATGCCGGCGGTAAGGCTTATGGAGCCGAAGAAATCAAGCGCATCCCGATTGTGCGGGGCAAAAAAGACGTGTCCGGAATCAGCCAAGAGGAAATCGGTGCGATTGCCGGCTTGGTCCGCGCCGATCAAGGTGCGAAAATCCTTAAAGACAAAGTCAGCTACGAAACGGCATCGAAACAATACGACCGTGCCATCCAAACTTCCGAAAAACCTGCAAACCTGATTATCGATGCGTTGAAACTCGACTATCAGCATGCGGATATAGACCGTTTTGCCGGACATTTGTGGAAACTTTACCAAACGTTGGGCAATTACGGCAGGCAGGTTAAAGAGCGGATGCTGGGTTGGGGGTACAGCCTGGGTTACCATGAAGTTTTCGATGATTTGGAAAAGGGGCCGAACGACCGGCAAATCAAAGACATCGGTATGGGGCACGGGTATCTGCCGCAAAATATACAGAAATTCAAAGCGCAACATCGGGATTTGGTGCTTCAAGATTCTTCATTGATCAACACCGGTTCGTCTCCGGCAGACGATGCGGTTAAAGAAGTAGAGTCGTTGCTGATGTATGGTCAGATTGAAGCGGCAATGGATGTGTTGGAGCAGGCGGTATTGAAATATCCCGACGAGTCCCAGCTTTATATTACGTTGATCGATATTTATGAACGTACTGAAGATTGGGATAGGTTGGGGCAGTTTTTAAGGGTATTGAGGGAACGTGCGGACAGGCTTCCTGAAGAGGTCGTTATGCTGATGAGCCGGCTGCTGCAGCGTATGAATCAAAATATAAAAAAATAAAACGGTACGGAAAATAAAAATGGAAGTTCAACTGCCGAAAATTAAAACAGTACGCGTAATGTTGGCGGGGATGACGGCGCAGCAGGAATCCGTTTTCAAAATGGCATTCAAAATGCACAATACCACCTGTTATGAAACGGTATCCCCTTCAGACGGCAGTGTCGTGCCCGATTTGGTTTTGGCGGATACCGATGCCGAGGGCGGTTTTGAACTTTGGAAAGAGCTTGCCGAGCGTTATAAGGATATACCCGTCGCCGTCTGTTCGGAGAAAGTTCCCGATTCTGAAGTTCCCTACCTGCCCAAACCGATTCGGTTTGAAACATTGTTTCCTATGCTCCGCAAGTTGTTGCAGGGCGAGAATGTTTATGGGAAATCGTTTATTGCACCCGCAGACCGGTCGGCAAAAAACAACGGGAATGTGCAGCGTACGGTTACGATACGCCGGTTTAACCCGAATAAAGGATTATTGGGGGCGTTGCGGTTTGCGGAAAAGAACAGGCGGGACATCGCTATCTTGCATGGAAATAAGCCGGTCCTTATTGTTTTCCCCTCGATACAACGGGTTTTGCTGACAGAAAGTGTGCAAAAACTCGAAGAATTGTGTAAAGACGAAAATTTGCAGGTCAGTTGCAAGACTGTTCCCGATAACCCGCAATGGCGCGAAAAGGCTAAAGTAGGCATTATGTCCTGTATGTGGCAGTTTTCCATTTGGACGGCGCAGGGCAGGTTGATTTATCCGATTTCTCCCGATACTCCGTTTACGTTGAAATCTTGGCCAAACCTGACCCGGTTGGCAAATGTGCCGGGGTCGATACGCTTGTCGGCATTTCTGACCAAGGCATCCGTCAACCTTAACGTGTTGTATAAAGTGATGCCTTTAAACCTCAATGATATTCTGAATTATCTTGCGGCAACCTATACGACCGGGTTTTTGTCGGTAGATTTAAAAACGGTTTCACAACAGGCATACTCCGATATGGCGGATAAAATAAATATCGGGGCCGATTCTGCCTCTGATAGTGAAATGGTGAAAAAAGCGGAAAAAATCACGACACCATCCCAATCCCAGCCGCGCGGTCTTCTTCAAAGGCTGATGAAAAAACTGTTGGGCAGCTAAGAGGCGGAGAGATGAGAGAAAATAAAATTATTTTCACAGGACCTGTCGGCGTAGGGAAAACCACTGCCATTGCGGCTATTTCGGACGAAGCACCCGTCCAGACCGATGCTTCCGCATCCGATATGACTTTGGATAGGAAAAGGAATACGACAGTGGCGATGGACTACGGGGTCATCAGCTTGGATGAGGATACCAAAGTCCATTTATATGGTACGCCCGGTCAGGAACGGTTCAACTTTATGTGGGAAATCTTAAGCCAAGGCAGTATGGGTTTGGTCTTGCTTTTAGATAATGCCCGAACCAACCCGTTGAAAGATTTGGAATTCTTTTTACATTCGTTTCGAGGGCTGCTGGAGAAGGCACCCGTCGTTGTCGGTATTACCAAGATGGATATACGCTCTCAGCCCGGTATCGACGTGTATCACAAATATCTTGCAAAACATAATCTTAATGTTCCGGTTTTTGAAATTGATGCCCGTAAGGAAGATGACGTAAAGCAATTGGTTAGCGCAATGTTATTTTCTATTGATCCGGGACTGGAGGTTTAATATGGAATCAACACTTTCACTACAAGCAAATTTATATCCCCGCCTGACTCCTGCCGGTGCATTTTATGCCGTATCCAGCGATACCCCCAGTGCCGGTAAAACCTTATTGCACAGCCTGTTGAAAGCGGATGCGGACGAAGTGGTCAGCAGTGAGAAGCTGCTCGCCTGGGCGGACACCGCCGACATCGATACCGCTTTGAACCTGTTGTACCGTTTGCAAAAACTCGAATTCCTTTATGGCGATGAAAACGGTCATTCAGACGGCATCAATCTGTCGGACGAGCAATTACCGCTGTTGATGGAGCAGTTGTCCGGCAGCGGTAAGGCATTATTGGTCGATCGGAATGGTCTGTATCTTGCCAATGCCAATTTCCATCATGAGGCGGCGGAAGAGTTGGGGTTGTTGGCGGCAGAAGTTGCACAGATGGAAAAGAAACACCGGCTGCTGATTAAGAACAACCTGTATATCAACAATAACGCTTGGGGCGTTTGCGACCCTTCCGGTCAGAGCGAATTGACATTTTTCCCATTGTATATCGGTTCAACCAAATTTATTTTGGTTATCGGCGGTATTCCGGACTTGAGCAAAGAGGCATTTGTTACTTTGGTCAGGATTTTATACCGCCGTTACAGCAACCGCGTGTAAAACTTGGGACAGGAGGGTTTATGCAGCAATTATTAATTTCGGTTTTGGAAGACTTGAACAACACATCTCCGGATATTGTCGCATCTGCCGTTATCTCAACCGACGGATTGCCGATGGCGACAATGCTTCCTTCACATTTGAATTCGGACAGGGTAGGGGCGATTTCTGCTACTTTGCTTGCTTTAGGCAGCCGTTCGGTGCAAGAACTCGCCTGCGGGGAATTGGAACAAGTGATGATTAAAGGAAAATCAGGCTATATCCTTTTAAGTCAGGCGGGTAAAGATGCCGTGTTGGTGCTGATGGCAAAAGAAACCGGCAAACTTGGTTTAATCCTATTGGATGCGAAACGTGCGGCAAGGCATATTGCGGAAGCCATATGACATATAAAGATTGCGGGCTTGCAGATAAAGTGCAATCGATTGTAAATTTATATTGACACGTTTGGTATTTCTGTTTTATTATTCTCGCTTATTCCCCGATAGCTCAGTCGGTAGAGCGACGGACTGTTAATCCGCAGGTCCCTGGTTCGAGCCCAGGTCGGGGAGCCAAATTCCAAAACCCTCTAAGTATTTTCTTAGAGGGTTTTATTTTTGTCAGGGAATCCGGTACGGCATTCTTTTATGGAGGGAAGTTGTTACCCAATCAAGGCGGATTTTAGAATACGCAGAGAAGCAATGCAGCACGGTTTCTGAGTATTTGTGGATAGAATATCTTGATTCTACAGTGTTGAGGCATGGTGGGAATAGGGGGAAATGGTATGCCTTAATCGGGAGGATTGCCAAAAGCCGTTTGGGTTTGCAGGGGATGGAGGGGTAACATCCATTAATGTGAAGAGTAATCCTGATATGGTTTCCGTTTTGAGGTGGGGAGAAAATTTTTTACCTGCATACCATATGAACAAGCAGCATTGGGTCGGTATCGTGTTGGATTATGGTGCGGAAACGGATGAAATATAGTGGATTAAATTTAAACCAGTACAGCGTTGCCTCGCCTTGCCGTACTATTTGTACTGTCTGCGGCTTCGTCGCCTTGTCCTGATTTAAATTTAATCCACTATATTGATGCTGTTGGATTGGAGCTATGATTTGATGGAGAAATAAAAATGCCGTCTGGACTTGACTGCACCCTATAAGTTGGGGCAGTGCAAGTTCAGACGGCATTTTATCGTGGGTCGGCAGAAATCGGAACAAGGCGGTGAAACTGCAAACTGTACGGCAATGCGGTAACCTGTTAATTTACTATATTTTTGTCCGTTCAGGCGTGGCGTTCTTTGCACATCAGTTTTGCATCCAGCCAGCCGTCGCCTCCGGGAATGATATTTTTAGAAACGAAGTTGTCCAAATCAGGTAGTAGGGAAACGGCACGTCCGCTGTTGACGATGACGACGACGACCATCGGTTTGTCGCCCAGCCAATAACCTGCAAGGGCGCGGACATTGTTGAGCGTGCCGGTTTTCAGGCGCAGCAGCCCGCCGCTTTGTTTGAAGCGGTTGCGTAAAGTTCCGTCTGTACCGGCGATGGGCAGCGTGTCGATGAAATCTTGTGCAAACGGGCTGAAATAAGCCGTTTCCAACATTTGCGCCATCATTCTCGCCGTTACCCTTTCTTTTCTGGACAGACCCGAACCGTTTTCCAAAACCAAATCCGCAACATCGATGCCCGACACGGCAAGTTCACGCCGGACGGCAGACGCTGCCTGTTCGGAAACGGCGGGTAGTTTGCCGTTGCCGCCGAGTTTGAGGAAGACGGAACGCGCAATCAGATTGTCCGAACGCTTGTTCATGTCCGTCAAAATTTCCTTCATCGGCTTTGAGTGTGCAACGGCAAGCGTCTGCGCGCCTTCCGGCGTGTCGGCTATGCCGATGCCGTCTGAAATCCGTCCGCCGCCGAGCAGCCAGTGGTTGGTAAAACTTTGCCGGATCAGTTCGTCAAGCGCGAACATCCGGACACCGACAGGCTTGCCCAAACAGCTTTCGGGAATATTGCCGCGCAATTTCAGCGTATTGTCCGAAAAAGATGCACGCATCAGTTTTTTGACCGAAGGGCAGGCAGCTTGGGAGGCGGTAATTTTCAAGTTGTTTTGGGCGAAAATATGCGGCAAAGGCGGATCGGTGAGGATGTCGGTACTGCCGGCGGCATTGCGTTCGGCGCGCACCATAACCATACCGGCAGACAGCATAGTCGGATTGGGGGGCGTCATAAACGGCGAACCGCTGTCGGCTTCAAAATGGTCAGGACTGCCGACTTCGCCCCACAGCTTGTGGTCGAGTATCAGGTGTCCCGTGATATTGCGTATGCCTTTGTCGCGCAACTGTTTTTGAACGTCAAGCAGGTTTTCCTGATTGAAAACGGGGTCGCCGCTGCCTGCCCAATACAAATCGCCATCCAGCGTGCCGTTACTCACTTTGCCGTTGCTTTTAAACTCGGTCGCCCAGCGGTAATTGCTGCCGAAGGTTTTGAAGGCGGCAAACGCGGTAACGAGTTTCATCGTGGACGCGGGATTGACGGGGACATCCGCGCGATGGTCGATGACGACCCTGCCGCTGCCGAGTTCTTGGACATATACGGCGATTTCGTTTTGCGGAATGCGGCCGGTATCGAGCGCGTGTGCGGCGAGGGAGGCGAGAAGCAGCAGCAGGGAGGCCGCTGTTTTGGGGAAATTCATAGGTGAATCTGTTACATAAAAAAAGCAATTATAAGGCAAAGCCGGATAAGTGGGAACGCCGGGGCGGCGGTCCGGCTTGTTTGCAGGGGAAATCACATATATAATAATCGTTATCATTATGAAATGATTGAGACGTACAAACTTAATATTCAGGAGGAATGATTGTGGCTAAGAAAATCAGTATTTTGGTGGGCAGCCTGCGCCGTGCTTCGTTTGCGCGCAAAGTGGCATTGAATGCGGCGGAGATGTTCCCCGAAGGCTGGCAGGCGGAAATCGTCGAAATCGGACATCTGCCGCTTTACAATTTCGATTATGACGACCCTGCGGTGGAAGATGTGCCGCTGCCCGAAAGCTACACGGCTTTCCGCGAAACGATTAAGGCTTCAGACGGCATTTTGTTCGTTACGTCCGAAAACAACCGCACTGTTCCCGCCTGTTTGAAAAATGCGGTGGACATCGGTTCTAAACCGAATGCCGATGTGGCGTGGAAACACAAACCTGCCGGCATCATCAGCCATTCCGTCGGCAAGATGGGGGGCTACAGTTCTCAAAAAAACCTGCGTCTTGCTTTGTCTTATTTCGATATGCCGCTAACAGGGCAGCCTGAGGTGTTTTTGGGCAATTCGCCGACGCTGTTTGATGAAAAAGGCAAATTGATCGACTCGGCAAGGGATTTTGTTCAGTCATATATTAATCAGTTTGTCTCTCTGGTGGAGAAACACGCAAAATAGGTTGAAAACGGTCAAAAACCGCAGAATTTCTGTTCTGCGGTTTTTTGTTGCCGCTAAATTGCAGCTAATGTTCAAGTGTTAGAATAGCCGCGGTTTGTCTGAAAGGGAAAGTTGATGCGTGTTTTGCTGGTTGAAGATGATGCGATGATTGCGGAAGCGGTGTCGGCAAATTTGAAAGACGGCGGTTATGCGGTGGATTGGGTCAAAAACGGCGCGCAGGTTGCAGCGGCGGCCGCTGCCCAGCCTTATGACCTGATGCTGCTGGATTTGGGTTTGCCGGGGCGCGATGGTTTGGATGTTTTGTCGGAAATACGCGCGGCAGGCTGTACCGTCCCCGTGCTGATCGTTACGGCGCGGGATGATTTGTACAGCCGGCTGAATGGTTTGGACGGCGGTGCGGACGACTATATCGTCAAGCCGTTCGATATGGCGGAGCTTAAGGCGCGGATGCGGGCAGTGTTGCGGCGCGGCGGCGGTCAGGGACAGGTTTGCCTGTCCAACGGCGTGATTTCGCTGAATCCGGCAACGTATCAGGCGGAAATTATTGCCGAGGGGCGGCAGGTGGCATTGAGCAACAAGGAGTTTGCAGTATTGCAGGCTTTGCTGGCGAGGCCGGGCGTGATTTTGTCGCGCTCGGATTTGGAGGACAAGGTTTACGGCTGGGGCGAGGAAGTCGAAAGCAATGCGGTAGATTTTCTGATTCACGCGCTGCGTAAGAAACTGGGTAAGGAAAGCATACAAAATGTGCGCGGTGTCGGCTGGCTGATGCCGCGTCAAGATGCCGTCTGAACAGGAACGAAGATGCCGGACCGTTTTTTTAAAATTTTAAAACATTCGCTTCAGGTCAGAATCAGCCTTGCCCTGATTTGGATGTTTGTTCCGCTGGCAATGCTTGCAGGTATGTTTTCCTACTACGAAACCTTCCACGAAACGGAAGAGTTGCAGGACGACCTGTTGCGTCAGACGGCATTGTATGTCGCCCCCGATTCCAAACCTGAAACTTTGCCCGAGGGCGACGGCGATACGCGTATTTTGGTACAGATGCCGCAGCAGGAAGACCCTGTTGTCAGCCTGCCCGCGCATCTGGCGGACGGTCTGCACACGCTTCAGGCGGACGATGACGACGATTATTACCGCGTCTATATCCGCACGACGGAGCGGGGGCGGATTGCCGTGATGCAGGAAAACGAATACCGTGAAGATTTGGCGGCGGATGCGGCACGGCAAAGCGTGTTGCCACTGCTGGCGGCACTGCCGCTGATGATACTGCTGACCGTGTGGATTACGCACAAAGCCATGCGCCCCGTCCGCAAATTGTCGCAAAGTCTCGAACAACGCCGAATCAATGACCTGTCTGCTTTGAGCGTGGACAATATTCCCAGTGAAATCAGAGGGTTCGTAACCGCCATCAACCTGCTTTTGAAACGTGCGGATGAAGACATCCGCCATCGTCAGCGGTTTGTCGCCGATGCGGCACACGAATTGCGTACGCCGATGACCGCCCTTTCCCTTCAGGCGGAACGGCTCAACAATATGTCTCTGCCACCCGATGCGGCGCGGCAGTCTGCCGTTTTGCAGCAAAGCATCAGGCGCAACAAACACCTGCTCGAGCAGCTTTTGGCACTGGCGCGTTCGCAGTCGGACGAAACCCCCTTGGCGAAAACGACATTCGGTCTGCAAAGCCGTTTCCGCCAAGTGTTGCAGGAACTGATGCCGCTGGCTTTGGAAAAACGTCAGGACATCGGCGTGGCGGTCGGAGGCGATGTCGAAGTGTCTGCCGACGAAACGGAAATCTATACGCTGATTAAAACCTTTGCCGACAACGCGGTACGTTATACGCCGCCCGAAGGCAGGATAGATTTGGGTTTCACGGACGAAGGGAAATATCTTGCCGTGTGGGTGGAAGATAACGGGAACGGTATTCCCGAATCCGAACGCGCCCGCGTCCTCGATCCGTTTTACCGTATTTTGGGAACGGAGCAGCAGGGGACGGGGCTGGGTCTGTCCATCGCCGACACGCTTGCTAAAAAATACGGCGGACATTTGGAATTGTCAGACAGCCGCCGTTTCGGACACGGGCTGCTGATACGCGCCTTGTTGGACAAGGAAACCCTGAAATAGACAGATGCCGTCTGAAGGCTTCAGACGGCATTTTTTACATCAGCACAATATCGTATTGTTCCTGCGTGTAAGCGGTTTCGACCGCCAAAGAAATCGGTTTGCCGATAAAGTCTATCAGCATTGCCAAGGATTGCGATTCTTCGTCCAAAAACAAATCGATAACGTTGGGGGCGGCGAGGATGCGGAAACTTTCGGCATCGTAACGGCGCGCTTCGCGGACGATTTCGCGCTGGATTTCGTAGCACACGGTTTGCGGCGTTTTCAGACGGCCTCTGCCTTGGCAGGAAGGGCAGGGTTCGCAGAGGACTTGGTTTAAGTTTTCGCGCGAACGTTTGCGCGTCAGCTCGACCAGCCCCAAATGGGTAAAGCCATGCAGGGTGATGCGTGTGCGGTCGAAGGCGAGGGCTTTGGCAAGCTCCTGCAACACGGCTTCGCGGTGGCTTTCCTGAGCCATATCGATGAAGTCGATGATGATGATGCCGCCGAGGTTGCGCAGCCTCAATTCGCGGGCGATGGTGTGGCAGGCTTCTAAGTTGGTGCGGAAGATGGTTTCGTCGAAGTTGCGTGCACCGACGAAGCCGCCGGTGTTTACATCTATCGTGGTCATCGCTTCGGTGGACTCGATAATCAGGTAGCTGCCGAAGTTGAGGTTGACGCGCGGTTGCAGGGCGCGGCCGATTTCCTGTTCGACGTTGTGGGTTTCAAACAGCGGGCGTTCGCCTTTGAACAGCTCTATCCTGCCCAATGCGCCGTGGACGTATTGTTCGGCAAAACGCGTCATGCGCCCGTGGTTTACGGTGGAATCGACGAGGATTTTTTGCGTGTCGCAGCCGACCATATCGCGCAACACACGCAGGCTTAAAGGCAAGTCCTGATAAAGCAGGGTTTCCGGCGGTTGGATTTTTGCCTGTTCTTGGATGTGTTCCCACACTTTGGTCAGGTAGTCGATGTCGGATTGTAGCTGTTCGTCGGTGGCGTTTTCGGCGTTGGTGCGGATGATGTAGCCGTGGCATGCCTTTTCGGGCAGGAGCTTGTTGAGACGCTCGCGCAGGTTGCTTCGTTCCGTATCGTCTTCGATACGCTGGGATACGCCGATATGTTCTTCCTGCGGGAGGTGGACGAGGAAACGCCCCGCCAGCGAGATTTGTGTGGAAAGCCGCGCGCCTTTGGTGTTGATGGGGTCTTTGATGACCTGCACCAAAACCGACTGCCCTTCAAACAGCATATGTTCGATGCGCTGGGTTTCTTCGGGGTTGCGGCGTTGTTCGAGGACATCGACGATGTGTAAAAACGCCGCGCGTTCCAAGCCGATGTCGATAAACGCGCTCTGCATCCCGGGCAGTACGCGGCGCACCACGCCCAGATAGATATTGCCGACCAGGCTGTGCCCGCTGTTGCGCTCGATGTGCAGCTCGCAGATATTGTTTTCCTCCAATACTGCTACGCGTGTTTCCTGCGGCGTGATGTTGACCAATATCGTTTCGGGCGGGCGCGCGATGTCTTTGGGGATGGGGAGTCCTGACAACATGGTTTTTCCTGAAAATGTAATAAAAATATTTTTGCACCCGTTCCGCCGCGCAGCGCGGGTGCAAAAATATTTTTCACAATGTCTATCATACTTTAAAAAAGAAACTTTGACACACTCCGCACATGCCGTCTGAACGTGCATCTGTTCCGCACTTGCCAAACGGAGCGATTGCCCCTATATTGATTATCATTGCAAAACTTTCGGAAACCCAATATGCAGACCGTTACCATGTACACAGGTCCGTTTTGCCCCTACTGCACGATGGTGAAAAGGCTGCTGCACGCGGCAGGTGTCGGACATATCGACGAAATCCGTGTCGATGCAAGCCCCGAAGCCTTTGCCGAAATGCAGCAGCTTTCGGGACAGCGCAGCGTGCCGCAGATTTTCATCGGCGAAACGCATGTCGGCGGATTTACCGACCTCTACCGCCTCCAGCAGGAAGGCGGGTTGGACGGACTGCTGAACCCTTAACCCCCAACTAGGAAAACAAAATGAGCGAAGAACTGCAACCCGTATTCAGCATCGAGCGACTGTATGTCAAAGACTTGTCTTTGGAAGTGCCTCACGCGCCGCAAATCTTTTTGGAACAGGGCGAGCCCGAAGTGGATATGCGCGTTTCCACCGGCAGCCAAAAGCTGGAAGACGGCTACTACAACGTGGACGTTACCGTAACCGTTACCGCCAAGCTGGATAACGAGCGCACGATGTTTTTGAACGAAGTAACCCAAAGCGGTATTTTCCGTCTGGAAAACATCCCCGAAGAAGATGCCGACCTGCTGCTCGGCGTGGCGTGTCCGAACATCCTCTTCCCTTACGCGCGCGAAGCGGTTTCCGGTACGGTAACGCGCGCCGGCTTCCCGCCCGTCCTGCTTGCGCCGATTAATTTTGAGGCGATTTACCAACAACAGCAGGAAGCCGAAGCCGCCGGGGCTTGATTCCTGCCTGCCGATGCCGTCTGAATCCGTTTCAGACGGCATTTTTGTTTTCGGATAAAATAGGCGCGTCCAAAGGAATCTGCCTATGATGTCGCCCGAAACCCGAAAACAGCTCAAAATTACCGATGTTTCCGCCAAGAAGCTCGACAAACTCAACCTTCATACCGCGTGGGATTTGGTTTTGCATCTGCCGCTGCGTTACGAGGACGAGACGCACATTATGCCGATTAAGGACGCGCCGATCGGCGTGCCGTGCCAGGTCGAGGGCGAGGTTATCCATCAGGAAGTAACTTTTAAGCCGCGCAAGCAGCTGATTGTCCAAATCGCCGACGGTTCCGGCGGCGTCCTTTTCCTGCGCTTCATCCACTTTTACGCCAGCCATCAGAAACAGATGGCGGTCGGTAAGCGCATCCGCGCCGTGGGCGAAATCAAACATGGGTTTTACGGCGACGAAATGATTCATCCCAAAATCCGCGATGCTGAGAGCAGCGGTTTGGCAGAAAGCCTCACGCCGATTTATCCGACCGTAAACGGTTTAAATCAGCCCACTTTGCGCCGCATTATTCAGACGGCCTTGGACGTTACGCCGTTGCACGACACGCTGCCCGATGCCCTGCTGTGCCGTCTGAAGCTGCCGCACCTTGCCGAAAGCCTGCGCCTTTTGCATTCTCCGCCGCCGAGTTTCACTATTCATCAACTTTCAGACGGCACGCTGCCTGCATGGCAACGGCTCAAATTTGACGAACTTTTGGCACAACAGCTTTCCATGCGCTTGGCGCGGCAGAAGCGTGTCAGCGGCACGGCAGCGGCATTGGGCGGCGACGGCACATTGACCCAAGCCCTGCGCCACGCCTTACCGTTTGCCCTGACCGATGCGCAAGAAAGGGTCGTGTCCGAAATCCGCCGCGATATGGCGCAAACCTACCCGATGCACCGCCTGCTGCAGGGCGATGTCGGCAGCGGCAAAACCATTGTGGCTGCTTTGTCTGCTTTGACGGCTATCGAATCCGGTGCGCAGGTGGCTGTAATGGCGCCCACTGAAATCCTTGCCGAACAACATTTTATTAAATTTAAACAATGGCTCGAACCTTTGGGCATTGAAGTTGTCCGCCTTTTTGGCAGTTTGCGTAAAAAAGCCAAAGACGAAGCCAAAGCCAAACTCGCCGACGGCAGCGTCAAAATCGCCGTCGGCACGCACGCCCTGTTTTCAGACGGCGTGGCGTTTCACAATTTGGGCTTGAGCATTGTGGACGAACAACACCGCTTCGGCGTCGCCCAACGCCTCGCCCTCAAAAACAAAGGGCGCGACGTCCACCAGCTGATGATGTCCGCCACGCCCATCCCGCGCACGCTTGCCATGAGTTTCTTCGCCGACTTGGACGTGTCTGTTATCGACCAGTTGCCGCCCGGACGTACTCCGATTAAAACCCGCCTCGTCAACAACGTCCGGCGCGCCGAAGTTGAAGGCTTCGTCCTCAACATCTGCCGCAAGGGGCAGCAGGCATACTGGGTCTGCCCGCTGATTGAAGAAAGCGAAACCCTGCAACTGCAAACCGCCGCCGAAACCCTCGCCCGGCTTCAGACGGCATTGCCCGAACTCAACATCGGCTTGGTACACGGGCGTATGAAAGCCGCCGAAAAAGCCGAAGTTATGGCGGAATTTGCCGCAGGCCGTCTGAACGTCTTGGTTGCCACCACCGTCATCGAAGTCGGCGTAGATGTGCCCAATGCCGCCATGATGGTGATCGAACACGCCGAGCGCATGGGCTTGGCGCAGCTACACCAATTACGCGGACGGGTAGGGCGCGGCGCGGCGGAAAGCGTGTGCGTCCTCCTGTTTGCCGAACCCTTGGGCGAACTCGCCAAAGCGCGGTTGAAAGTCATCTACGAACACACCGACGGCTTTGAAATCGCCCGCCAAGACCTCAACATCCGCGGTCCCGGCGAATTTCTCGGCGCGCGCCAAAGCGGCGTGCCTATGCTGCGCTTCGCCAAGCTCGAAGAAGACCTGCACCTCTTGGAACAAGCGCGCGAAATCGCACCCATGTTAATCGAACAAAACCCCGAAATCGTCGAGGCGCATTTGGCAAGATGGCTTTCCGGCAGGGAAGGTTATTTGGGCGTGTGAGCGAAATGCCGTCTGAAACGCTTGCGGAGTTCGGCGGCATCAAAAAACCGCAGGCACGATGCCTGCGGTTTGCTGTTTGCGTTTCAGGGGAGCAGGGGAATGCCGCCCAAGCCGTGTGTTTCCTCCAGTCCGAACATAATGTTCATATTTTGGACTGCCTGACCCGCCGCACCTTTGACGAGGTTGTCGATGACGGAAAGGACGACCCACACGTCGGATTGCGCCGCCTGTTGGATGCTGATGCGGCAGATGTTGCTTCCGCGCACGCTGCGGGTTTCGGGTGTCGAACCGGCAGGCAGGATGTCCACGAACGGGCTGTCGCGGTAATAGTCGCGCAAAACGGTTTCGGGGTCGGTGCCGTCTGAAAGGTGGAGGTAAACGGTGGCGTGCATACCGCGTATCATCGGCGCGAGGTGCGGCGTGAACACGAATCCTTCGGCGATGCCGTCCTGAAGCCCGGCGATGGTCTGTCTGATTTCGGGCAGGTGGCGGTGTCCGGTTATGCCGTAGGCTTTGAAGTTGTCGCCGGCTTCGCACAAAAGCGAACCGACATTGCCTTTCCTGCCCGCGCCGGATACGCCGGATTTGCAGTCGGCAATCAGCGGCATACCGGGCTTCAGACGGCATTGCCGCAACAGCGGCACGAGCGGTAGGGATACGCAGGTCGGGTAGCAGCCGGGGTTGGCGACGAGGCGCGCCTGTGCGACGGCTTCGCGGTTGAGTTCGCTCAATCCGTACACGGCTTGGGAAACGAGGCCGGGGGCGGAGTGGGTCATGCCGTACCAGTGTTCCCAGGTCGGAATGTCCCGTATGCGGAAGTCGGCGGAAAGGTCGATGACGCGCACGCCCTGTTCAATCAGGCGCGGCGCGTCTTTCATGGCGATGCCGTTGGGCGTGGCGAAGAAGACGATGTCGCATTGTTCCAAACCTGCCTCGTCGGGCGTTTGGAAGACGAGGCCGTATACGCCGCGCAGACTTGGAAAGTAATCGGCAACTGCGACTCCCGCTTCGCTGCGGCTGGTTACGGCGGCAACTTCGACATCGGGATGGGCGGCAAGCAGGCGCAGCAGTTCCACGCCCGTGTAGCCCGTCGCGCCGACAATGCCGGCTTTGATTTTTTTGCTCATGGTTTTTCCTTTGTGTGGTTGGCGGGTATGCCGTCCGAACGCTGCAAAACTGCGGTTCAGACGGCATTCTGTTTTAAAACATACGCTGCCATTTGCGGTTGAGCAGGAAGCCGTGTCCTGCCGAGTTGGTGCAGAGTACGCCGTTTTCAAGGCTGCCGCACTGCCAGCCTTTTCCTTTGGCGGTGTGTCCGTAGGCGAGGACGGGCGGATTCGGGCTGTACGGGTAGTCGCTGTAACAGCTCATATAGGCTTTCCCTTTGTTGTCGATGTTGAACACGTTGCCCCAGTCGAATCCGCATCCTTTGGGTTTCGGCATGGCGGGTTTGGTATTGTCGGTTTCGTGGATGAAGCAGGATACGCCGTGCCACGGTTCTCCGCCTTCCAGCGGTCCGGTGTCGCCGCCGCAGACGATGTTGCCGCTCGGGGTTTGGAAGTTGACGGTAAAAACGCCGTCGGGCGCATCGGCGCGTGCCGAAGCAAAGGCGGCTGCGGAGATGAGGATGAGGAGGTTGTTCGACCGCATCGTTTTATCCTTCGGACGGCGGTTGGGACGGTGAGGGGGCGGTTTGCCCGGTTTGCGCGGCAAACTCCGCCAGCGTTATCTCTAAAGATTGAAGGCAGGGTTGCACCAGCCTGCCGACGGCTTGTCCGACGGGGTTTTGATTGGCGGCGGAAGGACGGTACACAAAGCGTTTGAAGAGTGTGTCTAATTTAATGGCATCCGCCCCTGTTTTTAAAACCCAGCCCTGCCGCCCGGAATAAACATAACCGTAGTGCGCCAGTTTGTCCAAGAGCGCGCCCAACTCGTCGTAGCCCATACCGATGTGCCGTCTGAACTGCCGGACCCGCAGGGCTTTGCCGCGTTTTTGCGCCGCGTCGAGCAAGAGTAAAATGTCCAACACATCGTCAAAGCCGCCGCGCGCGTCCGCATTTTTCCGAAACGCCCCGCCCTGCCAATACGACAGGGAGGCCGTCAGCACCGCCCCGCCCAAGACCAGCGTCCACAACAGGTTCAGCCACAACAGGAAAAACGGCACGGCGGCAAACGTGCCGTAAATCGAGCGGTAGCCGTCGAAACTGCCCATATACCACACAAAAAGCGCGCGCGCGCACCACAGGCACAAAGCCGTCGCCGCCGCCCCGATCAAAGCGTGCCGCGCGGGTACGAAACGGTTGGGGACAAAGCAGTACAGCCCCCACAACAGCAGCACCGTTCCCAACGGCATCGCCAGCGGGCGCAACAGCCACGATTCCCCCCATCCCGCCGTCAGCGAGATGCCCACGCCCAAAAACAGCGGCCCGCAGGTCAGCAGGGTCCAATAAACGAGGAACTGCATCATCCAAGGACGCTGCGCGCCGACGCGCCAAATGCGGTTAAACGCCTGGTCTATCGTCCGAACCAGCATCAGCGACGTGACGAACAGCATCACGCTGCCGATGGCGGTCAGGCTGCCTGCCTGCCGGCGGAAAGCGTCGAGGTAATCCAGCACCTTGTCCGCCCCTTGCGGCACGACGGTTTGTTTGATGAAGGACACAAACGCCCCCGACCAGTTCTCAAATACCGGAAAGACCGAAACCGCCGCCACCGTTACCGTCAGCACCGGCACCAAAGCCAGCAGCGTGGTAAACGTCATACTCGCCGCCGCCTGAGGTACGCGCTCTTCGCTGAAACGGCGGGCGACAAACAGCAGGAAGGCCACGCCGCCGTTTTCCATACCTTTTTGCCAATACTTTGAAAATACCGTCATTTTTATATGCCTGTACCGAACGGAAAGCACAGATTGTAACCGAAACCGCCGCCGTCCCCAAATCCGGCATCCGTTGCGCCGCAGGTGCGGGGCCGGATGAAAACAAGCCGAAGCCTTTGCTGGCGCATCGCTTATGGGGGCTTTGTTTTCAAATGCCGTCTACAAAATGAATAAGCCCCCGATTTTTTTATTTTGACGGCGTTTCAATACTGAAAAATAATTGCCTTTTCCTCGGCAAATAGTCGGAATCGGCGGATGGTTCAGACGCAGCCTTTATTTTTTCCCAATATCGGCAAGGTCTTGGCCGGTTGGGGGCGGCGCATCGTGATGCGTCAAATTCCGCGAACAGGCTGTTTTTCGGAGATTTCAAGCCGCGCCGTTTCCCGGCCGGATGCCGCGGCGGTTTCAGACGGCATCGGCGGCGGTACGCAGTCCGCATTCGGAGTTTGTTATAATCCGATTTTTCCAACTTCGCGGTTCGCAAACCTCCCGCGTTACCAAAACTAGGATTCGATATGTCAAACCAAAAAGCCTTGGTCATCTTTTCGGGCGGTCAGGATTCGACCACCTGCCTGATTCAGGCAATCCAAACCTACGGGCGCGAAAACGTCCAAGCCATCACTTTCCAATACGGGCAACGCCATGCCGTCGAGCTGGAACGCGCCCGCTGGATTGCACAGGATTTGGGCATCAAACAAACCGTACTCGACTTGAGCCTGATGCGGCAGATTACGCACAATGCCCTGATGGACGAAGCCGCCTCCATCGAAACTGCCGAAAACGGCGTTCCGAATACCTTTGTAGACGGCCGCAACGCGCTTTTCCTGCTCTACGCCGCGATTTACGCCAAAGGGCAGGGGATACGGCACATCATCGCAGGCGTGTGCGAAACCGACTTCTCCGGCTATCCCGACTGCCGCGACGTGTTCGTCAAATCCATGAACGTTACCCTTAATCTGGCGATGGACTATGATTTCCAAATCCACACGCCGCTGATGTACCTGACCAAGGCGCAAACTTGGGCGTTGGCGGATGAAATGGGCGCGCTGGACTACATCCGCGAGCAGACCCACACCTGCTACAACGGCATCGTCGGCGGCTGCCACGAATGCCCGAGCTGCGTGTTGCGCGAGCGCGGATTGGCGGAATATTTGGAAAGTAAAAAGGCCGTCTGAAAATACAACCATTATCCGATACAAGCCTTATCATGCCCAAACTTTATATGTTCTATCTCGGCGGTAACGCAGGCCGCTCCAATATCGAAGTGCACGACATCCAATTTGCCGTGTGCGACGACTACCGCGAAGCCGTCCCCGCACTCAAAGCCGCATGGTTCGGCGATGCGGACAAAATCCACATCGACGGTTGGCAGGTTGTCGAATGGGCGGACGGTTACGACATCGCCGTATCCGAAATGCCCAAAACGGAAATGCCGTCTGAACACGCCCCGCGCCTGTATTTTGCCAATGTCGGCGGTTATCGCGCGGGGCAGCTTGCCGAGGCGCACGCGTTCGGGCTGTTCGCCGCCGCCACGCCTGCCGAAGCCAAACAAAAAGCCCTGCAAACCCTGTTGACCGACAGCTATGTTCAGCAGCATAAAGACAACTTAAAAGACGTGGACAACCTGCTTGCGCTCGACCGCATCGGCAATTTCCATATCCGCCTGACCCCGAATCCGCATGGCAAGCCTGCCGAAATCGGCTTTCAGGGCTATTTACCGATTTAAAGTACCCACCATGAAAATTACCAAGATATTTACCTTCGACTCCTCGCATATGCTCGACGGGCATGACGGCAAATGCCAAAACCTGCACGGGCATACCTACAAACTCGAAATCACCGTTTCAGACGACATCGTCAGGGGCGGGCCGAAAGACGGTATGGTGATGGATTTCACCGACCTTAAAGCCATTGTGAAACAATATATTACCGACCCTTTCGACCACGCGTTTATCTACCACGGCGGCAACGGGCGCGAATGCCAAATCGCCGCGCTCTTGGAGGGCTGGAACATGAAAACCCTGTGCCTGCCCTGCCGCACCACTGCCGAAAATATGGCGGTCGAAATGTACGACCGTTTGAAAAACGCGGGGCTGAACGTGTGCAGCGTCAAATTGTGGGAAACGCCGACATCGTGTGCGGAGTATGGAGGGGGGTAGGGGATAGTTTGAACGTATCGATATAGTGAATTTGAATACAACTTGCCCTAAGCCGGCATTCCCGCGCAGGCGGGAATCCAGACCTTGATTTATCAGGAATATTTAAAAATTGCAGCAATTCCAACTCTCTGGATTCCCGCCTGCGCGGGAATGACGATGTGGGGCGTCCTTATTTGAATCTGCTTTATAGTGGATTAAATTTAAACCAGTACAGCGTTGCCTCGCCTTAGCTCAAAGAGAACGATTCTCTAAGGTGCTCAAGCACCAAGTGAATCGGTTCCGTACTATTTGTACTGTCTGCGGCTTCGTCGCCTTGTCCTGATTTTTGTTAATCCACTAGTGGTACAAAATTCAAGATAGATTTCAAAGGGAGAGTTAATATTGTTAATTAAAAAAATAATTTTATGGGTAGTTATGACTTTATTTTGGATTTTCATTTTTTATCCAAATGAGAAGGAATTATCAACAAAACGATTTATTTTTGAGAAGTCATACAGTTATAATTCTGGCATACCATTTAACTATTTCTTAATAGATAAAAATCAGAATTCCATTATTTATTTCTTTATTAATAACTATATAGAAGAGGGTAACTTTATTTATTTTTCATATATTGATGGAGGTATTGTGCATGATTTCTGCTATACAAATAAAAAGTTAAAGCTATTACGTATTAACAAACTAACTGATAGTATAGAAAATGCTCAAATAAATAAGCACCAAATAGTTTTTGATAAAATTAATAAAATAAAATACAGTGATTTAACATGGTTGCAAAGTGAATATAATAGATGCAAGTAAATTTCTGTATTGATTATTTATTGGAAAAATTGCATTGTTTACACTTTTTTCATGCTGATCAGTGCACAGGTAGGGGGCGTGCTGGGGCAGAATGCGGTGGAGAATAATGCCCTAGACCGTTTGGACGGATTCACACCCGGCGAACGAAGCCTGAGAGCCAGAGCAGATAAGATCTACCAATATACCGTAAAACGGTTTTTTCTCCTGCACGGATTCCCCGTCTTTTCAAACGGCATTCCATCTCAAACGTACCCATTAAAAGGAACACCCATGAAACTCCTCTCCACCATTCTCGTTCTCCTCGTCGCCGCCGAACATTTCTACATCGCCTGGCTTGAAATGACACAGATTCCCAGCGAAAAAGCGGCGGAAATATTCAAGCTGCCTTATGAATTTATGGAACAAAAGCGCGTGCAGACCCTGTTTGGCAACCAAGGGCTGTACAACGGCTTTCTTGCCGTCGGGCTTTTGTGGGCGCAGTTTGCCGCGCCGGATAACGCCGTGTACGGCGCGACAGTACTGTTTCTCGGCTTCGTCCTGATTGCCGCCGCGTGGGGCGCGTTCTCTTCCGGCAACAAAGGCATACTCGTCAAACAAGGTTTGCCCGCATTTTTGGCAGCGGCGGCGGTGTTGGCGGTATGAAAAAAATCAGCGTCGCCCCCGAAAATCCCCAATACCGCATCGTCGAAATTTTTGAGAGCCTGCAAGGCGAGGGCTGGAACACGGGCATGCCTGCCGTTTTCGTCCGCTTGGGCAAATGCAACCTCGCCTGCGGCTGGTGTGATACCGATTATTTGACATTCAGCATGATGAGCCTGTCCGACATCTTAGGCCGTCTGAAAGCCTATGCCGCCCGCAATATCATCATTACCGGCGGCGAGCCGACCATCCAGCCGCATCTCGATGCGCTGCTGGACACGCTCAAGGCGGAAGGCTATTTCCTCTGTCTCGAAACCAACGGACTCAATCCTGCACCGCCGCAAATCGACTATGTCGCCACCAGCCCTAAAGCCTACTATGCCGCCAAATACGAAAAAAGCTGTATCGAAACAGCCGACGAAGTGCGGATTGTTGCCGACGGCGATGTCGTCGGGTTCTGCGAAAATATGGAACGCAAAATCCGTGCGCGCCATTACTACCTTTCGCCCTGCGAACAAGACGGTGCGATGAACATCTACGACACCATCCGCCAAATCGGTATTCTGAACAGCCGCCCCGACGCGCCCGTCCATTGGCAGTTGAGCGTGCAGACGCATAAATGGGCGGGGATAGAGTAGTTTAAGCAGTGTAACTCAAAGGGCCGGCTTACCGTTTTGCCGATGTTTGACATACGGGGAAAGTGTGCCGCTTCCGCGTGAAACTGCCGGTATTTCCGCTGCCTGATTGGGGGCGGAGCCTTACTGAATAAGATGCCGTCGTTGGGTACAAGCCCGGCTTCCTAAATTCCGATGGTCTTTTGAACCTTGCCGATACTCTGTGCCAGTGCGCGCAAATGGCAGGGTTAGGGAAAACAAAATGCCGTCTGAAACAGCATTCTGTTTCAGACGGCATTTTTCTGTTGCCGCCAAAAGGAAAAACCGCTCCGGCAATTTATGCCGAGGCGGTTTGGATTTGGTCGGAATGAGAGGATTCGAACCTCCGACCCCTTCGTCCCGAACGAAGTGCGCTACCGGGCTGCGCTACATTCCGAATTAAGTAAGGCGTGATTATAGCGCAAAAAATACGGCGTGCCTATACCGTTTTGCCTTTTTGCCGCGTGTCGGGCGGATTTAAAGGGCTGTGTTTGAATACAGTGTTGATAAGCATCCTTATCTCCAAGTAATTCAATAAGATAACTTTCTACCTGACCGAAAAAAATCATTGCCTTTCCCTGACAAACGGTTGAAATCGGCAGATTGTTGAAACGCAGCCGATTTAAAAGGCCTCTCCGACTTTTACGCCGTCCGCTGTATCCTGCGGCGAGGCAAGGCCGGCAACGAAGGCTTGCGCCGCTTGGAAATCCGCCGTCTGCATCATGGCTTGTGCTGCCTCATGGCCGAGCGAGTTTTCCATGTATTGCCAACGTCCGGCCAAATCCGGGTTGTCGGGAATGGTGAAACCGTCGCGCAATTCATCGACCAAGTCGGGACGGTTGCAGACCAATATGATGTCGCAACCTGCTTCAAACGACAGTCGGGCGCGTTCTTTGATACCGCCAGCCCCGCACGCGCCTTCCATGGTCAAATCGTCAGAGAAAATCACGCCTTTGAATCCGATATCGCGGCGCAAAATTTGTTTGAGCCAGATTTCGGAAAACCCTGCGGGCTTGGCATCCACTTGCGGATAAACGACGTGGGCGGGCATAACCGCTGCCATACCTTCGCGGCTCATAATGCGGAAAGGGATAAGGTCGGCGGTTTCGAGTTCGTCGAGGCTGCGCCCGTCTTCCGGCAAGACCAGATGGCTGTCTCCTTCGACAAATCCGTGTCCGGGAAAATGTTTGCCGCATGATTTCATGCCGCCTTTTTCCAAACCTTTTTGAAGGGCGAGGGCGAGGCGGGCGACCGCTTCGGGATTGCGGTGGAAACTGCGGTTGCCGATGACGGGGCAGTTTCCCCAGTCCAAATCTAAGACGGGAGTGAAGGACAAATCGATGCCGCAGGCGGAAAGCTCGGTTGCCAAAACCCGGCCGACTTGTCCGGCGGCGGTTTCGGCGGCGGACGCGCCGTCTTTGTCCCAAATCTCGCCGAGCGTACTCATTGCGGGCAGGCGGGTGAAGCCTTCGATGAAACGTTGCACCCTGCCGCCTTCGTGATCGACGGCGATAATGAGTTCGGGTGTGCGCAGGGCTTTGATTTCGGCGGTGAGTGTTTTGAGCTGTTCGATGTTTTGGAAGTTGCGGCGGAACAGGATGATGCCGCCGATTGCGGGGTCGAGCAGGCGTTGTTTTTCTTCTCTGGTCAGGCGGAAGGCGGCAATGTCTGCCATGACGGGGCCGCGCGGAATATGGGGGACGGTCATTGCGGTTTGCTCCAAAAAGCTTCAGACGGCATATGCCGTCTGAACAGGGAAAGGGGTCAGGCGTTGGCGCGTTTTTTGTCTTTCAACAGAAAAATCAGCACTGCCAATACAATGCCGGTCGTGCCAAAGCCCAACAGCGCGGATTTTGTCAGACCCAATGCGAGGTAGCCCGATGCGGCGGCGGCGGCAACGGTTAAGGCGTAAGGCAGTTGCGAGGTAACGTGGTCGATGTGGTTGCAGCGCGCGCCTGTGGACGACAGGATGGTCGTGTCGGAGATGGGCGAGCAGTGGTCGCCGCATACCGCCCCCGCCATTACTGCGGACATACACGGGATAATCAGCGCGGGTTCGACTTTGACCGCCATGGCGGCGGCAATCGGCAGCATAATGCCGAACGTCCCCCAGCTTGTGCCTGTGGCAAACGCCATCACGCTGGCGAGCAGGAAGAGGATGACGGGCAGGAAGCCGGGATGGATGTTGCCCGCAACCAGTGTGGAGAGGTAATCGCCGGTGTGCATTTCGCCGACAACCGTACTGATGAGCCAAGCGAGGATTAAAATGGCGATTGCGCCGAACATAGATTTCGCACCCTGCCAAACGGCTTTGGGATAGTCGGCGGTTTTAATCGTGCCGAGCGTGCAGAGAACGACGGCAAGGACGCCGCAAGTGCCGCCGAATACCAGCGAAGTGTTCACGTCGGTATTTTCAAATGCCCCCAAAATGCTGAAGGTTTCGCTTGCCTGTGCACCGGTGTAGATCATGGCGGAAACCGTTGAGGCGATTAAGGCCAAAACGGGAATAATCAATGCGTAAACCCTGCCCCAGCTGCCGTCTGAAACGGCAGTTTCATCGTGGGCTTCGTTCAACGCGGCTTGTTCGAAACGTGCCATCGAGCCGATGTCGAAGGAGAACCATGCGACGACGAACACCATAATCAGGGCAAACAGTGCGTAATAGTTCATCAGGCTCATGGCGACAAACGTCCCCATCGGCGTGTATTCGGTGATTTTGTAGGTAACGAGCAGTCCGGCAAGCGTGGCGATAATCGACGCGCCCCAGCTTGAAACGGGCATCAGCACGCACATAGGCGCGGCAGTGGAGTCGAGGATGTAGGCGAGTTTGGCGCGGGAAACTTTAAACTTGTCGGTAACGGGGCGGGCAATCGCACCGACGGCGAGACTGTGGAAATAGTCGTCGATAAAGGTTACGAACACGAGGCAGGCGGTCAGCATTTTCGCGCCGCGCCGGTTTTTAATGTGCCGTTTTGCCCAGTCGGCAAACGCCTGATTGCTGCCGGAGTAGGTCAGCAGGGAAGTGAAAATGCCCAAAAGTATCAGGAAAACCAAGATTTTTGGTTTGCCCAGCGACCAATCGCCGTCTGCCCAAGCCAAGCCGACGACCATGTCTTTCAGGTGTGCCAGACCGTCGACGGGGTTGCCGCCGACCAAAAAGGCAACGCCGACCAGAATACCGATGCCTAAAGACAGCAGTACGCGGCGGGTAATGACGGCAAGTGCCAGTGCCAAAAAGGGTGGCACAACCGAGAAAAATGAATGTGAATAGTCGATCAGCTGCATGGTTATGGGGGTGTTAAGCGTCCGGATGGGAGCGTATCTGTCCGCCTCCGGTTTGGGTTTTGTTGGCAAAATGGGCGGAAATATTTTTTGTCGTAAAAAATATTTGTTTAAAATCAACCAACTGATTTTTGTAAAATGCCCGTTAATCGGTATTGACGGGCATTTTATCATTTAAAAAATATTTTGGTTAAATTATGTGGGTTATTGCAGGTTTAATGCGATAAACAGTGTGTTGCCACGGCGCATGACCAGCAGGGGGACGTTTTTGCCTGCCTTGTCCATAGCTTTGCGGAAACCGTCTTCGTCATTGACGGGGACTTGCCCGACGGCAAGAATTTCGTCGCCGCGCCTCAAGCCTGCGCGTTCTGCCGTATCGGAAACCCGTACGACGACGAGGTGTCCGCCGCTGCTGTCGGTATGTGTCTGAAGGGTAATGCCTGCGGATTCGACCGAGAACGTACCGGATTGCTGTTCGGTGTAGGGGGCTTCATCTGTTTTGGATGATGCGCCGGTATGCTCGGCGGCGTTGCCCAGCTTAACTTTGATTGTGATTTCTTCGCCTTTGCGCCATACGCCGAGGCTGACTTCTTTTCCCGGTGTAATGGCGCCGACCATGACGGGAAGGTCTCCGGAAGAACGTATTTCTCCGCCGTCGAGGCTGAGGACGATGTCGCCCGCCTGAAGACCGGCACGTTCTGCGGGGCTGCCGGGCAGGACTTTGGCAATCAGTGCGCCGCCGGCTTTGTCCAAACCGAACGATTGTGCCAAACCGTAGGATACTTCTTGAATAATCACGCCCAGTTGTCCGCGTTGGACTTTGCCGGTGTTTTTCAGCTGTTCGGCAACATTCATGGCAACGTCAATCGGGATGGCGAAGGAAATGCCCATAAATCCGCCGCTGCGGCTGTATATTTGCGAGTTGATGCCGACGACCTGTCCTTTTAAGTTGAACAGCGGACCGCCGGAGTTGCCCGGATTGATGGCAACGTCGGTTTGGATGAAAGGTGTGTAGCTTTCATTGGGCAGGCTTCTGCCTTTGGCGGAGACGATGCCGGAAGTAACGCTGTTGTCGAAGCCGAAGGGCGCACCGATGGCGGCGACCCATTCGCCCGGTTTCAAATCTTTGGGATTGCCGATTTTGACGACGGGCAGCTCTTCCGTTGCATCGATTTTCAGAAGGGCGACATCGGATTGGACATCCGAACCGATGAGCTTGGCGGTATATTCGCGCTTGTCGTTAAGCAGGACTTTGATACTGCCCATGCCGGTAACGACGTGCGTATTGGTCAGGATGTAGCCGTCTTTGCTGATGATGAAGCCCGAACCGAAGTTCAATCCGCCGTCATCGGATTCTTCTTGGGGGATTTCGGGCATATTCGGGACGAGGCGTTTGAAAAATTCGTAGAAGGGATCGTTGTCGGCAATCGGGTCGGAATCGTTTTCGGCATTGCCGCTGCCGTTTTGGGTGCGCGGGGCGGGAGCTGCCTGAATATTGACGACTGCCGGACCTTCGCTTTGAACCAGTTGGGCAAAGTCGGGCAGCAGCATACTGACGCTGCCGTCGTCTTTGGTGTGTTCGATGCGTTCTACGAAGGATGCTTCTTTTTTGTCCGCACCGAAAAAGCTGCCTGCCTTGTCGCAGCCTGCCAGCGAGGCGGTACACAGTGCTGCCAAAGCGAGGTATTGGTATTTTTTGAACACGTTTCGTCCTTTGTGTTGTGCCGATATTGACTTCAATGCCGTCTGAAGCGCATTTTGTCGGCTTCAGACGGCATAGGTTGAAATTCTACAACGTCCGTCCGAATTTTCAAGCATTTCATTTTGAAGGGCGGCGGCGGTCAGGCTTTGGCGGGATATTCGCACAAATCGTTGATGATGCAGGTTTGGCATTGCGGTTTGAGTGCCTTGCAGGTGTAGCGTCCGTGCAAAATCAGCCAGTGGTGCGCGTCCATCAGAAATTCTTTAGGAATGAAGCGCATCAGTTTGTCTTCGACTTCGCGCACATCTTTCCCGGGGGCGATTTTGGTTCGGTTGGACACGCGGAAAATATGCGTATCGACCGCCATAACGGGGTGTCCGAACGCCGTGTTCAATACCACGTTTGCCGTTTTGCGCCCCACGCCCGGCAACGATTCCAAAGCCTCGCGGTCTTCCGGCACTTCGCCGTTGTATTTTTCCAGCAGGATGCGGCAGGTCTGCATGATGTGCTTGGACTTGGTTTTATACAGCCCGATGGTTTTTGTGTATTCCATCACGCCGTCCAAGCCCAAATCCAGCATCGCCTGCGGCGTATCGGCAACCGGAAACAGTTTCGCCGTCGCCTTGTTCACGCCGACGTCGGTCGCCTGCGCCGAAAGCAGAACGGCGATTAAAAGCTCGAAAGGGGAGTTGAAATTCAGCTCGGTGGTCGGATGGGGGTTGGCGGCGCGGAAGCGTTCGAAAATTTCTTGGCGGATGTGTCTGTTCATTTTTTTATACGGTGGGTTTGTGTGTTCGGCATTATAACGTATGGTTCAGGCGGCGTAATATTGCATTCCCCACAGAATGAAGGCGTAACGCGCCGTTTTGCCGATAACCAGCATCAGCCCGCTTGTCCACGGATTCAACCGCAGCCAGCCAGCGGCAAGCGGCAGTGCGTCGCCGACGACGGGCAGCCACGCAAACGGAAGCAGCCAAATACCGAAACGCCGCATCAGATTCAGTGTTTTTTCAGACGGCATTTTTCGGGAGGGCAGCAAACGCCCCATCCAATAGGAAACCATACTGCCCAATCCGTTGGCAAGGCCGGTGCACAGCAACGCGCCGTATGCATGTTCGGAAAAGCGGTGGACGAACAGGGCAAAGGCGGCTTCCGATGTGCCGGGCAGGAGGGTGGCGGAAGTGAAGGCGGAAAAGGCGAGTGCGGCGTAGGCGGAAAAAACGGTCATGTACGGTTTGTGATAAATCAAAATGAGGATTGAAAAAATACAGCGTCGGCGTGCTTGTCGGGATAATAGCGGATGTTGTCCGGCAAGGATATGCCGACGGCTTGCAAATTTGTGAAATGTCAGTATGATTCACGCCGCCCTTGAAGAATGTCAATTTTTGCCGTCCGAACCGTGTAATGTATTCCAATAAAATGAAAGGCAAATCATGTCTGCGCAATCACAAAACAACCATACGTCCCCGTTGGTCGTCTTGACCACGCTGTTCTTCATGATGGGTTTTATTACCTGCATGAACGACATCCTTATCCCTCATTTGAAAGAAATTTTCGACCTGACTTACGTTCAGGCGATGCTGGTTCAATTTTGCTTTTTTACCGCCTATGCGGTGATGTCGATTCCCATGGGTGCGCTGGTGGGCAAAATCGGTTATAAAAACGGCGTTATCGGCGGCTTTCTGCTGACGGCGGTCGGATGCCTGTTGTTTTATCCTGCTGCGGGCAGCCATTCTTACGCGGTATTTTTGGGCGCGTTGTTTATTTTGGCTTCCGGCGTAACGCTGCTTCAGGTCGCCGGTAATCCTTATGTTACCCTGCTGGCGAAACCCGGCAAGGAATCGGCAACGCTGACGCTGGTTCAGGCGTTCAATTCTTTGGGTACGACCATTGCGCCTCAAATCGGCGCGTTCCTGATTCTGGCAGACGCAACCCAAACCGTCAGCAAGGCGGAACAGATTTCTTCCGTACAGATTCCCTATTTGGGACTGGCGGGGCTGCTGATTATCCTTGCCGTTTTCGTGAAAATGATCCGCCTGCCCGACGCGCAAAAAATTGCCGCCGAGGAAAGCGCGCATAACCACGACGGCAAAACCGGCGTATGGCAATACAAACATCTCATGTTCGGTGCGGCAGGCATTTTCTGCTACGTCGGTGCGGAAGTCTCCATCGGTTCGCTGATGGTCAACGTATTGGGTTATCTGAAAGGGCTGGACCATGCTTCCGCCGCCCATTATCTGTCGTTTTATTGGGGTGGCGCGATGGTTGGACGGTTCCTCGGTTCGGCAGTGATGGCGAAATTCGCCCCCAACCGTTATTTGGCGTTTAACGCATCGGCTGCGGTCGTACTGCTTGCCGTCGCGATGGCGACGGGCAGCGGCAATGCGGATGTGGCGATGTGGTCGCTGCTTGCCATCGGTTTTTTCAACTCGATTATGTTCCCGACGATTTTCTCTTTGGCAACCAAAGGATTGGGCAAATTCACCAACGCGGCTTCCGGTGTGCTGTGTACCGCGATTGTCGGCGGTGCGGTCGTGCCGGTGATTCAAGGTTGGGCGGCGGATACTTACACCCTGATGTCTTCGTTTGTCGTTTCCGTTATCTGTTACCTGTATATCGTGTTTTTTGCGGTGTACGGATATAGGGCGGACGAATAATCTTTTTCTTGAGAAATGCCGTCTGAACATCTTTCAGACGGCATTTTTGCGTACCGGTGTTTGCGGCGTGTGTGCCGAGGTTTTAATATAGTGGATTAACAAAAACCGGTACGGCGTTGCCTCGCCTTAGCTCAAAGAGAACGATTCTCTAAGGTGCTGAAGCACCAAGTGAATCGGTTCCGTACTATTTGTACTGTCTGCGGCTTCGTCGCCTTGTCCTGATTTTTGTTAATCCACTATATTTCCCGCCATCCCAAAAACGAAGAGCGGCAGGAATTTATCGGAAAAACAGCACCTCTCCGCCGTCATTCCCGCGAAAGCGGGAATCTAGGAACTCAAAGCTGCAAGAATTTATCAGAAACAACCGAGACTTAAAAAAACGGATTCCCGTCTGCGCGGGAATGACGGGACTTTAGGTTTTTGTTTTTCTGTTTTTGCGGGAATGACGAATTTATAGTGGATTAAATTTAATCCACTATACTTCAATTCATAAAAGTCTTATATGCCAACAAACAAAAAAATAAAAAATTATATTTCAAAAAAATTAATTTAAATCGAGAAAATTGCCGTTTTGTTTCTGCCCGGCTTTTGTAAAACGCTAAAATGCCGTCTGAAAACGTCGGGCGGATTCGGTATGGTGTGTTAGAATCCGTTAACTTTATATCAAATCGGGCAAAGAATCATGTTTGCTTTCAAATCCTTACTCGATATGCCGCGCGGTGAGGCACTTGCCGTCGTCGTCGCTCTGATTGCCGCGATGGGCTATACCATCATTTCATTGGAGTGGCTGCCGCATATGTCCATTATTGCCGCCATCGTCGTGCTGATTTTGTACGGCTTGGCGCGCGGTTTGAAATACAACGATATGCAGGCAGGGATGATAGGTGCGTTGAATCAGGGTATGGGCGCGATTTACCTGTTTTTCTTCATCGGGCTGATGGTCAGCGCGCTGATGATGAGCGGCGCGATTCCGACGCTGATGTATTACGGTTTCGGACTGATTTCCCCGACTTATTTTTATTTTTCCGCCTTCGCGCTGTGTTCCGTCATCGGCGTGTCCATCGGCAGCAGCCTGACCACCTGCGCTACGGTCGGCGTTGCCTTTATGGGGATGGCGGCGGCGTTTCAGGCCGATATGGCGATGACGGCGGGCGCGATTGTTTCGGGCGCATTTTTTGGCGACAAAATGTCCCCGCTCTCCGACACCACGGGCATTTCCGCGTCCATCGTCGGTATCGACCTGTTTGAGCACATCAAAAACATGATGTACACCACCATCCCCGCATGGCTCATCAGCGCGGCACTGATGCTTTGGCTTTTGCCGAATGTCGCCGCATACGATATGGGCAGCGTCGAATCCTTCCGCAGCCAGCTTGAAGCCACGGGATTGGTGCACGGCTATTCGCTGATTCCGTTTGCACTATTGGTCGTTTTGGCATTGATGCGCGTCAACGCCGTGGTCGCCATGCTCTTTACCGTCATGGTTGCCGTTGCGGTAACTTATCTGCACAGTACGCCCGATCTGCGTCAGCTCGGCGCGTGGTTTTACGGCGGCTACAAACTCGAAGGCGAAGCGTTTAAAGACATCGCCAAACTCATTTCGCGCGGCGGCTTGGAAAGTATGTTTTTCACGCAAACCATCGTGATTCTTGGGATGAGTTTGGGCGGGCTGCTGTTTGCGCTGGGCGCGATTCCTTCCCTGCTGGATGCCGTCCGCAGCTTTTTGACGAATGCCGGACGCGCGACGTTCAGCGTTGCCATGACTTCGGTCGGGGTCAATTTCCTGATTGGAGAGCAATATTTGAGCATCCTGCTTTCGGGAGAAACCTTCAAACCTGTTTACGACAGGCTCGGACTACATTCCCGAAACCTCTCGCGCACGCTCGAAGATGCGGGGACGGTTATCAACCCGCTCGTGCCGTGGAGCGTGTGCGGCGTATTTATCAGCCACGCCCTCGGCGTACCCGTTTGGGAATATCTGCCCTATGCCTTTTTCTGCTATTTGAGTTTGGCTTTGACGCTTCTGTTCGGCTGGACGGGGCTGACTTTGAGCAAAAAATAAGCGGATAAGCGAAATGCCGTCTGAACCTGTTTTCTGGTTTCAGACGGCATTTTTATGTTTGGCGGATGGGGCGGATTGAAACAGAAAACGCCCGTACCGTCATCCTAAACTGTGCAGAAAGTGCTGGCAGGCTCTGCTTACTTCACGCGTGTTGCCATCAGCGTATGCAGGCGGCGGTTGTCGGCGCGTGCGACGGTAAATTGCAGGCCGCCGATAATGACTTTTTCGCCGCGCACGGGCAGGTGCCCCAATTCCTGAATGACCAGGCCGCCGATGGTATCGGCTTCTTCGCTGCTGTATTCCGTGCCGAAGAAGGCGTTGATGTCTTCGATTTCGGTAGCCGCGTGGATGCGCCAGCGTTCGGAAGAAACGGCGTGGATATTATCGGCACTGTCGTCTTCGTCAAACTCGTCTTCGATTTCGCCGACGATTTGCTCGATGATGTCTTCAAAAGTAACCAGGCCGGATGTGCCGCCGTATTCGTCGATGACGATCGCCATATGGTTGCGCTGTTCGCGGAACTCTTTTAAAAGGGCGGTCAGCGATTTGCCTTCGGGGACGAAGACGGCGGGGCGCAATATCGATTTGAGGTGGAACTGCTCGGGGTTGAACATATATTTGAGCAGGTCTTTGGCGTGCAAAATGCCCAAAACTTCGTCTTTGTCCTCGCCGATGACGGGGAAGCGCGAATGGGCGGTATCGATGACGTAGGCGGTGATGCGTTCGATGCTGTCGTTTTCTTTTAAAACGTTCATACGGCTGCGCGTAATCATGGCATCGCGTACTTCCAAATCGGAAAAATCGAGGACTTTTTCCAACCTCAAAAGCGTATCCGCATCAAATACCTCCTGTTCGTGCGCCTGCCGAAGCAGGTTTAATACGTCTTCGGCGGAATCGGGTTCGCGGGCGAGTCGGGCAATCAGGCGTTCAAAAAAATTCGTTTTCGGTTGTGCGCCGTCCATTTTAATGTCCGTCCTCTCGGTAGGGGTTGGGATAGCCTGCCGCCCGCATCAGGCGGATTTCTTCGGCTTCCATTATTTCGGCTTCATCGTCTTCGATGTGGTCGTAGCCCATCAGGTGCAAAACGCCGTGTATGGTTAAGTGGGCAAAATGCCGTTCGGGCGTTTTGCCTTGTTCGGCGGCTTCTTTCAAAACCACTTGCGGGCAGATAATCAAATCGCCGTACAGTTTTTCCGAAACTTGGCAGGGCAGGGTTTCGCCTTCGTTGAGCGCGAAACTCAAGACATTGGTGGCGTAGTCTTTGCCCCGGTAGTCGCGGTTGTAGGCGCGGGCTGCTTCTTCGTCCAAAAGAATCAGGCCGATGTCGGCGCGGCGGTATTCGTTTTTCAAGGCAGACCACGCCCAGCGGTAAAAATCGCGTTCGCTCGGAAGGTTGGCGGCGGAAGAGGCGTTTTCAAAGTTCAGATGAAAACGTTGCCGCTGTAAGGATAAAAAAGGATATTGTTTGGCGCGTTTCATGTTGTCCGGAAAATTTGGTTTTTAGGCGTAAATATAACATATTCACCCTCATGCCGTCTGAAAAACCGCCCAAAATATGATAGACTTCATGCCGTTTTCCATCTTTCAGGCAACCATTATGAACCCGAAAAAACTCGTTATTGCCAGTCGCGAAAGCCTGCTTGCCATGTGGCAGGCAAAACATATCCAAGGCCGTCTGAAAGCCCTGTATCCCGATTGCGAAGTCGAGATTTTGGGCATGACCACGCGCGGCGACCGGATTTTGGACAGAACTTTGTCAAAAGTCGGCGGTAAAGGCTTGTTTGTCAAAGAGTTGGAACAAGCCCTTCAAGACGGGCGCGCCGATTTGGCGGTGCATTCGATTAAAGACGTACCGATGGATTTGCCTGAAGGTTTCGCGCTTGCAGCCATCGGCGAACGCGCCAATCCGTTTGACGCATTTGTGTCCAACCAATACGCGCGTTTGGAAGAAATGCCCAAAGGCGCCGTCGTAGGCACATCCAGCCTACGCCGCGAAGCCCAGTTGCGCGCGCGCTATCCGCATTTGCTTATCAAACCCCTGCGCGGCAATGTGCAAACCCGTTTGTCCAAACTCGATAACGGCGAATACGACGCGATTATCTTGGCCGCCGCCGGTTTGCAGCGTCTGGAATTGGATGAACGCATCCGCATGATTTTGTCGGAATCCGACAGCCTGCCTGCAGCCGGACAAGGCGCATTGGGTATTGAAATTGCAGCGCATCGCGAAGATTTGTACGAAGTCTTAAAGCCGTTAAACCACGATACCACACACGCCTGCGTTACGGCAGAACGCGCTTTGGCGCGCGCTTTGGGCGGAAGCTGCCAAGTGCCGCTGGCCGCATATTGCACGGAAGAAAACGGCTTGCTGACTTTGCGCGGACTGGTCGGACACCCCGACGGTTCGGTTGTGTTGCAGGCGGACGCGCAAGCCCCTGCCGAATATGCCGACGCGCTCGGACGCGCAGTCGCTAAGAAATTGGCGGACGACGGTGCGCAGGAATTGATTGAGGCGGTATTGAATACGGAAAATTGATTTTATCGAAAATTTATAGTGGATTAACAAAAATCAGGACAAGGCGACGAAGCCGCAGACAGTACAGATAGTACGACAAGGCGAGGCAACGCCGTACTGGTTTAAAGTTAATCCACTATACTGTGGCGTTCAAATTTTGAATTTGAGAATGATGATATTCGTATTTTTTATTTGAGTTCATCATATTGGGTTGATTTTATAGATGTTTTTAGCTTGTTTGAAATTGTTATAGTTTATTGTTTTTTAACAAAAAACAGATGCCGTCTGAACTGGTTAAGGTTCAGACGGCATTTTCATATGGCTGTGCTTTTACAGTACTTTCACGATGCTTTCGCACAGATAATCGATGTTGTCGTCGGTAATGCCTGCAACATTAATCCGGCCGGAGCGGACGGCATAAATGGCAAACTCGTTTTTCAAACGGTCAACTTGTTCGGGAGTCAGACCGCTGAAAGAGAACATGCCGTTTTGTTCGATAATGAAATCAAAGTTTTGGCTTGCACCTTTAGCTTTGAGCAACTCGACAAATTTTTGGCGCATGGCTTTGATGCGGTCGCGCATTTCATCGAGTTCGGCAATCCATTGGGCTTTCAAATCATCATTTTTCAACACCAGCGCAATGGTGTTCGCGCCGTGTGAAGCCGGATTGGAATACAAGGTACGGATGATGGTTTTGACTTGGCTGTGGGCGCGGGCAGCGGTTGCTTCGTCTTCGGCCACCAAAGTGAACGCGCCGACGCGCTCGTTGTACATACCGAAGTTTTTGGAATAAGAGCTGGCAATCAGCAATTCTGTATTGTGTTTCAAGAACACGCGCAAGCCGTAGGCATCTTCTTCCAGACCGTTGCCGAAGCCTTGGTAGGCAAAGTCAAACAGCGGCAGCCAGCCTTTTTCGGCAGAAAGTTTTGCCAGAGTTTCCCATTGTTCGGGCGTAGGGTCGATGCCGGTAGGGTTGTGGCAGCAGCCGTGCAGCAGGACGATGTCGCCTTTTTGCGCTTGGCTCAAGTCTTCAATCATACCGTCCCAATCCAAACCGTGTTTGGCGGCATCATAGTAGCGATAAGGTTTGTCTTGGATACCGACCGCTTTGGCGATGGCGTTGTGGTTTGGCCAAGTCGGATTGGAAATCCAGATGGTTTGCGCGTTCAACTGACGTTTGGCAAACTCGGTCGCAATACGCAATGCGCCTGTACCGCCAAGGCTTTGCGCTGTTTTGGCGCGGCGGCTGGCGATGATTTCGTGGTCTTTGCCGAACAGCAGGATTTGGGTTTGCTCGTTGTAGTCGGCAACGCCGTCGATGGTCAGGTAGTTTTTGGTGGTTTCGCTTTCCAACAGGCGTTTTTCAGCCTCTTTGACGGCTTTGACAATGGGTGTCGCGCCGGATGCGTCTTTGTACACGCCGATGCCGAGGTTGACTTTTTCGGGGCGGGTTTCGGCTTTGAACGCTTCGCCCAAACCGAGAATCGGATCGGCGGGGGCGGCTTCGATGTGCTTGAAGAACATAGCTTGCTCCTTGATGGGGACGGAAGGTCATTCGGGTTTGCCGATTTTACGCTGTTTTACACGGGCTGGAAACAGACGCAATCACGCCTGCCCGATATGGGCGAAGGTTTCCCAGTTTGACCGTATGTGTTCTGCAAGCAGGGGCAGGTCTTGTTCGGCGGCTTCGTAGTATGCGCCGTCCCATTCTTCAAAGTCGGGGAACTGTTTGCGCAGGGAAGGGATGTCCCGCCCTTCGTCGGCAAGCGTTTCGATGTTTTCGCCGTGTTGTTCGTAGAGGGCTTTGGCTTTGTCCAAGACTTTCGGCACGGCTTTGATTTTCCAGCGGCGCAGGCTGTCGGCAAGCGGGTTGCGGAAAATGTATTCGCCGTAGCCGGAGGCGATAAGCTGCACGAAGCCGCCTTCTTCGACTTGGCTGTCGAGGTAACAGAATGCGGTCAGCGTGTGCTGGTCGTCGGACAGGCAGGAGAGGGATTCGTCGCCGGTTTGGGTGGTGTGTTCGAGGTAGGCGGAAACGAGGGTGTAGAGCAGAACGGATGGCTCTTGTTGTTTGATGTTTTCAGGGAGGGTAAGCGCAGTCATGGTATGCCGTCTGAAAAGTGGGGATTATAGCGGATTGCGGCTTTGCGCCGAAAATATCCTTTAGCCTGCCGATGGCGTAAAATAGGCGTACACCAACCACGCAAAGGAAAATCAAATGGACAATCTGAATCCGCAGGAAATTTCCGTGTTGCCGGAAAATCTGCCGCTGTATTGCTCGGGGCCCGACAACGAGCAGTGGAACGGGCATCCGAGAGTGTTTTTGCCTTTGGGTGAAGGAGAATCGGGCAGCGTTTCTTGTCCGTATTGCGGCACGCGCTACCGCCTTGACGGCAAGATGCCGCATCATCACTACGCCTGAATGCAAACGACGGAAAAATGCCGTCTGAAGCCTTTTCCGGTTTCAGACGGCATTTGTTTGGCGGGGTGGGCTGTTCCGGCACCGAGATTCTGCCCGACGCGCCGCTCTGACGGGGAACGGCGGTTTCCGTTCCCCGCGTGCTGCCGCTATGGATGGCGGCGTTTCGCTTAGAGGAAGAAAATCATTGCCACGACGACGGCAATCACGCCGTAAATCGCCATCGGGATAACGGTTTTCTTGATAATCGCACCTTCGGAATTTTTCACGTCCAATACGGTACATACGGCGATGATGTTGTTGAGGCACACCATATTGCCCATCGCGCCGCCGACGGATTGCAACGCCAGAATCAGGGTAACGGACAGGCCGGTATCCAGTGCGATTTGCTGCTGAATCGGGCCGAAAGTCAGGTTGGACACGGTGTTGGAACCGGAGAAGAACGCACCGATCGCGCCCAGATACGGCGAGAAATAAACCCAGTGTTCGCCCGCCATTGCGGCAAATTCCTTACCGATGATTTTCACCATCGAATTGTCGCCGCCGACCAGCATCAGCTGAACCATAATCAGCGCGCCCATCAGGGCAAGCAGCGGTTTTTTGGTTTGATTGAAGGTTACGGCATAAATCGTCCAAGCATCTTTGAATTTGGTCTTATACAGCAGGATGCAGATCCAAACGGTAAAGACAAACGGAATCCAAGCCGGGACGTACAGCGTTTGGTAAGACGCGCTGACATCTTGTCCGAAAATATTGCCGAAGGTAATCGTCAGGGAGTCGCTGACGGTAATTTTGGACAAATCAAACGGCAGTTGGAAGCTGAACCATTCTTCTTTGCTGGTCAAAATGCCTTTGATGCCGATCTGTTTGATGCGCGTAACCACCAGCATGCCGATCAGCATACCCAAAGGGGCGAGTGCTTTGGCGACTTGGGCGAACGGCACTTTTTCGGCATTCGGGTCTTTGGCGTGGTCTTTGCTCAAGCCCCAGCCTTTATTAGCTGCAAATACGGAAAACATCAGACCGATTGCGCCGGCAACCAAAGAAGGAAATTCTTCGTTGACCATTGCCAATGCGACATAGGGAAGGGTACAGGAGAAAACGGCAATGGCGACGAAGCCCAAGTTTTTGCGGATTTCAGACCAAGGTACGATAAAACTCAAGCCGATGACGGGGATGACGAAACCTGCGAAGAAGTGCATCACGCCGGTCTGCCTGCCGATGGCGAGGATATCTTCGGCACTCAGGTTCAGCGGTGCAAAACCGAACCAAGTCGGCGTACCGACTGCGCCGAAAGAGACGGGGACGGAGTTCATCACCAAAGTGAAAATCGCCACTTTCAACGGATTGAAGCCCAAGCTCATCAGAATCGGCGCGGCAATCGCGGCAGGCGTGCCAAAGCCGGATGCGCCTTCAATCATAAAGGCAAACGACCAGCCGATAATCATCAGTTGCGCTACGGGGTTCGGGCTGATGGTCGCCAGCCATTTGCGGATGACATCGATGCAGCCCGTGGTTTCCATCATACGGTTGAACATAATCGCGCCGAAAATCACGGTAATCGGCGTGAGCGTTTTGACGAGGCCGGAAGCGGCGGTGGCGTTGAGCAGCATTCCCGCATCGCCGAAGTAGAAAAGTTTGATGGCGTAAATCAGCACTGCGGTAATCGGCAGCGCGATGTAGGAAGGCATACTGTTTTTTTTCACCATCAGCCAAATCAGCAGGACGATGGGGAATATGCTGAGGAAAAGTGCCATAACGAATCCTTTTTAGGCATTTGCATCATAAGGCGCGTTGAGGTTTGGAAAGACGTTCAAATCCCGCACACCCGATATTCTGGTTAAAAGATAAATTGGTAAGACCAATTATTATGCGTTTGCACACTTTACGTAATCTTATGTAATCGGTCAAGCATTTTATCGATAATGGCTATTAATGCGGGTTAAGGATGGTGATGATGCGGCGGAGGGAGTGTGGGAAAGGGGCGTGTAAAAAAAGCCGTCCGAAAGGCTTCAGACGGCATTTTCAGCATTTTTCCAGCGGCACGAATACCGCGCCGTCCCCGTCCACACGGAGGATTGAAGCATAGTCGTTATGCCAGTCGCCCAAAACGATGCGGGTAAAGCCGTTTTCGTGATGGATATGCTCGCGGTGGGTGTGCCCGTGTATCAGCCTTTCCGCGTTAAAGGCGCGAACCTGCCGCGTGGTAAAGGCGGCATTGACATCCATAATATCGGCGGGCTTGACCTGTTTTTCCATTTTGCTGACACGCCTGATTTTGGCGGCAAGGCGTGTGCGCCACTTCAGAGGCAGCATCAGGAACAGTTTTTGCAGCCGCTTCCGATGCACGATTTTGCGGAAACGTTGGTATGCCCTGTCATCCGTACACAGAGTGTCGCCGTGGCAGATGAGGGTTTTGCAGCCGAACAAGTCCAAAACCGAGTAATCCGGCAGTAGCGTCATGCCCGCACGCCGGCAAAAATCCTGACCGATCAGGAAGTCGCGGTTACCCCTGACAAAGAACACGGCAACGCCTTTGTCGGACAATTTCCTGATTTCACGCGCAACCGAAGTATTCAACTCGGAAACTTCGTCATCGCCCACCCAGAAATCAAACAAATCGCCCAAAATATAAACCGCCCGCGCCTGTCCGGCGGCGGAAGAACGTAAAAAACGCAGCAACAGCGCGGTCAGTTCGGGATGCTTTTCGCTCAAATGCAGGTCGGAAATGAAATAGGAGGGTCGCATAGGCAGGTTTCCAATCGGGCGGATGTAGTGGCGGATTATAACGCGCCCGGCGGCGGGGCAATACGGCAAATGCCGCGCCAAGCATCGGGCATTGGCGGAACTGGGGTTCGAGCGCGTTAAAAATGCCGTCTGAAGGCTTCAGACGGCATCGCGGGCGTAGGATGCGGTAAGGTTTTGCCGAAAAGATATGGGGTGGTGCGGCGAGATTTCCGTTAAAATACGCTTCTTTTTTATTTTTTCCGACCATTATGCGCCTGACCCACATCAAACTCTCCGGCTTCAAATCTTTTACCGACCCGACCACGATTCATGTTCCGGGGCAGCTTGTTGCGGTTATCGGGCCGAACGGCTGCGGCAAGTCGAATGTGATTGACGCGGTGCGCTGGGTGTTGGGCGAGGCTTCGGCGAAGCAGCTTCGCGGCGAGAGTATGCAGGACGTGATTTTTAACGGTGCGGCGACGCGCCGTCCTGCGCCGAGGGCTTCGGTGGAGCTGGTGTTTGACAACAGCGACCACAGTTTGCAGGGCGCGTGGGGGCAGTATGCCGAGGTGAGCATCAAACGGCAGCTGACGCGGCAGGGCGAATCGACTTATTTCATCAACAATCAGACCGTGCGCCGCCGCGACATTACCGATTTATTTTTGGGTACGGGCGTGGGTGCGCGCGGTTATGCCGTTATCGAGCAGGGGATGATTTCGCGCATCATCGAAGCGCGGCCGGAGGAGTTGCGTGCCTATATCGAGGAGGCGGCGGGCGTGTCCAAATATAAGGAACGCCGCAAGGAGACGGAAGGCCGTCTGAAAGACACGCGCGAGCATTTGCAGCGTTTGGGCGATCTGCAGAACGAGTTGGCGCGTCAGGTGGAAAAGCTGGAAAAACAGGCGGAAACCGCCGAACGCTACCAATCCCTGACCGCGCAGTTGAACCAACAACAGGATTTGCTCGATTACGCCCAATGGCGGCAATCGCTTGCCGCCGCTGACAAGGCGACCGCGCAGCATCAATCTTTGCAGGCGCAGCAGGACGAAACCGCCGCGCAGGTTCAGGCGTTAAACGATGAAGTACACGCCTTGCAGACCGCCGAACAGTCGCAGCAGCAGGCGGTACACGAATTGAGCAACAAACGCGGCGTGTTGCGCGAGCAGATTGCCCGTTTGGAAGAACAAATCCGTCATCAGCAAAACCTGCATCAACGCATCGAACGCGACAAGCAGGCAGCGCAGGCGCAGTTGCAACGCATTCATCAAGAGCAGCAGCAAATCCGCGTGCAGCTTGAAGAAAACGAGTTATACGTCGAAGAAAAGCAAACCGAGCTGGCGGAATGGGCGATGCAGGTTGCCGAACACGAAGAGCGTCTGCCCGAATTGGAAGAAGCCCAAGCCACGCTCAATGCTGCCTTCCAAACCCGGCAGGACGAGGCGAACCGCATCCGCCGCGAACTGGCGTTGAAGCAGCAGCAGCTTGCCCATGCCGAACAAACCGTTGCCAAGCACGAAGAGCGCAAAGGCCGTCTGAAACAGGAAAACCAAGCCCTGAACCTGCCCGACGAAGCCGAAACCGCCGCCGCGCAGGAAGCCGCCGCCCTGTTGCAAAACCGGCAAGAGCATTACGAAGAACAAATCATCGCCGCCGAAGAAGCCTTGCACGCCGCCCGCGAGGCGTTTCAGACGGCATCAAACCGCTTCCAAAGCCTGAAGCAGCAACACATCACCTTGCAGGCGCAGCAGCAGGCGTTGTCGCAAATCCTGTCGCAACAGCAGGAAGCCGCCGATTTCTGGCAGGCAACCGACCACGCCGCCGCACCGCAACTGTGGCAACACATCACCGCGCCCGCCGAGTGGCAGCACGCCTTGTCCGTCATCCTTGCCGAACGCCTGCACGCCCGCGCCGTGCCGCAAGGTTTCGTACCGCCCGAGCCTTTGCCGCAGGGGCAGGCGGCGTGGCTTTCAGACGGCCTCTCCGGCGGCATCAAAAAATCCCTGCCCGTACAGGCATTGCTGAACCAAATCCAAGCGCAGCCGCCGTTTCAGACGGCATTGCACCACTGGCTCGACGGCGTATTGTGCGCGCCCGATTTGAGTTACGCCCTCGCGCATCAAAGCGATTTGGGCGCACACCAAATCTGGCTCACGCCCGAAGGCCATCAGGTCGACAAAGTCAGCGTCATGCTCTATGCCAAACCCGCGCAGGAAAGCCTGATTGCCCAAAAAGCACGCCTTGACGGCATCGCGTCCGAACTGGGAAACCTCGCCCCCGAACTCTCCGCTGCCGAAGCCGCGTTCAAACAGGCGGAAGCCGCCGTGCTCTCGTCTGAAGTGCAGCACAAAAACCTGATGCAGCAGCAACAGCAGCACACGCGCCAATACAGCCAAGCGCAGCAACGCGCCGCCGAACTTCTGGCGCGCACCAACCAAGGGCAAATCCGCCGCGAACACATCGAGCGCGAACTGGCGCAGTTGGCGGAAGAACAGACCGTGTTGCAACACACGTCCGACGGGCTTTCAGACGACATCGCCATTTTGCAGGAAGCCGCCGCCGAACTCGAACACCAACAGCAAACCACCGCGCACAGCCGCCAAGAGCAGCAAGGCCGTCTGAAACAGGCGCAGCTTGCCCTGTTGGAAGCCAACCGCCAATACGGGCTTGCCGAAGTCGCCGTTCACAAGCTCAACCAGCAAAAACAAAACTACCAACAGCAAATCGCCCGGCTCGAACAGCAAACCTTCGACTGGCAGGAACGCCAGCAAGAGCTTGCCCTCGCCTATGAAACCGAGTTCCAAAACGACGAGCAGCACATCAAGCTCGAAGAATTAAGCGAAGCCGTACAGACCTTGGACGAAGAATACATCGCCGTACAGGAGAAACTCGCGCAGATTCAGGAGCAGGGCAGGGAACAATACGCTAAAGTGCAAACCCTGCAAACCCAGTTGCCACAGCTTCAGGCTGCGACCCAAACCGCCCTGTTGCAACAGCAGGAAGCCCTGATCAACGCCAAACGCTACCATCAAAACCTGACCGAACGCGCCGCCGATTTGGACGCGCTCGAAGCGTTGGCGAAAGAATCGCCGAAAGTATTGAACACCAGCATCGGCAGCCTTTCGCAACAAATCGAAGCACTCGGCGCGGTCAACCTCGCCGCCCTGCAAGAACTCGAAGAAGCGCGCGAACGCGACGGCTACTACCGCAGCCAGAGCGAAGACGTGCAGGCAGCCATTACTCTTTTGGAAGAAGCCATCGCCCAAATCGACGACAAAACCAAAGCGCGTTTCAAAGAAACCTTCGATGCCGTCAACGGCAAAGTCCAAACCTTCTTCCCGACCCTGTTCGGCGGCGGCGAAGCCACCCTCAAAATGATAGGCGACGACCTCCTGACCGCCGGCGTGTCCATCATGGCGCGCCCGCCCGGCAAGAAAAACAGCACCATCCACCTCCTTTCCGGCGGCGAAAAAGCCCTTACCGCCATGAGCCTCGTGTTCGCCCTGTTCAGCCTCAATCCTGCTCCGTTCTGCCTTTTGGACGAAGTCGATGCCCCGCTGGACGATGCCAACACCTCGCGTTTCTGCAACCTGGTCAAAGAAATGTCGGCGCAAACCCAGTTCCTCTACATCTCCCACAACCGCCTGACTATGGAAATGGCGGAACAGCTCGTCGGTGTAACCATGCAGGAAAAAGGCGTATCGCGCGTCGTCGCCGTGGACATCAAACAGGCGTTGGAAATGGCGGAATCTGCCTGAACGACGAGTCCGGATGTCAAAAATGCCGTCTGAACAGCGTTCAGACGGCATTTCGATGTGTACCGCCACGTCAAATCAGTGGTGATGGCCGCAGCCGCATTCTTTTTTCATATCGATCACCATACGGCCGGTGATTTTGCCTTCGCGCATTTCTTGGAAAATGGCGGGTGCTTCATCCAAAGCACGCAGTTGGACTTTCGGCACAACCAAACCTTCCGCGCCGAATTGGAAGGCTTCTTCCAAATCTTTGCGCGTGCCGACCAAAGAGCCGACCACTTCGATGCCGTCCAAAACCAAACGTGGGATGGACAAATCCATCGATTCCGGCGGCAGTCCGACGGCAACCACACGTCCGCCAGCACGGACGCAATCCACGGCAGAGTTGAATGCGGCGGCAGATACGGCGGTTACGACCGCAGCGTGTGCGCCGCCGGTTTTTTCCTGAATCACTTTGGCAGCGTCTTCTTTGGCGGCGTTGACAACCAAATCCGCGCCGGTTTCTTTGGCAAACGCCAGTTTTTCATCGTTGATGTCGATGGCGACAACGTGCGCGCCGAATACTTTTTTCGCGTATTGGACACCCAGGTTGCCCAAACCGCCCGCGCCGTAAATCGCAATCCATTGGCCCGGACGCACGCCGGAAACTTTCACGGCTTTGTAGCAGGTAACGCCGGCACAAGTGATGCTGGACGCTTGGGCGGGGTCGAGACCGTCGGGGACTTTGACCGCATAATCCGCATTGACGATGCAGTGGGTCGCCATACCGCCGTCGGCGGTGTAGCCCGCGTTCAATACGGAACGGCACAGGGTTTCGCGGCCGGTGTTGCAGTATTCGCACGAGCCGCAGCTTTGGAACAGCCAGGCGATGCTGACGCGGTCGCCGACTTTCAGATTTTTCACACCGTCGGCAACTTCTTTAACCAAACCGATGCCTTCGTGTCCCAATACGCGGCCCGGTTTGTCGCCGTAGTCGCCTGCCGCAACGTGCAGGTCGGTGTGGCACACGCCGCAATATTCGACTTCGACCAATGCCTCGCCGTATTCCAACGGGCGAACCTCGCGTTCGACTACTTCCACATCGCCCGCTACATTTTTATTCACAACAACTGCCTGCATTTTCATGATTGCGCTCCTTAGTTACGGTAAAAAACCTGTAAACGGAATGTTGTCCGATATAAGGGTAAGCATACGCTTCCGCATCTTGCGGGTCAAATGGTATGTTGTTGAAAAATATGGGTTATATGTTATACTATAACAACTTGGAAAGGCGCGGCATCCGGACGGTTGCCGGATAAGGGGCGGCAGGTTTCAAGTTTGAAAAAACCGGACGGGAAACCCGCAAAAATGCCGTCTGAACACAGCTTCAGACGGCATTTTTACGGGTTTGCGGGTTCGGCGGAGGATCAGTCGAAGTCCGGGCAGGATTGTCCGTTGCCGGCGGCGGAAAGCGTGCCGCCGTCGTTGAGCGTGACGATGCAGGTTTCGCCTTCGTTGGTCGTCGGATTGGGGACGGCCTGAAGGGTGAAGTGGTCGGGGGTGACTTTGCTTAAGGTAATGTTGAAATATTTGTTTTGTTTCAGTTTTTTTGGGTCGTAGTTGTCAAACGTCCCTTTTTGGCGGTAGTAACGCTCCAAGTTTTGCGCGTTCATCAGCAGGGTGGATTTGACTTCCGACAGGCGGATGCGCCGGGTGTAGGCTTTATAAGAAGGGTAGGCGATGAGCGTCAGGATGCTGAGGATGGCGACGGCAATCAGCAGCTCGAGCAGCGTAAAGCCTTTTTGAACGTTTTTCATAGCAATGTGTTTCCATTTGTTTATCGGTCGGCGGCATTATAACGCCGTATCGGAAATGGCGGAATATGTAAACGGATTGAAATTTTCGGGAAAGCAGATTGTATAAGTCATTTAAAACAAATGGTTATTTTTATTGTCGGCAGTTTGCCGCCTTGGATGGGGCAGGGACTTGCGGTAGAATCCGCTTCCGATTTATGGGATTGGCGCATACAGAGAATTGAAAATATGGCAAAAATGATGAAATGGGCGGCTGTTGCGGCGGTCGCGGCGGCAGCGGTTTGGGGCGGATGGTCTTATCTGAAGCCCGAACCGCAGGCTTCTTATATTACGGAAACGGTCAGGCGCGGCGACATCAGCCGGACGGTTTCTGCGACAGGGGAGATTTCGCCGTCCAACCTGGTATCGGTCGGCGCGCAGGCATCGGGGCAGATTAAGAAACTTTATGTCAAACTCGGACAACAGGTCAAAAAGGGCGATTTGATTGCGGAAATCAATTCGACCACGCAGACCAACACGCTCAATATGGAAAAATCCAAATTGGAAACGTATCAGGCGAAGCTGGTGTCGGCACAGATTGCATTGGGCAGCGCGGAGAAGAAATATAAGCGTCAGGCGGCGTTGTGGAAGGATGATGCGACCTCTAAAGAAGATTTGGAAAGCGCGCAGGATGCGCTTGCCGCCGCCAAAGCCAATGTTGCCGAGCTGAAGGCTCTAATCAGACAGAGCAAAATTTCCATCAATACCGCCGAGTCGGAATTGGGCTACACGCGCATTACCGCGACGATGGACGGTACGGTGGTGGCGATTCTCGTGGAAGAGGGGCAGACTGTGAACGCGGCGCAGTCCGCACCGACGATTATCCAGCTTGCCAATTTGGATATGATGTTGAACAAAATGCAGATTGCCGAGGGCGATATTACCAAGGTAAAGGCGGGGCAGGATATTTCGTTTACGATTTTGTCCGAACCGGATACGCCGATTAAGGCGAAGCTCGACAGCGTCGACCCCGGGCTGACCACGATGTCGTCGGGCGGCTACAACAGCAGTACGGATACGGCTTCCAATGCGGTCTACTATTATGCCCGTTCGTTTGTGCCCAATCCGGACGGCAAACTCGCCACGGGTATGACGACGCAGAATACGGTTGAAATCGACGGTGTGAAGAATGTGCTGATTATTCCGTCGCTGACCGTGAAAAATCGCGGCGGCAAGGCGTTCGTACGCGTGTTGGGTGCAGACGGCAAAGCAGTGGAGCGCGAAATCCGAACCGGTATGAAAGACAGTATGAATACCGAAGTGAAAAGCGGTTTGAAAGAGGGGGACAAAGTGGTCATCTCCGAAATGACCGCCGCCGAGCAACAGGAAAGCAGCGAACGCGCTATGGGCGGCCCGCCGCGCTGATAAACGAATATGCCGTCTGAACACGGAAACGGTTCCAGACGGCATTTATCATACTGATTGACGGAACATTATGAGCTTGATCGAATGTAAAAACATCAACCGCTATTTCGGCAGCGGCGAGAACCGCGTCCATATTTTGAAAGACATCAGCCTGTCGATAGAGAAGGGCGATTTTGTCGCCATCATCGGGCAGTCCGGTTCGGGCAAGTCCACGCTGATGAACATACTCGGCTGTTTGGATACCGCCGGTTCCGGTTCGTACCGAATCGACGGCATCGAAACTGCCAAAATGCAGCCTGACGAACTGGCGGCATTGCGCCGCGAACGCTTCGGTTTCATCTTCCAACGCTACAACCTCTTAAGCTCGCTGACCGCAAGGGACAACGTCGCGCTGCCAGCCGTGTATATGGGTATGGGCGGCAAAGAGCGTTTGGCGCGGGCGGACAAACTCTTGCAGGATTTGGGTTTGGCAAGCAAAGAGGGCAACAAGCCCGGCGAACTCTCGGGCGGACAGCAGCAGCGTGTCTCCATCGCCCGCGCCCTGATGAACGGCGGAGAAATCATCTTCGCCGACGAGCCGACCGGCGCACTCGATACCGCCAGCGGCAAAAACGTGATGGAAATCATCCGCAGGCTGCACGAAGCTGGGCATACCGTCATTATGGTCACGCACGACCCCGGCATCGCCGCCAACGCCAACCGCGTCATCGAAATCCGGGACGGCGAAATCATTTCCGACACCTCGAAAAATCCCGAAATCCCCGCAAGTAATGTCGGGAGGATTCGGGAAAAAGCCTCGTGGTCGTTTTATTACGACCAGTTTGTCGAAGCCCTCAGAATGTCCGTTCAGGCGATTATGGCGCACAAAATGCGTTCGCTGCTGACCATGCTCGGCATCATCATCGGCATCGCTTCAGTTGTCTCCGTCGTCGCGCTGGGCAACGGTTCGCAGAAAAAAATCCTCGAAGACATCAGCTCGATGGGGACGAACACCATCAGCATCTTCCCCGGGCGCGGCTTCGGCGACAGGCGCAGCGGCAAAATCAGGACCCTGACCATAGACGACGCGAAAGTCATCGCCAAACAAAGCTATGTTGCTTCCGCCACGCCCATGACTTCGAGCGGCGGCACGCTGACCTACCGCAACACCGACCTGACCGCTTCTTTGTACGGCGTGGGCGAACAATATTTCGACGTGCGCGGGCTGAAGCTGGAAACGGGGCGGCTGTTTGATGAGAACGATGTGAAAGAAGACGCGCAAGTCGTCGTCATCGACCAAAATGTCAAAGACAAACTCTTTGCGGACTCGGATCCGTTGGGTAAAACCATTTTGTTCAGGAAACGCCCCTTGACCGTCATCGGTGTGATGAAAAAAGACGAAAACGCTTTCGGCAATTCCGACGTATTGATGCTGTGGTCGCCTTATACGACGGTGATGCACCAAATCACAGGCGAGAGCCACACCAACTCCATCACCGTCAAAATCAAAGACAATGCCAATACCCAGGTTGCCGAAAAAGGGCTGGCCGATCTGCTCAAAGCACGGCACGGCACGGAAGACTTCTTTATGAACAACAGCGACAGCATCAGGCAGATGGTCGAAAGCACCACCGGTACGATGAAGCTGCTGATTTCCTCCATCGCATTGATTTCGTTGGTAGTCGGTGGCATCGGCGTGATGAACATTATGCTGGTGTCCGTTACCGAGCGCACCAAAGAAATCGGCATACGGATGGCAATCGGCGCGCGGCGCGGCAATATTTTGCAGCAGTTTTTGATTGAGGCGGTGTTAATCTGCATCATCGGAGGCTTGGTCGGCGTAGGTTTGTCCGCCGCCGTCAGCCTCGTGTTCAATCATTTTGTAACCGATTTCCCGATGGACATTTCGGCGGCATCCGTTATCGGGGCGGTCGCCTGTTCGACCGGAATCGGCATCGCGTTCGGCTTTATGCCCGCCAATAAGGCAGCCAAACTCAATCCGATAGACGCATTGGCGCAGGATTGAGGTTGGCACAAAGATGCCGTCTGAAGCTGCCGCGACAGGCTTCAGACGGCATTTGAAAAAGGCTTGGAACACGGTTCCAAGCCTTTTGTTTTGCGGATGGATTATTGGTTTTTGCGGATGATTTCCTCCAGCTGGGGCATGGGGCTGTAGCCGCTTTGGGTGCGCCCGTTGGGGAAGACGAGGGTCGGCGTGCCGTTGAAGCCGAACTGTTCGCCCAAGGAAGTAGTTTCTGCAACTGGATTTTCACAGTCGCCGTTACCGCTCGGGAACTGACCCTTACGCATCCAGTTTGTCCATGCTTTGACAGGGTCGGGTTGGCACCAAAGGATTTGCGCTTTGCGTTCCGCATCCGGGTGGAGGCTGGCAATCGGCATCATGAAGTTGTAAATCGTGATGTCGGTCATTTTTTCGAATTCGTGTTCCAGACGTTTGCAGAACGGGCAGTCTGGATCGGAGAAGACGGCGACTTTCAGTTTGCCGTTGCCGCGCACTTCTTTGATGGCTTTGTCCAAAGGCAGGGAGGCGAAGTCGATTTTGTTCAAATCTGCCATACGCTGTTCGGTGAGGTTTTTCCGGTTGTTGATGTCAATAAGTTCGCCGGAAAATAGATAATCGGCGTTTGCATCGGTGTAGATAATCTGCCTGCCGCTGACGACGACTTCGTAAATGCCTTTGACCGGTGTTTCGCTGACGCTCAACACTTTCAAATCTTGGGCGGAATAGATTTTTTCCAAACGCGCTTTCAAAGAGGCGGCAACGGATTTGCCGGCGGACTCGGCTTTGACGGCGGGTTCGGCGTTGGCATTGGAAACGGGCGTTTGCCCGCAAGCCAGCAGCGGGAGGACGGTAAAGGGGGTTAAGATTTTGATTAACTTGGTTTTCATATAAGATGACTGCGCGTGTTGGAAAAGCGGCATTGTATCAAACCTCTGTTGCGCCTGCATTGCGCCGAGGCTCAATTTATCGTCTGAAAATAGCTTCCGGCTGTTAAAATACGCAAAAAATGATTTGCTTGTTTGTATGATTTACCACCGCATCGCCGTAAACAGATGGCTGAGCGGACTTTAGTGCGGTTTGAGGCCGTCTGAAAGATTTGCTGCTGGCAACTGAAAGATTTTATTGACACTTTGAGAGAAAAAATGAACCAACAAGAATACGCTGAATATCTGTTTAAGCTGCTGGGCGAAGAGCCACGGGCAGCAGAGAAATATAATGGCTGGGAAGATTATTTCTACGGTTTGTTTCAGGGGTTTATGCCCGACGGAGAGGGCGTGGCTGCGGTGTTTGAACCTTTGGAAAAGGGACAGGAATTGTTGGCGCGCATTATGCCTGTGTATCAAAACACTGCCGAACACAATCAAGAAATCCTCGACGGCGGCTATATTCCCGGCTATTTCTGCCCGCCTGTGCAAGATGAGGCAGAAGTGAGACAGACGGGCGAGCGTTTGCTGGAAGGTCTGCGCGAATTTGCCCGCTTTGTTGAAGATGAAGAGCTGATTGCAGCCTTGGCAGCGATTAAACAGATACGTTTGGGTGAGCCTGCGGAAGAGTTTGACGATACTCGGGACTTGTTGGGAGAGGCATTCAGCGAATGGCAGATGGGCAATACAGATGACAACAGCCCCGAACAAGTGTTGGACGAAGCCTATTATTCTATAAATTGCGATTATTACCTGTCCGCCTATCTGCAATATCCGCTTTACCGCAACAAGCCTGACAGCGATTTTCTCCGCCCTTATTTCGATTTGTGGAAACAGGGTTACGGCTTTACTTTAGGTAAAGACTGTTTGTATTTGTGCAAATAGCTTCCGTTTTTTCAGACGGCCTCAAACATTTTTTACACACCATGATCTACCACCGCATCGCCGTAAACGTGCCGCTTTCAGACGGCCTTTTGACTTATTCCCATTCCGAGCCGCTGCCGCAGGGCGCGCGGGTGCTTGTGCCTTTCCGCAACAAAACCGTTGTCGGGATGGTGTGGGAAACGGATATTGCGCCCGATATGGATACGGCGCGGATTTTGAGTGTTCAGACGGCCTTTTTAGACGAGCCGCCGTTGCCTCAAAGCTGGCGTGATTTGTTGGCATTTACGTCGCGTTATTACCACTATCCGACGGGGCAGGCGGTGTTTGCCGCATTGCCGCAAGGTTTGAAGGAAACGCGCGCGGTGGAAATGCCGCAGCCGCCGTTGTTTTATGCGTTGAACGAAGCGGGCAGGGCGCAAACGCCGCCGCCGGCACGGTTCAACAAAAAAGCGGCTCTGTGGGACGCGCTGCTGTCGGGCGGAATGACGATGGCGGCGTTGAAGCAGGTAAACGCGCAGGCGGCGAAATTGATTGAGGATTGGGCTGAACAAGGCTGGATTGAAACGACGGAAGCGGCGAAACCCGTTTTAAGGTCGTGTAATGGGCAGGCTTCGCACTCTGAATTTGTGTTGAATGCCGACCAACGGCAGGCTTCCGATGCCATTCAGACGGCATTGGGACGCTTCCAGCCGTTTCTGCTGTACGGCATCACCGGCAGCGGCAAGACCGAGGTGTATTTCGATGCGATGGCGAAAGTGTTGGCTCAGGGGCGGCAGGTGTTGTTTCTGTTGCCCGAAATCAACCTCACGCCGCAGCTTTTAAAGCGGGTGGAAAACCGTTTTGCCGACGTGCCGACCGCCGTGTTGCACAGCCAGATGGCGGCAGGCAGGCGCACGCAGGATTATCTTCGCGCCATGTTGGGACAGGCGAAGCTGGTCATCGGCACGCGGCTGGCGGTGTTCACGCCGATGGATGATGTCGGGCTGATTGTGGTCGATGAGGAACACGATAGCTCGTTCAAACAAGACAACGAATTGCGTTACCACGCCCGCGATTTGGCGGTGTGGCGGGCGAAGCAGGGCGGCTGCCCCGTCGTGTTGGGCAGTGCTACGCCCAGTTTGGAAAGCTGGCACAAGGCGCAAAGCGGCGCGTACCGCCTGCTGCAACTGACCGAGCGCGCCCATGCTTCCGCGCAACTGCCGCAAGTGGACATCCTCAACGTAGGCCGTCTGAAACTAGACAACGGCTTCTCGCCGCAAGCCTTGCAGCTTTTGAAACAGAACTTTGAAGCAGGCGGCATGTCGCTGGTATACCTCAACCGTCGCGGTTTCGCGCCCGCGCTGTTTTGCGGCGACTGCGGCCATACCTTTGGCTGCCCGAACTGCTCCGCCAAAATGGTGCTGCACCAACGCGCCCGCCAACTGCGCTGCCACCACTGCGACCACCGCGAACCCATCCCGTTCAAATGCCCCGACTGCGGCAACCAAGACCTGACCGCCGTCGGACACGGCACGCAGCGCGTTGAAGAAACCTTGCGCGCCTTCCTGCCCAAGGCCGCCGTCGTCCGTGTTGACAGGGACAGCACCGCGCACAAAAACGACTGGGCGGATTTGTACCGCCGCATCGCCGATAATGAAATCGACATTCTGGTCGGCACGCAGATGCTCGCCAAAGGCCATGATTTCGCGCGGCTCAACCTTGTTATCGTATTGAACGCCGACGGCAGCCTGTACAGCGCGGATTTTCGCGCGCCGGAAAGGCTGTTTGCCGAGCTGATGCAAGTGTCTGGCAGGGCGGGGCGCGCCGACAAACCCGGCAAGGTGCTGATACAGACCCAGCTGCCCGAACATCCCGTTTTTGCTGCCGTCAAAGCGCAAAATTACGCCGTGTTCGCCGAAAACGAATTGAACGAGCGGCAAATGTTCGCGATGCCGCCCTTCGGTTTCCAGACCGCCGTCCGCGCCGATGCGCCGCGTGTTGCCGATGCGATGGAATTTCTCAACGCCGCCAAAGAAACCCTTGCCCCGCTGTTGCCCGAAAGCGTCTCACAGTTCGGCGCCGCCCCCATGCTGATGGTGCGCCTTGCCGAACGCGAACGCGCGCAAATCTTCCTCGAATCTCCGTCCCGACAGGATTTGCACCGTGCCGTGAGTTTGTGGGCGCAGGTGTTGCAGCAAAACCGCGACGGCAAAATCAGATGGTCGGTGGATGTCGATCCGCAGGAGGCTTGATTATCGGCAATACGATGCCGTCTGAAACCGTTTCAGACGGCATTTTTATTCCGGATCGTCTGTAAACGCGTTCGCCCGAAAGATCGGTACGAATGTCAGCAGGTAAAGCACGAACACGGCGGCGGTCAGAATCGCGGGGACGGTGATGAAGAATATCGGGTTTACGTTCATTAAAACAGCGCGCGAAACGGCGGCGGCGAAGAGGATGGGGACGGCGATGCGGCAGAGTTTCGGGTAGTCGAGCTTGGTAAAGCCGCTGTGCCACAGTCCGGCAGTCAGCCACACCATCATCACGCCGCCCGTCATACCGCCGAGGGTAATCAGATGCAATGGGGCGGAGGCGGGCAGGTTTTGCAGTTTCGCCGCGCCTGTCCACAAATAGCCTGCGGCGGCAAAGAGCTGGAGCAGGTAATAAGTGCGGACGTAGTGTTTGCGCAGGAGTTCGTGATGGTGAAGCTCACGCAGCTTGGCAAGCAGGATGAAGCCGACGGCGAGCGCGGTAAAACCGGCGGTTTGCGCAGGCAGCCAAAGTTCGGCGGCGGCGTGCAGCAGCAGGAAGGTGATGGCGATGTTTTTATAGACGGCGTTGGGGATGAATACGGGGTCTTTCAGACGGCATTCTTTCAACGCTTCCGCACCCAGCAAAACACTCACGCGTATGGAAACAAACATCACCGCCGCCATATTCAGATGCACTTGCGCACGCAACAGGTTCAAATCGCCGCTGACGGCATAGGCCGTCTGAAAAACTGTGAACGCGGCAAGCAGCATCAAGAGGGCGAAGTTGTCGGTGTTGCGGGCCAGCCAAATCAGCCAAGCACAGAACAGCAGCAATACCAGCCAATAGGCGGCAACGAAAAATGCGGCAAGTTGCGGTAAAAACGGCAATAAAACAGCCGCAACAAGCAACAACACCGCCATCAAAGTAGCGGCAGGTTTCAGGTTGCCCGAAAAACCCGTCCAATCCAACAAAGCCGCAGTCAAAAAACCGCCGTATGCCGCCGGCAGCATAAGTTCCAAGAAAATTTGGCGGTGCAGGACGATGGCGCCGGGGCTGATGAAAAACACCGACGCGCCGAGTATGGCAAGCACCGCCGCACCGACGAAAAACGGCCGCATGGGGTGGGTAAAAAATTTATTCATCGCTTGGCTTGATTCTGCATTGAAGATGCTTTCGGATTGCTTAATTGGCTTTGGGGAGTTTTAAGCCTGTGTACGTAATGTAATTAGGGTTTACTTACTCTAAAATATAATTAAATTTTTCTTCGAATCCATAATCCTCATCTTGTTTCTTAACTCTTTCTAGAACCTTTACTATTTCAATAAATATATTTTCTAATTGATTTTTTGAGAACATAGCATCTTTCCATACCAAAGTAATCGGTCGTTCTACATTTGTGCTTAATAAATCCCACAGAGCATCAAGATTGTTCCCATAATAATCTTGTATAGAAAATATTTTTGAAATTTGATTATGAAAATCTTGTTCCGTATAAATTTTACTACCGATAATCTCTAATTGCATAAGTTATACTCATATTTCCAAGTTCCAATTTGTATTGCAGAGATATAATAATCAGTTGTTATATATAGCAATCCATTATGGATTTATTGGGCGGACAGATTCGTACCTTTTACCGAAGAGGCAAGCCTGCGGTTTGCTTGCCCTCTCCCTAACCCTCTCCCACAGGGAGAGGGAATCGGGCTGTCGAGTCCGAGCATTCTCAGGTTTACCTGCCATCTAATTCCCAATCCTACGCGCCCTCTGATTTTCAGCAACCTGCTCCCCTCTCCCTGTGGGAGAGGGTTAGGGAGAGGGCAACGAACCGCAAGGTTCGTCAGATACTCAATGCCCGTATCATTCATATTATTGATATTATTGTTCGAATTGTATTATTTTCAATAATAATAAATAACCCTAAACCAATATAAATAACAGCCATTATCCAACGACTAAACTTCTCTACGATTTCACCAACACCTGAAATATTAGCCAATCTTTGTGCTGTATATACTAAAACAAAAATCAATATTAAAAATACAAGAAGAGTAACTAATAAGTCGACAAGATCTAAAGTCACAAAGTAAGGAACAAAAAGTCCAATATTATCTGCACCACAACTAGCAACTGTAACCAAAGCAACAATACCGACTAATTTTGACAACCCTTTTTCATCCAATTCTTTTTTAGCTCTTTTTTCGCCCTCACAATCGTCGTAAATAGCAACTTTAATACCTAAGTAAATCGGTATTAAACCTAATAAACCCAACACCCATTTTTCCGGAACATAATTTAAAACAAAAGCTAGAAATAAACTAACTAATATTAAAATTACAGAACCTAAATATTGTCCGATATAAATATCTCGATATTCTTTTCTAGTATTTGCTCTAGCAAAAAATATTAATAGTATTACCAACAAATCTACTGCTGTAGCAATATATAAAACAGCAGCAGTAATCACAGTCGAAAACATAAAGCACCTCATAATGAATCCCCTGCCCCCTTGGCACCACGCCTTCTTCAAAAGCCGAATCGCGTTCGGACAACAAATTCGTACCTTTCGCCGAAGAGGCAAGCCTACGGCTTACTTGCCCTCCCCCACGGGGCGAGGGGAATTGGGTTGTCAAACCCGAACATTTTCAGGTTTGCCTGCCATCCGATTCTCAATTCTACGGTTCTCTGATTTTCAGCAACCTGTTCCCCTCTCCCCGTGGGAGAGGGTTAGGGAGAGGGCGATTCGTCAGACACTCAAATCCCATCACTCATAATAATGAATCCCCTGAAACTTCCTTGCCACCACGGTTTCTTCAAAAGCCGAATCGCGTTCGGACAGCGGTGTGGGCAGGGTTATCACGTTTTGCACGTTCATGCCCTTAGTGGAAAGCAGCATGATTTCATGGCTCAGGCGTGAGGCTTCAAAGCGGTCGTGTGTTACCAGCATACACGCCATAGTCTGCCGCTCGATTTTTTCCACCAGCATGGCGACCAAAATATCGCGCAAATCGCGGTCCAAACCGACAAACGGCTCGTCCAGCAAGGCAAGGTCGCAGCCGCACAGCAGCAGGCGCAAAAACGCCACCCGTTTCGCCATACCGCCGGACAATTCGGTCGGATATTTGTTCAAATCGCCCGCAGTCAGCCCGACTTTCGCCGCCAGCGCGATGATTTCTCCTTCATCGGGTTTGTCCATAAAAATCGCGATATTCTGCATCGCGGTCAAGTTTTCCGGCAGGCGGTTTTCCTGAAACAGAAAACCCGTTTTGCGGAAAGTATTGCGTATCGTGCCCGATTTCGGCGTTTCCAAGCCCGCGATCAGCCGCAAAACCGTCGTCTTGCCGCAGCCGCTCGGCCCGAACAAGGCTTTCACTTCGCCATGTTGCAGGTTCAAACTGAAATCGCGCACGATGGGGTCGCGGAGAATTTCAAAACGCACGTTTTCAAGACAGAGCATCATCTCCTCCACGGCATAAACAAAATTTCCAAAGGCTTGGTAATCAGGTATTCAAACAGCGACACAAACACAATGACCAACACCACATAAGCCATCACCGTCGAAGTTTCCAACATCGCCCTCGCATCCGCAATCCGCGCCCCCACGCCTTCGCTCGCGCCCAAGAGTTCCGCCATAATCACCACCTTCACCCCCATCGCCGCCGCCACGCCGATACTGGAAATCACATAGCCCGTCAGGTGCGGGATATACAAATAACGGATTTTTTTCAGACGGCCCAATTTATAAGCGTCAAACAATTCCTCATGCTGCTTGTTCACGCTCGCCATCCCGACTGCCGCACTCGCAAACGTCAGCGGTGCAACCAACACAATGATGGTAAACAACACGCTCGGATTGCCGAAACCGAACCAAAACAGAGCCATTACCACCCAAATAATCGGCGGCATCGCCAACAAAATCGTAATCACAGGCTTAAGCAACGCCATCGCCGTCTTAAAACTGCCCGCTACCAGCCCCGCCGCCAATCCCGCCGCCAGCGCAACCGAAATCCCCACCACCGACCGCCACAGCGAAATCCCGATTTCGTTTTCCTGAAAATGTTTCAATAAATCCAAAGACTTTTGAAACACCTCCACCGGCTCAGGCAGCATAAACCCACCGAACACGGCACTGCCCCATGCCCACAACGCCACCACCACCATCGCCACACTCAGACCGGCAAAGCCGCTCCAAAGGTAGTCGATGATGTAAAACACCGCAGGCTGCGGTTTGCGGATTTTGTCGGTTTTAATCATGGTTTGGGTGTTGGTTTGTCGTTATGTTTTGGCAAGGATAGGCCGTCTGAAAAATCAGTTATCAGGATATTTGTATCCGACAGTTTGTTCAGCTATGCCGTAAAGTCGGATGCCGGAGTCTGACCCACGGTTACCACCCGCCGTCATTCCCGCGCAGGCGGGAATCCAGAAGTTTGACACTGCTGCAATTTTAAAACATTCCTGCAATATCAGAGACTGGATTCCCGCCTGCGCGGGAATGACGGCTTTTTGTGTACTGTTCTAACTATTATCTGATAGGCCGTCTGAAAAGAGTAGATCGGATACTCGTATCCGACAGCCCAGTTTAGCCGAAATATCGGATTCAAGAATCTGATCTACGCTGCTGATAATGTCCTTATAGCCCGTCTGAAAATGACAAGTCAGATTTCATGGTTACTCCACTATTTTCAGACGGCCTCTTTCCTCCTTTTAAGCCAAGAAGAACCCGTTATCCGGCAGCTTGCCGCCCAGAAGTTTCGGGTTGAACTGCATCAGGATTTCGTAAAACTTCAAAATCTCGTCCTTCACTTCGCTGCCTTTGGTTACCGTCAGCCGCGCACCGTCCAAGCCCATGACTAGGGCGGGTTCGGGGGCGGGGAGGTAGTTTTTGCCGATTTTCGCCGCGCTTTGGCGGTTGGCCAGTATCCAGTTGAGCGCGTTTTTCAAATCCTGATGGAAGAGTTCGAACTGCGCTTTGTGCGCGTGGAAATATTCTTCGTTGGCGATGATGCCTGCCATCGGAATCAGCGGTTTGGTGTCAAACGCCTGTCCCCATGCTTTTATCAAATCAAAGCCGCGCACGACGTTTACGCCCATGGTTTTGCCTTTGAGCAGGCTGGCGGTCGCCATCGGTTCGGGCAGGATGGCGGCGTGGTAGTCTTTGCTTAAAAACAGTCCGACTGCTTCGGGCGGCGTGGCGGTGTAAGTGATGCCGACTTTGTGTGCGTCGATTTTCAGTTTTTTCAACAAGGCTTGCAGCACGATGTCGGGCATATCGTTTTTAAACGGCACGAGGATTTTTTTGCCGACCAAGTCCTGCGGCGAGGCAATCGCGCTGCCTTTGCACATCAGTTGCGTGATGCCGTTGGTCAAAATATTTACCATACCGACTTTCTGCCCTTGGTTGCGCAGGTTTACACCGACATTGCTCGGACTCATCATCACTTTAAATTGCCCGCTCGCCACGCCCGCGCGCAGTTGGTCGGGCGAACGCCAGATTTTCAGCGACACGTCCGCCTGCTTTGCCAGCTTGCCTTGCAACGCCGCTACGGCGATGGTAACGCTGGGCATTGCCGGTGCGCCGTACACGGTAAATTGTTCTTTACCGGCAGCCAACAATGAAGGCGAAACGCCTGCGGCTGCCAGCGCGGCGGTCATTTTTAAGAAATCACGTCTTTTCAGTTCCATTTTTTATCTCCTAATTCTTAATAAGCCGGTGTGGCATTTTTTCAGACGGCATGGTTTTAAAATGCCGCGTGCAAACTCAACCAATATGTCCTGCCCGGTGCATACACCACGCTGGGCGACAGGGCGAGGACGTGGTCGCCGCTGATGTATTCGGCGTATTTTTTGTTGAACACGTTGTTCACACCCAAGCGCAAGCCGTATTTGTCTTTGATGTTCATGCCGGCATACACGTCGGCAACGGTAAAGCCTTTGGCGGCTTCGCGTTTATCTATGCCCAGACCGCTTGCGGCATCAAAATCGCCGCGCGTTTGTTTGGCGACAAAACGTGTTGCGGTGCCGATGTTGTAGCTGCCGTGGGCAAAGTAGTTTTTGTAGTCGGCTTGGACGGCTGCTTCAAACGGACGGATTTGATAGAGCGGCATGCCGTCGGTTTCGTTGTGCCCATAGTTGTAGGCGGCTTTGATGCCTGCCGCCCAATGCGGATTGAAGTTGTAACGCGCGTAGGCCTGCGCGGTAAACAATCGTGCGTCCACGTTGCGTGTGATGATGCCGCCGCCTTTGGAAGCAGTGCCGCTTTGTCCGTGTGCGCGGTCAAAAATAATCAGGTCTTTGACTTTGTCCGCCACAAGTGTGCCGCCCACGTTCCAGCCCGCGCCTGCGAGCGAGTTCATATAGCCGTTGTAGTAGTCGTTGCGGCTGTCGGCGGTGAGCTTGATGCGGTTGTGTTTTTCGGTTTTCAGCAGGGGATTGCCTGCGATGGCAGCGGTTGGGTTTGGGTTCATCAGCGCGCCGTTCATGCGGTTTTGTACGATGGCAGCAAGCGAGTTGAAGCGTTCGGTGTTGTCGCCGATGCGTTCTAAGTGAGCAAGGGAAACGCTGTATTTTTGCGTTTCAGACGGCGTGAAATCGTATTTGAGTTCGCCTGAGAAGGCATGACGGCGCACTTTGCCGTTGAAGTCGTAGCCGTAATGGGTTTTCCAGATTTGTTGTGATGAGGCGAAGGGGAAACCGGGTTTTATTGGGTTTTCAGGCTGTGCCGTATTTTTGCGAATGTCCGCTTCGTTGAGTTCGTAGCTTAAGCCCAAGCCCAGTTTGTGTCGGTCGTCAAACTTGTAAGACAGGGTATCGGCAATGCGCCAGCGGTCGAGGTGAACATCGGCGAAACGGTAGCCGTTGAGGAAGTCGCGCATGGGAGTGTGGGCGTTGCGCTCGCCGTTTTGGCTGTCGTTGCGGTAGCTGGCGGCGGCGGTGTTGTGGAATTTGCCGAAGTCTGCATCGTGTTTGAGCGAGAAGTCGTACACTTTGCGGTCAAGCTCTACGAACACTTGCTGCTGCGTATTGTTTTGACGCAGGGAGTAATTGTCGGCGCGGCGTTTGAGTTTGATGACGCCTGCTTCCGCGCTGACCGTATTGCTCAAATCGGCATTACCCCAACGCGCGTTGAGTTTGGCGATGTGGCGTTCGGTATCCAATGCGTCGTTGACGAACTGCGGCTGGCGGTCGTTGTTGATGTCGTTGTGCAGATAAGTGAGGCGGTATTCTTGATTTTCAGACGGCACGAAACCGAGTACCAAAGCCTGATTGAAGCGGCTGTATTTCCAATCGGTATCGCGCCCGCCGCCGTCTTTATAACCGTTGGCTTTGGTGTGATTGAGGTTGGTCACGCCGTAAATATTCGCCCCGCGTGCTTGCGCGGTAACGGAGTTGTAAAAACTTTTGCCGTAAAAGCCGCTGTTTGTCTTCAACGGACGGAAGGCTTGGTCTATGTTTTCGGTAACAAAGTAATGATCGCTGCGGTCGGTGCGGTCGAATTGGTTTTCGGGGAAATAGCCTTGCGCTGCGGTCAGGGCAATCGGTTTGGGAGGGGAGAAGGTTTTGACGGATTGTATTTCTTCAGTATTTGCCAGTTGTTCTGCCCAAGACGGAGCAACGGAAAAAACGGTCATCAAAGCCCATGTGAGAGTATTTAGTTTCATTTCTTATCTCATGATAATAATTATTATTTATTATCCTATTAAAAAAAATTTAAGTAAATAAGAAAATGATATAAAAAATTTCCAGATAACCGATACAACAGTTAGAACTTGGGCTTGGGAATATCACGGTAGATGAATTTGGAACCTCTGTCATGCTATTGTTTTTTATCGCAATTGAAAAAAACGCGAACCGAATAGTTCGCGTTTTTTCAGACGGCATCAATTATTTTTTGTCGTCTTTTACTTCTTCAAAGTCGGCATCTACGACGTCATCGTCTTTCTTTGCAGAAGCATTGGTTTGTGCGCTTTCACCTGCTTGGGCTTCGGCTTGCGCTTGAGCGTAAACCATTTCGCCCAGTTTTTGGCTGGCTGCACCCAAAGCTTCGGCTTTGGCATCGATAGCTGCTTTGTCGTCGCCTTTAACTGCTTCTTCGGCTTCTTTCAGCGCGGCTTCGATTTTTTCTTTCTCGGCTGCGTCGAGTTTGTCGCCGTAGTCGGCCAAAGATTTTTTCACAGAGTGAATCAGGGCTTCGGCTTGGTTGCGGGAAGCGACCAATTCAGTCAGCTTTTTATCTTCTTCGGCATTGGCTTCGGCATCTTTCACCATGCGTTCGATTTCTTCTTCGCTCAAACCTGAAGAACCTTGGATGGTAATGTTGGCCGCTTTGCCAGTGCCTTTGTCTTTGGCAGAAACGTGCAAGATACCGTTGGCGTCGATGTCGAAAGTAACTTCAATTTGCGGCACACCGCGAGGTGCGGGTGCGATGTCGCCCAAGTTGAACTGACCCAAAGATTTGTTGGCAGAAGCGCGTTCGCGTTCGCCTTGCAGTACGTGGATGGTTACTGCGCTTTGGTTGTCTTCGGCGGTAGAGAACACTTGCGACGCTTTGGTCGGGATGGTGGTGTTCTTCTGAATCAGTTTGGTCATCACGCCGCCCATGGTTTCGATACCCAAAGACAGAGGAGTTACGTCCAGTAGCAATACGTCGCTGCGGCCGCCGCTCAATACTTCGCCTTGGATCGCTGCGCCTACGGCAACGGCTTCGTCAGGGTTTACGTCTTTGCGCGGTTCTTTGCCGAAGAAGTCTTTAACGGCTTCTTGTACTTTCGGCATACGGGACTGACCGCCGACCAAAATCACGTCGTCGATGTCGCTGGTGCTCAAGCCTGCATCTTTCAATGCGGTGCGGCAAGGCTCGATAGAGCGGGCAATCAAGTCTTCAACCAGGCTTTCAAATTTGGCACGGGTGATTTTCATGGCCAAGTGTTTCGGACCGGTTGCGTCCATGGTGATGTACGGCAGGTTAATTTCGGTTTGCTGGCCGCTGGATAATTCGATTTTGGCTTTTTCGGCAGCTTCTTTCAGGCGTTGCAATGCCATCACGTCTTGTTTCAAATCAATGCCTTGCTCTTTTTTGAACTCAGCGATGATGTAATCAATGAGGCGTTGGTCGAAATCTTCGCCGCCCAAGAAGGTATCGCCGTTGGTTGCCAATACTTCGAATTGTTTGTCGCCGTCGAGGTTGGCGATTTCGATGATGGAAATATCAAAAGTACCGCCGCCCAAGTCATATACGGCTACTTTGCGGTCTTTGTTGTCGCCTTTGTCCATACCGAATGCCAAAGCGGCTGCGGTTGGTTCGTTGATGATGCGTTTTACGTCCAAACCGGCGATACGGCCTGCGTCTTTGGTAGCTTGACGTTGGCTGTCGTTGAAGTAGGCAGGGACGGTAATCACGGCTTCGGTTACTTTTTCGCCCAAGTAAGCTTCGGCGGCTTCTTTCATTTTACGCAGGACTTCTGCGGAAATTTGAGGAGGAGACAGCTCTTTGCCTTGTGCTTTTACCCATGCGTCGCCGTTGTTGGCTTTGATGATTTCGAAAGGCATGGATTCGATGTCGCGTTGGACTTCTTTGTCTTCAAATTTGTGGCCAATCAAACGTTTGGCAGCGTAAATAGTGTTTTTAGCGTTGGTTACCGCTTGGCGTTTTGCCGGTGCGCCGACGAGGATTTCGCCACCGTCCAGATAAGCGATAACGGATGGTGTGGTGCGTGCACCTTCTGCGTTTTCGATAACTTTGGTTTGACCGTTTTCGGAAATGGCCAAACAAGAGTTGGTTGTACCTAAGTCGATACCGATTACTTTTGCCATGTGGATACTCCTATTTGATTTTGCTTATTTTGAGAAATATGTTGGAACATTTTGTCCCGATGGGCTGTAAATAGGGCGGGCGGCGGGCTGTTTCAAGCTACAGCATGGTTATAAGTATATAACTTTATGAATATATTGGTTTTATATTTGATTTAATACATTTGGCTCCAATGCATTCAACATAATATTTCAAATGGCAGGCAGGTTTATTCATAGACGATGCCGGCGAGCATTTCCTGTTCGTTCAAGTTACCGTACTCTTTTTCCCAGTCGTGTGAAGACTCGATGATGTCGCATTCTTTGGAAAGGGAGACTTGTTCTGCATCCATATCTTTGGCGTTCAGCATGTTGAATTGTTCGCACAGGGATGCGGATAAAGTGATGTCGGGCTGTTTGGCTTCAGAACGGTTTTCTTGGAAGGCAAAGCAGAATGCGGTAAATGCCGCAGTATAGATAAGATATTTGACGGTTTTCTTCATTTTTCTATCCTTTTTCTGTCAATTCAGGATTAAACCTATAGAAAATCTGAAAAATTATGTATTGAGTAAGAAAAATCATACTTTAAATTCAGTTTATCATAGCTGTTCCGTTTTTGGGATAACTAAGGTAAAATATATTTCATGTTTACTTTAGATGATTGAATGAAGGGGAGTGGAAGGATATTTATGGAAACCTTTAAAGACAGACTGGTTTTTTTATGGAAAAGCGAAGCGAGGCAGGCAAAAATCGCATCCGATATTGAAATGACGATTGCGGGCTTCAGCAGGATATGGAATGAAGGTGGTCTGCCAAAGTCTGAAACATTGAAAAAAATCAAGCAGTTGAAGGGGTGTAGTATCGATTGGCTGTTGACCGGGGAGGGTAATCCGTTTCCGGATGAAGCCCCAAAAAAATCCCTTGCTTACGATACCTTGGGAAATGAAGTCGATACGGACGAGTTTGTCTTCGTGCCGAGATATGATATTCGGGCGGCTGCGGGATACGGGCAGTTTGTCGATCATGAGGAACCTGTATTTACAATGGCGTTCAGACGGCATTGGATTGAGAATTATGTTACCCGCGATACGAAAAACCTGTCTGTAATTTCCGTCAAGGGGGATTCTATGGAGGGGGTTTTGAATGACGGAGATTCGATTTTGGTCAATCATGGGGAAAATACGCCGAGGGATGGTCTGTATGTGTTGCGGATTAATGAAAACCTGTTGGTCAAACGCCTGCAAATCGTCCCCGGCGGGATAATCAACGTTATTTCCGCCAACGAGGCTTACCCTGCTTTTGAAATTAATTTGAATCATCCTGCCGATGATGTGGAAATCATCGGGCGGGTCGAGTGGTTCGGCAGGGCGGTTTGAGTCCGGGGCTTGAAATCGGGAGCGGTCAAACTTATCTGTAAGGCAGTTTCTTTTCAGGGAACAAGCCCCCGCTTGCCTTTGCAAGGGGTTTGAGAGAGAATGCGTAAATATTATATTAAGGAATCACACCATGTCGGACGAAAGCCCTATTATCTTTACTGACAGCTGCTGTACGAAAGTTGCCGATTTGATTGCCGAAGAAAACAACCCCGATTTGAAATTGCGGGTTTTTGTCAACGGCGGCGGCTGCTCGGGTTTCCAGTATGGATTTACTTTTGATGAAATTAAGAACGACGACGATTTTGAAATCGAGAAAAACGGTTTGGTCTTTTTGGTCGATCCGATGAGCTATCAATATCTGGTCGGTGCGGAAATCGACTATACGGAAAGTTTGCAGGGTTCGCAATTCGTCATCCGCAATCCGAATGCGGAAACAACCTGCGGTTGCGGATCGTCGTTTTCCGTATGACCGCTTGGTTTGTGTGATGCCGTCTGAACGTTCAGACGGCATTTTTACTTTTGGAAAATATATTATCGGGATGAATTCACATATAATCCGATTGTTTGAAGATGAATCGGGTTTCCCGAAAGGAACGGGCGGAACGGTATCAGGCGTATTTGTTCCCTTATGATTGAGATGAGTAAAGATTACCGAAACGATTTGTACGATGTATATGTTTCCTACCCGCCCCAAGTGGATCGCGGGCTTATCCGGGAGTGCCTCAGGGAGAATCTCGGCGAAGAAAAGGCGGAAGGATTGATCGAATCGCTCGATTCCAAGCCGCAAGTGCTGGTTGAGGAAAAATGCACTTGGGCGAAACGGGAAGAGTTGCATGATTATTTCAGCTATTTGGGTTTGGATATTATTACCCGGAGATATATGGAGTTGGAAACGGTCGTGCCGCCGGAGGAAGGAGAGGGCGAAGGAGAAGGCGCAGATGGGGAAATGCCCGAATATCTTGAACTTCATGGCGGGCGGGAAGATGATATTTCCGCACCTTCGCAACCCGAACCGCCGCCCCGCAATATCAAACCGCTGGTTTTCGGGCTGCTGATTGCCTTTTTGGGCTATCTGCTCGGTAAGATTTTTTGATTGTCCGATAAATGCTGTATTCGGGATTTTATATATGAAATGGTTGAAACGCCTGACGGTCATTGTCGGGACTCTTTACCGCTATCGGCTGGCAGGTTTGTGCGCTTCGCTGATGGGTAGCGGTTGGATATGCGCTCTGCTGAAAATGATGCCGCAGTCGTCCAAATTGAAAAACGAACCGCCCGCCGTCCGCCTGCGCCTTGCCTTGGAAAGCCTAGGGCCGATTTTCATCAAATTCGGACAGGTATTATCTACGCGCCCCGATTTGATTCCGCACGATTACGCCGTCGAACTGGCAAAGCTGCAAGACAAAGTGCCGCCTTTTGACGCGCGGCTTTCGCGTGAACAAATCGAAAAATCGCTGGGCCAGCCCATCGAAAAGCTGTATGCGGAATTTGAAACCGAGCCCGTCGCCAGCGCATCCATCGCCCAAGTACACAAAGCCCGCCTGCATTCGGGCGAACGAGTGGCTGTCAAAGTTTTGCGCCCCAACCTTTTGCCCCTTATCGAACAGGATTTGTCGCTGATGCGTTTCGGTGCGGCTTGGGTCGAACGCTTGTTTTCAGACGGCAGGCGTCTGAAGCCGCGCGAAGTGGTGGCGGAGTTCGACAAATACCTGCACGACGAGTTGGATTTGATGCGCGAAGCCGCCAATGCCGGACAGCTCGGACGTAATTTCCAAAACAGCAATATGCTGATTGTGCCCAAGGTGTTTTACGACTACTGCACCGGCGACGTGCTGACGATTGAATGGATGGACGGCACGCCGGTTGCCGACATCGCCAAACTCAAAGCAGACGGCATCGATTTGCACAAACTCGCCGATTACGGCGTGGAAATCTTCTTCACGCAAGTTTTCCGCGACGGTTTTTTCCACGCGGATATGCACCCCGGCAATATTCTGGTCGCCTCCGACAACCGCTACATCGCCCTTGATTTCGGCATCGTCGGCACGCTGACCGATTACGACAAACGCTATCTCGCCATCAACTTCCTCGCTTTTTTCAACCGCGATTACCACCGCGTCGCCACCGCCCACATCGAATCGGGCTGGGTGCCCGCCGACACGCGCGCGGAAGAGTTGGAAGCGGCTGTCCGCGCCGTGTGCGAACCGGTGTTCAACAAACCGATTTCGCAGATTTCCTTCGGCTTGGTGCTGATGCGCCTGTTTGAAGTCAGCCGCCGCTTCAATGTCGAAATCCAACCGCAGCTTGTGCTGCTGCAAAAAACGCTGCTCAACATCGAAGGCTTGGGTCGCCAGCTCAATCCCGATTTGGACTTGTGGAAAACCGCCAAACCGTTTTTGGTGAAATGGATGAACGGGCAGGTCGGTCCCAAAGCCCTTTGGCGCAACCTCAAAAACGAAGCCCCCGACTGGGCGCAAATCATTCCTTCATTGCCACGCAAAATCAATGACTTGGTCGATGAGGCGCGTCGGCAGGAAATGCGTGATGCTTATATTCATTTGGTCAAAGTGCAGCAACGGCAAAGCCTGTGGCTGGCGGCAATCGCGTTTGTTTTGCTGCTGATTTTGATTTTGAAATAGGCTTTGTCCGAATCATCGCCCGACTCCGCCCGTTTATAAGGAAACCGGTTATTTCCGGTTGCGTGGGAATCGGGTGTATCGAATAAAAGGCATTTTGTCCGACTGGCAAGTGCCGGCATCGGCGGCATATCAAGGCGCAGGCTTGAAGCGGGCAATGCCGTCTGAAGCCCGTTTGGCGTTTCAGACGGCATTGGTGCGGATATTCAAATCATAAAGTCGATTTCGGCAAACTGGATATTTTGATCCATATCCGCCGACGGGGTTTTGAGCGATCGCGCCACGGGTTTTGCGGGTACGCCGACAACCGTGATGGACGGCGGCACGTCTGAAACCACGACGCTGCCCGCCCCGATTTTGGCATTGCTGCCGATGCGGATATTGCCCAATATCGAGGCGTTTGCGCCGATCATCACGCCGTCGCCGATTTTAGGGTGGCGGTCGCCGCCTTCTTTGCCCGAACCGCCGAGCGTTACGCCGTGCAAAATCGAAATATTGTTGCCCAACACGGCGGTTTCGCCGGCAACAAAGCCGGTGGCGTGGTCAAGCATCAGTCCGTGTCCGAAATGCGCGGCGGGATGGATGTCCACCCCAAATACTTCAGACATCCGGTTTTGCAGGAAATAGGCCAGCGTTTTACGTCCGTTTAAGTATAGCCAGTGGTTGATGCGGTGTGCCTGAATCGCGTGAAAACCTTTGAAATATAAAAGCGGCAGCGAATATTCGTCGCAGGCGGGATCGCGTTCGTAGATGGCTTTTAAGTCTGCCTCGACGCATTTGCTGATTTGCTCATCGCTGCCCAATGCCTGCTGGTAGATTTCAAACAGCGCGCGCACGTCCATAATCGGGCTGCCGAGTTTGCTGGAAAGGTGGTAGGCAAGGACGGAGCCGAGGGACTCGTGGCGCAACACGGTTTGGTGCAAAAAACTTGCCAGCATCGGTTCGGCGGCGGCAGCAGCAGCGGTTTCTTCGCGGATGGTGTGCCAAAGGTCGAAACCGTTTGTGTTCAAATGGTTTTTTTTCATAATGGATGCCGTCTGAAAAGCATAAGGTCGGCGGTATCTTACCGTTTATATGGTTTTTGCGGTAGGGTATTCGGCGGCGGATGTGAAATTTCCTGCCTTTGCTTGAAGTTTCTTGAAAATGTCCTTATCTTGCGCGGGTAATAACCGGATTTTGATTTCCAATTTGTTTTAAGGGATACGATATGAGCGAACAGACACAGCAGCAAAACAGTGAAGAAGCGGTTGAAAATGTGGAGACGGTGGAAACCGTCGAGACAGTAGGAAATGCGGACGGTGTGCAGGAACAGGCTGCCGCCGAGCCGGCTTATGAGGATTTGCAGGCGCGGATTGCCGAGCTGGAAGCGCAGTTGAAAGACGAGCAGCTGCGTGCTTTGGCAAACGAGCAAAACCTGCGCCGCCGCCATCAGCAGGAAATTGCCGATACGCACAAGTTCGCCGGACAGAAGTTTGCCGTGGAAATGCTGCCGGTCAAGGATTATCTGGAAATGGCGCTTTTGGATCAGAGCGGCAATTTCGATGCGCTGAAAATGGGCGTGCAGATGACTTTGAACGAGTTGCAGAAAGCATTTGATGCCACGCAAATCAAGGAAATCAACCCTAAAGCGGGCGACAAGCTCAATCCGAATATCCATCAGGCGATGCAGGCGGTGGCCAGTGAGCAGGAACCCAATACCGTGGTCGGCGTGATGAAGAAGGGCTATACCCTGTCCGACCGCGTGTTGCGCCCGGCTATGGTTACGGTGGCACAGAAGGAAGCCTGAAGGCGTCTGGGGAATAATCTGATTTATTTCCTGAAGCGCGTTTTGCGTATGAACCGATTGAAGTAAAACGGCAATGCCGTCTGAACCCGCCTGTCGGGCTTCAGACGGCATTTTATAGTGGATTAAATTTAAATCAGGACAAGGCGACGAAGCCGCAGACAGTACAAATAGTACGGCAAGGCGAGGCAACGCTGTACTGGTTTAAATTTAATCCACTATATTCCGGCGTTAACGGTCAACCCGTATGCCGCCTGCCTGTTTTTCTTCATCCAGCTTTTTTTGCAGGGTGTCGCAAGGTGTGTCGCAGTCGCACATTTTTTTCATACCTAAAGCGGTAATGCCGCCGCAACTGCCTTTGATGGTGCGTTTGGAGAAAATATAGCCGACCGCCATACCGATGATGACGGTCAGGAAGATGCCGAAGGTGAGGAGCAGGGTTTTCATGGTGGTTCCTAATCGGTTTGTATGTTTAGCGGAGCAGTTTTTCAAATTCGGAAGACATCGCGGTGCGGTAGCCGCCTTTATCCCGGACAATCAGGAAAACGGCGAGTTTTTCGCGCTCTGCCAGCTTCAGGGCTTCGGTTTCGCCTAAAACAAATAATCCTGTGGATAAGCCGTCCGCCGTCATTGCACTGTCTGCGACCACGCTGATGGAGGCGAGGTTGTGGCTGATGGGCCGTTTGTTGTTCGGATTGATGATGTGGGAGAGGCGTTTGCCGCTTTTATCGACGTGGAAAATACGGTAATCGCCGGATGTGGCAAGCGAACGGTTGCTCAGCGGGACGATGATTTGCGTATTGCCGCCTTGGATGATATTGGGCTGTTCGATGCCGATGCGCCACGGTTCGCCGCGCGCGTTTTTGCCTTTGCCGTGCAACTCGCCGCCGATTTCGACCAGATAATTTTGAATGCCGTATTTTTCCAGTTCACCCGCAACTTTATCCACGCCGAAGCCTTTGGCAATCGAAGATAAATCCAAATAGGCCTTGGGGTGGGTTTTGCTCAAGGAAGCGTAATCTTTGTCTTGTTGCAAAATAATTTTGTCTATGCCCGTATAAGATGCCGCCTGTTTGATTTGTTCCGGTGTCGGTTCCCGGGTAACGGATTTGTCGGGACCGAATCCCCAAAGGTTGACCAAAGGGCCGACGGTTACGTCCAGCGCGCCGTGCGTCAGGCGGTTCAGGCGGACGGCTTCGGCGGTAACGTATGCGAAGTCGCTTGAAATGCGGAGGGGCTTGCCGGCTGTGTGTTGGTTGAACCGGCTGATTTCGGAGTCGGGCTGATAGGTGGACATTTGCCGGTTGACTTCTTTAAGCGCGTCATCGATGCGCTTTTGTATTTCGGCAGGTGAGGGGAGTTTGTCCCGATTATTTGAAAGGTATTTGACGGTATAGGTCGTGCCCATCGTTTCGCCTTGCAGGGTAACGGTTTGCGCGGTTTGTTCCGAACAGGCGTTCAGGAAGATAAAACTCAGGGCAAATATCAAGGCGCGGATAAAGTTCGGCAGGCGTGTTTCAGACGGCATAGTGTTTGACGGTTTTGGCAAATGGTTTGAATTATATCGCAAAACGGCCGATATGTTTCTATGCCGATGCCGTCTGAAGGGTGTTCGGACGGTATCGGATAAAAAAAGGAAGAAACCGAGGTTTCTTCCTTTTGTATTTGAGGTTGGGTTTTAACCGCCGAAATCGTCCAAGAGGATGTTTTCGTCTTCCACGCCCAAGTCTTTGAGCATTTTGATGACGGACTGGTTCATAATCGGAGGGCCGCACATATAAAATTCGCAGTCTTCCGGTGCTTCGTGGTTTTTCAGATGGTTTTCGTAAACCACGTTGTGAATGAAGCCCGTGTAGCCGTCCCAGTTGTCTTCCGGCAGCGGATCGGACAGGGCGACGTGCCACGTGAAGTTCGGGAATTCTGCTGCGAGTTGGTCAAAGTCTTCGACATAGAACATCTCGCGTTTGGAACGTGCGCCGTACCAGAAGGTAATCTTACGTTTGGAGTTCAAACGTTTCAACTGGTCGAAAATGTGGGAACGCATCGGAGCCATACCCGCACCGCCGCCGATAAATACCATTTCGGCATCGGTGTCTTTGGCGAAAAATTCGCCGAACGGGCCGGAAATCGTAACTTTGTCGCCGGGTTTGAGCGACCAGATGTAGGACGACATTTGTCCCGGAGGCGCATCAGGTACGCGCGGGGGCGGCGTGGCGATACGCACGTTCAGCATAATGATGCCTTTTTCTTCAGGATACGAAGCCATAGAGTAGGCGCGCAAAATCGGCTCGTCCACTTTGGAAACGTATTGCCACAAATTGTATTTGTCCCAGTCTTCGTGATATTCCTTAGGAATGTCGAAGTCTTTGTAGGCAACGGTGTGCGGCGGGGCTTCGATTTGGATGTAGCCGCCGGCACGGAAGGGGACTTCTTCGCCTTCGGGAATGGCAAGCTTGAGTTCTTTAATGAACGTGGCTTTGTTGTCGTTGGAGATGACGGTGCATTCCCATTTTTTCACGCCGAACACTTCTTCGGGTACTTCGATGTCCATGTCGGTTTTGACATTGACTTGGCAGGACAAACGGCAGCCTTCGCGCGCTTCGCGTTTGTTGATGTGGGACAACTCGGTCGGCAGAATGTCGCCGCCGCCGCTTTTCACGACAACGCGGCATTGTCCGCACGAGCCGCCCCCGCCGCAGGCGGAGGGGATAAAGATGCCTTCGTTGGCAAGCGCGCCCAAGAGTTTGCCGCCGGCGGGCATCGTCAGCTCTTTTTCGCCGTTGACTTTGATGGTGATGTCGCCTTCGCTGACCAGCTTGGATTTGGCAAACAGAATCATCAGTGCCAAAACCAAAACGATGACGGTAAACATCACGATACCTAAAATAATCTCCATACCGGTCCCTTTCTTATAACTGGATGCCGGAGAACGACATAAACGCCATCGCCATCAGGCCGGCGGCGATAAAGGTAATGCCCAAGCCTTTGAGGCCTTTGGGAGCGTCCGAATATTTCATTTTTTCGGTAATACCCGCCAAAGCGACAATCGCCAACATCCAGCCCAAACCCGCGCCGAAGCCGTACACGACGGATTCGCCGAAGTTATACTCGCGCTGCGCCATAAACGATACGGCGCCGAAAATCGCGCAGTTCACGGTAATCAGCGGCAGGTAGATGCCCAACGCGTTATAGAGGGCGGGGACGAATTTGTCCAAGAACATTTCCAAAATCTGCACCAAAGCGGCAATCACGCCGATGAAGGTGATGAATTTCAAAAAGGTCAAATCCACGCCTTCGACAATCGCGCCGTCTTTGAGCAGCGAGTAAACGAGTTGGTTGGCAGGGACGGACAGCCCGAGTACGAAAATTACCGCCACACCCAAACCGAATGCGGTGGATACTTTTTTGGATACCGCCAAAAACGTGCACATACCCAAAAAGAAGGATAGCGCCATATTTTCAATGAAGACGGATTTGATGAAGAGGCTCAAATAGTGTTCCATAGCTTATTCCTCCGCCTGTTCGGGTTTCCAGGTACGCAGTCCCCAAATCAAAAAGCCGATGATGAAGAACGCGCTGGGGGCGAGCAGGAAGAGACCGTTGGTCTGATACCAGCCGCCGTCCTGCACAGTTTGGAAAACGGTGTAGCCCAAGAGTTTGCCCGAGCCAATCAGTTCGCGGACGGTGGCGACGACAAGCAGCATCATCCCGTAGCCCGCGCCGTTGCCGATGCCGTCGATCAGGCTTTCCAGCGGCGGCTCTTTCATCGCAAAGGCTTCGGCGCGGCCCATCACGATACAGTTGGTAATAATCAGGCCGACGAATACGGAAAGCTGTTTGGACAATTCGTAGGCAAATGCCTGCAAGAGTTGGTCGACCAGCGTAACCAGCGACGCGATAATCGCCATTTGCACGATGATGCGGATGCTGTTGGGGATGTAGTTGCGTACCAGCGAAATGAAGAAGCTGGAAAAACCGGTTACCAAACTGACGGAAATACCCATCACGATGGCCGTCTGAAGTTTGGTGGTAACCGCCAAAGCCGAACAAATACCCAAAACCTGCAAGGCAATCGGGTTGTTGTCGATAAAGGGTGAAAACATTAAGTGTTTCAAGCGTTTCATATCAGCCATTATTGCGCTCCTGCTGATTTCAATTTGTTCAGGTAGGGGATATAGCCGTTTTCGCCGAACCAGTAGGCGAACGAACCTTGCACGCCTTTGGATGTCAGCGACGCGCCGGAGAGGGCATCTACGCCATGTTCTTTGTCCGAACCCGCGCCTTTGCCGACGTGCAGGGCGAGTTTGCCTTGTCCGTCAAACAGTTTTTTGCCGACGAATTTTTGCTGCCACAAAGGATTGCCGATTTCGCCGCCCAAGCCCGGGGTTTCGCCTTGTTCGTAGTAGGTAATGCCATTGATGGTGTTGCCGTCAGGTTGGATGGCGACGAAGCCGTACATAACAGACCACAAACCGTTGCCGTGCATAGGCAGGATGATTTGCCCGATTTTGCCGTCTTCACCTTTTACCAAATAAACCTCGGTGTATTTGGCACGGCTTTTGATGCCTGCCAAATCGTCTTCGGGTTTGATGCGGATGCTTTGCGCGGGGTCTTTGCCTGCGATGCGCGCGCTGAAGTCTTTCGGCGCGTCTTTCACATATTCGCCGGTCGCCAAGTCCACGACACGTTGCTCGATACGCTCGGCAAAGGTTTTGCTGATGTCGGTGTTTTTATCCATCAAACCGGCCACGCTCAAAATATAGCCTTGTTTATCTTGGAGTTTTTGTTTTTCTTGGATGGGTTTCAAGCCGACGACCGCACCCGCCACGATGACCGAGCAAATCAGGCTGACCGCCAACACCACAATCAGCGTGCCGCTGAAGCTGTCTTTATCGAATTTCTTAGCCATTGCTGCGCGCCTTTCTGCGTTTGATGTTCGCTTGTGCGACGAAATAGTCGAAAATCGGGGCAAACAGGTTGGCAAACAGAATCGCCAACATCATACCTTCGGGGTAAGCCGGATTGACCACACGGATCAATACGCACATCACACCGATAAGCGCGCCGTACCACCATTTGCCGACATTGGTAAAGGAAGCGGAAACAGGGTCGGTCGCCATAAACAGCATACCGATGGCGAAGCCGCCGACGACCAGATGCCAGTACCAAGGCATGGCAAACATAGCGTTGGTGTCCGAACCGATAAAGTTGAACAGCGAAGACATCGCAATCATACCGATCATCACGCCGGCAATAATGCGCCAAGAAGCGATGCGGGCAAACACGATAAACGCGCCGCCGATTAAGAGTGCCAAAGTGGAGACTTCGCCGATGGAGCCGGGCAGTTTGCCGATAAACGCATCCATCCAAGTGATGGTTTGACCGGTTACGGCGTTTTTCAGGCCGTCTGCACCGTGTGCTGCCCATTGCGCCAGCGCGGTTGCGCCGGAATAGCCGTCAACCGCCGTCCAAACCGCATCGCCGCTCAAGTTGGCAGGGTAGGCGAAGAACAGGAAGGCACGGCCTGCCAGCGCAGGGTTCATGAAGTTTTTACCTGTACCGCCGAATACTTCTTTCGCAACCACAACGCCGAAAGAAATACCCAAAGCCGCCTGCCACAGCGGCAGCGTGGGCGGAACGATCAAAGCAAACAGAATCGAGGTAACAAAGAAACCTTCGTTGATTTCATGTTTGCGCACGGTGGCGAACAAAACTTCCCAGAAACCGCCGACAATAAATACGGTCGCGTAAATCGGCAGGAAGTAAATCACGCCGAACAGCATTTTGCCCAACACGCCCGCTTCAGACGACATATTGATGCCCAAAGCGTTGGCAAGGGCGTAGTGCCAGTCGTTGGCGATGCTTTGTTGCAGCAAATCGGGCGTTAAGGCACCGAATGCCTGCGCGCCGACGTTGTACATGCCGTAAAACATGGCGGGGAACAAAGCCAGCCACACCAAAATCATCATGCGTTTGGAGTCGAGCGCGTCGCGGACGTGCGCCGCTTTGCGCGTTACCGCGCCGGATGTGTAGAAAATCGTCGCCGCAGCTTCATAGAGGGCATACCATTTTTCATGTTTGCCGCCCGGCAGGAAGTGCGGTTCGATTTTTTCCAGAAAATGTTTTAAGCCCATAGTCAGCCTTCCTTCTCGATGGTTTCCAGCACCTTGCGCAACAGCGGGCCGTATTCGTATTTGCCCGGGCAGACGAAGCTGCACAAAGCGAGGTCTTCTTCGTCCAATTCCAAGCAACCCAAAGCCTGCGCGCTGTCGGTGTCGCCGACGATTAAATCGCGCAAAAGCAGGGTAGGCAGGATGTCCAAGGGCATCACGCGCTCGTAAGTGCCGATCGGTACCATGGCGCGGTCGCCGCCGTTGACGGCTGTGTTGAACTTGAAGAGTTTGTTTTTCAGGAAATGGCCGAGGGTTGTGCGCGTGATGGAGTATTTGTCCGGTTGTGGCGAAACCCAGCCGAACAGCTCTTTGCTGCGGCCTTCTTCGATAACGGAAATCTGATTGTGGTAGCGGCCGAGGTAATCGTGCGCGCCTTGTGCAATCGCGCCGTTCAATACTGAGCCGGAAATCACGCGGTTGTCTGCATCAACCAATTCGCCCGCAGTAATTTGCGATACTTTCGCACCCAAAACGGTACGCAAGAGGCGTGGTTTGTTGACTTGAGAGCCACCCAAGGCAATCACGCGCTCGGTGTTCAGACGGCCTGTTGCAAACAAACGGCCAATGGCAATCACATCTTGATAATTGATGGTCCAAACAGTTTTGTTCGCACCGACTGGCTCGATGAAATGAATGTGCGTGCCACTCAAACCGGCAGGATGCGGGCCGCCAAATTCATGAGTTTCGATGTTGGCAGCGTTTTCAGACGGCACGTCTGCGCCTGCTGCTTTACACACATGGATTTTACGTTCGGTCAGACGGCTCAACACCAGCAGACCTCGTCTGAAATCCTCGGCGGCTTCTTTGATAACGACCACAGGGTCTGCCGCCAGCGGATTGGTGTCCATCGCATTGACGAAAACGGCGAACGGCTCGGCATCGACGGCAGGGATTTTGCTGAACGGACGGGTGCGCAGCGCAGTCCACAAACCGGATTGAATTAGGTTGCGGCGCACTTCTTCACTACTCAATTTTGCCAACGCATCGGGCGCGTAGCGTTCAAACTCGATTTCGTCGTTGCCTTCTACGGCAATCACGACTGACTGAAGTACGCGCTTTTCACCACGATGGATGGCTGCGATTTTGCCTGAAGCCGGCGCAGTAAACACCACGCCCGGATTCTTTTTGTCTTCAAACAGCACTTGGCCTTTTTTGACGGCTTCGCCTTCCTTGACTTTCATCGAGGGACGCATACCGGCATATTCTTCGCCAAGCAACGCGACTTCGGTAATGGCCGGCCCGTCATAAATGACTTGCTCCGGTCTGCCCGCGATGGGCAGGTTTAGACCTTTTTTGATTTTAATCATAGATTTGCATTACTTGTGATGGTTAAGGTAAAAACGGCGTGTTTTTGATACGGTGTCGCGGGGCATCAAAAGCATTGAATAAATTAATGTAGCAAAGTGTTAGATTTTATCAGGAATTGTACCTGTTTGTCAGATTTGCTGCTTTTTTCCTTGCGGAAGCCGTTTTTATAGTGGATTAACAAAAACCAGTACGGCGTTGCCTCGCCTTGCCGTACTATTTGTACTGTCTGCGGCTTCGTCGCCTTGTCCTGATTTAAATTTAATCCACTATAATTGTCGGAAGGGGGAATATCGATTTGATTATGCCGGAATTTAAAATGCCGTCTGAAGGTTCAGACGGCATGGTGCTTACAGCAGTTTGAAAACGAAAAAGACAAGGGTATGTACGATGAAGACGGGTATCAGGAAGGCGACCGACCACATCATATAGCCGAAGAAAGTCGGCATCGGTACGCCGCGCTGTTCGGCAATGGCTTTGACCATAAAGTTCGGCGCGTTGCCGATATAGGTCAGTGCGCCCATGAATACCGAACCCATAGAAACCGCCAGCAGGGTATGAAACAGAGGCCCCGTCATCAAGGCTTGGGCATCGCCGCCCGCCATATTGAAAAACACGAGATAAGTGGGCGCGTTATCCAAGAATGCCGACAATATGCCGCTCATCCAGAAATACATCGTATTAATCGGATGACCTGCCGTATCGTGAACCAGCGATACTACCCCGCCCAGCGCGCCTGCCTCGCCTGCTTTCAGAATGCTCAGGACGGGGAAGATGGTGATGAAGATGCCGAGGAAGAGTTTGCCCACTTCGGCGATGGGTTCAAAGTTGAATTCGTTGCCTGCGCGGACTTGTTTGGGCGTGATTGCCATAGATACGGCGGTCAATACAATCAGGATGACATCGCGGACGAGGTTTTGCAGGGCGTAACGGCTGCCGAGGATTTCAAATCCCGAGTGTTCGGGTTTCCAAAGGCCGGACATTAGAACCGCGCCGACCACGCCCGCAAGCAGGAGGAAGTTCCATTTGCCGAAGATGGCGATTTTTTCGGGTTTTTCCTGTTGTGCCGGCATATCTTGTGCAATGCGTTCCTGTTTGAAGAAACGGTTGTCGATGAAATAGAAGGCAGCAAGCAGGATGACGGTGCTGATCAGGACGGGGGCAAGCATATGTTTGACCGTCCACATGAAATCTACGCCTTTGAGGAAGCCGAGGAAGAGTGGGGGGTCGCCCAAAGGGGTCAGGCCGCCGCCGATGTTTGCAACCAGGAAAATGAAGAAGATGACGATGTGCACGCGGTGGACACGGTTTTGGTTGGCTTTCAGCAAAGGGCGGATCATCAGCATTGCCGCGCCGGTCGTACCCATAATTGAAGCCAGTGCCGTGCCGACGGCAAGCAGGGCGGTGTTGAGCTTGGGTGTGCCGTTCAAGTCGCCCCAAACCAAAATGCCGCCTGAAATGGTGTACAGGGCAAGTAGCAGCAGGATGAAGGGGATGTATTCTTCAACGAGTGCGTGTGCGACGGTATGGATACCGGCGGACGCGCCAAAAACCAAACTGAACGGGATGAGGAACAGCAATGTCCAAAAGGCGGTGATTTTGCCGTAATGGTGATGCCAGGTATGCGAAAAAAACAAGGGACCCAATGCGATAGACAGCAAAATCAGGGCAAAGGGCAGACCCCACAGCAGGTTTAGGTTTGCGCCGTCCAAATCTGCGGCGTAAACCGATGCCGGGAAAAGCATTAGTGAAAACAGGGGTAGGTGGCGCATCGTGTTTCCTCGATTCAAGCGCTGCCTTGCGCGGCGCGCGGGAGTGATACAGGCTTCGTGCCGCCCGGACATAGGCGGACTGTGCTGCCTGTTTGTTTTTGAAAAAAGTTTTCCGATTGATTGTAAAGTAAATAATCAGGATAAACCAGTTTCCCAAACCGGAAGGCGGCGGGAAGGCGGATTGCCGTGCTTGGGAATATATGTTCTTTTTGATAAATAATTTTATTTAAAACAAATAAATATATGTCTTTAATAAATAATCTATCGAAAACGAAAAATGAATTTATTTTAACATATATTTGCAATGAAACAGGTTTGCCCCACCCGTTTGTTTGCCCTTATCCCTTTCAGACGGCATTCAAGATTCGGGCCTGCGCCACATCCATATGGCGACAAGGGAACAAAAAACCGATGAAACCGCCCCGACCCACCAGCGTTGGGGAAACTGCCAAAACATCATCAGACAGGATGCGGTCATCATACTGATGGCGAAAATCTTGGCTTTGCGCGGCACTGCGCCGTTTTGTTCCCAGTTATGAACCATCGGACCGAAATAGCGGTGCCGGTGCAGCCAGCGGTGAAAACGCGGGGATGCCTTTGCCCAGCAGGCGGCGGAGAGCAGTACGAACGGCGTGGTCGGCAACAGCGGCAAAAAAATGCCGATGATACCCAACAGCAGGGAAATGCAGCCGCAAATAATCAATAGATAACGTATCATTTTCCAATCCGGTCTTTATCGGAGACAAACAGGTATTGTAAGAATCCCGCCCGTTTCTATCCGCCGTGCCGGTAGGGAAAATGGGGAGGAAGGTCTTATTCCTACAACAGATGGTTGAGTGGTAGGGATGTGGTATGTTTGATTTCTTTTAAAACGAAACTTGATTGGGCATCCTGTACGCCGTGGTGGGATAAAAGAGTGTCAAGAACGAAATGGGAGAACGCGCTCATGTCGGTAAAAAATGCTTGAAGCAGGTAGTCGGTCTCTCCCGTCAGCGCGAAGCAGCTCAAAACTTCCGGCCATTTTCGAACCGATGCGGCAAAATCTTCCCGCGCGTCTTTTGCTTTGCTGATGGAAACGCGGATAAATGCCTGAAGTCCCAAGTTGACAGATTCCGGAGACAGCAGCGCGGCATATTGGCGGACGATGCCGGCATCTTCCAACTGCTTCAGACGGCGCAGGCACGGAGAAGGCGAAAGTGCGACACGTTCGGACAGTTCGACATTGGTCAGCCTGCCGTTTTCCTGGAGAACCTGTAAGATTTTAATATCGGTTTTGTCTAAAGTGAGTTGGGGCATATTTGCGTTCCGTTTTAAGGAATTCGGATTGTCTGTCCGTATGTTTGCGGCAATCCGCGTAGATGGAGACCATATTAACATATAAAAAGTTATACCGTCATCCGGGACAAATTTTGTTTTCGGAAAATCATGTGAAAACAGAGGCGGTCGGTTTGCATCTCTTTAAGACGGCTTGCCCAAACCGCCGATTCAAGACATAATCGGGAAATGTGCAGGAGAGAGCTACACCCGATTACGCGTAGCCGCCGAAGGCGCAGATGCCCTTAAATCGCTCAGGCAACAGGGACTGCACATTGAAATAAAACATCTGGAGAGCGGCGTTTCCCAAAGATACGCCCACCGAAGGGGAGAAGGCCGTCTGAACCACCATTCAGACAACCGCGCAAAGCAGTGAGCAGACTGGTTTGCCATCATGCGGATACGGCCGAAAATCTCAGGTTCAAGGACAGATAGGGTCATCCGCGCACAGGTGCGCGGGCGGCATCTGAACAAAAAATCCGGAGAAACTTGAGAATGACTACTCTGAAAACCACCCCATTTCATCAAGCCCATCAAGATGCAGGCGCGAAGCTAGTAGATTTTGCCGGCTGGGAGCTGCCCATCCATTATGGTTCGCAAATCGCCGAACACGAAGCCGTGCGCACCGACGCCGGTATGTTTGACGTATCCCATATGCTTGTTACCGACGTAGCAGGCGCAAATGCCAAAGCCTTTTTCCGCAAATTGATTGCCAACGATGTCGCCAAGCTCGCTTTTGTCGGCAAAGCCCTTTATTCCGCTTTGCTCAACGACAACGGCGGCGTGATTGACGACTTGATCGTTTACCGCACCAATGAAGCTGAAACCCAATATCGCATCGTGTCCAACGGCGCGACCCGCGAAAAAGACACGGCGCAATTCCACAAAGTCGGACAAGAGTTCGGCGTTGCCTTCAATCCGCGCTACGACCTCGGCATGCTCGCCGTACAAGGCCCGAAAGCCATCGAGAAACTCCTGACCGTCAAACCCGAATGGGCAGATGTCGTCCGCAACCTCAAACCGTTCCAAGGCGCGGATTTGGGCAACGACTGGTTTGTCGCCCGTACAGGCTATACCGGAGAAGACGGCGTCGAAGTGATTCTGCCGAGTACTGAAGCCGTCGCATTCTTCAAAGCCCTGCAAGCAGCAGGCGTACAGCCTTGCGGCCTCGGCGCGCGCGATACCCTGCGCATGGAAGCCGGTATGAACCTCTACGGCAACGATATGGACGACGACACCAGCCCGCTCGAAGCAGGTATGGGTTGGACGGTTGATTTGAAAGACGAAAGCCGCGATTTCGTCGGCAAAGCCGCCTTGCTGGCATTGAAAGAAAAAGGCGTTACCGTCAAACAGGTCGGCCTGTTGCTCGACAAAGGCGGCATCCTGCGCGCGCATATGGAAGTGTTGACCAACAAAGGCAAAGGCGAAACCACCAGCGGCGTATTCTCTCCAAGCCTGAAACAATCCATCGCCATCGCCCGCGTGCCGAAAGACTTTGACGGCGATACCGCCAAAGTGCTGATTCGCGGCAAAGAAGTGGACGTACGCGTACTGAAGCTGCCGTTCGTCCGCAACGGTCAGAAACAGTTTAATTGATGCGGTTTCAGACGGCATTTTCATTTCATATGCCGTCTGAAAGCAGGTTTTAATTGTTGTCCGATACGGACGTTTGTAGAAAGCCTTGAACAAGGTATCTGTGGATATTGATTCATATAGATGCCGTCTGAAAATAACCCCTACCAATGGAGAATCAAACCATGAGCAACAACATCCCGGCCGAACTGAAATACGTTGCCAGCCATGAATGGCTGCGCCTTGAAGAAGACGGTACCATCACCGTCGGTATTACCCACCACGCGCAAGAGCTGTTGGGCGACATCGTGTTTGTCGAGCTGCCCGAAGTCGGCGCGAACCTTGCCGCCGAAGAGCAAGCCGGTGTGGTTGAGTCTGTAAAAGCCGCATCTGACGTGTATGCGCCGATTGCGGGCGAAGTCGTTGCCGTCAACGATGACTTGCCCGGCGCACCTGAAACTGCCAACAGCGATCCTTACGGCGCAGGCTGGTTCTTCAAAATCAAACCTGCCAATCCTGCCGATTACGACAGTCTGCTGACTGCCGAACAATACGCGGGCGAAGTGGATTAAACCGCCCGGCTGCTCGACGGCAACCGCCGGACAAACGGAAACTGCACCTTCAGACGGCATTTTTGCGGTCGGAGGTGCAGTTTTTTGTCCGTGTTTTAAGGAAGCAGTTAGGCTATAATAACGGCCTATATTCATCTTTACCGATTTTTTCATGCAACTTACCGCCGTCGGACTCAATCATCAAACCGCACCTTTAAGCATACGGGAAAAGCTGGCGTTTACCGCGGCCTGCCTGCCCGAAGCCGTCCGCAATCTTGCCCGAAGCAATGCGGCAACGGAGGCGGTAATCCTTTCTACCTGCAACCGCACCGAGCTTTACTGCGTCGGCGATTCGGAAGAAATCATCCGATGGCTTGCCGATTACCACAGTTTGCCGATTGAAGAAATCCGTCCGTATCTGTACACGCTGGATATGCAGGAAACCGTGCGCCATGCCTTCCGAGTTGCCTGCGGGCTGGATTCGATGGTGTTGGGCGAGCCGCAGATTTTAGGACAGATTAAGGATGCGGTCAGGGTTGCTCAAGAGCAGGAAAGTATGGGTAAGAAACTCAATGCCCTATTCCAAAAAACCTTTTCCGTTGCTAAAGAGATCCGTACCGATACCGCTGTCGGCGAGAACTCGGTTTCCATGGCTTCCGCTTCCGTCAAGTTGGCAGAGCAGATTTTCCCCGACATCGGCGATTTGAATGTCTTGTTTATCGGTGCGGGTGAGATGATTGAGTTGGTTGCTACTTATTTTGCTGCTAAAAACCCCAGATTGATGACGGTTGCCAACCGGACGCTGGCGCGTGCACAGGAGTTGTGCGACAAGCTCGGTGTTAACGCCGAACCGTGTCTGCTGTCCGATCTGCCTGCCATTCTGCACGATTACGACGTGGTAGTTTCTTCAACGGCGAGCCAGTTGCCCATTGTCGGCAAAGGCATGGTGGAGCGTGCATTGAAACAAAGGCAGAGTATGCCGTTGTTCATGCTTGATTTGGCGGTGCCGCGCGACATTGAGGCGGAAGTCGGCGATTTGAATGATGCCTATCTTTATACGGTGGACGATATGGTCAATATCGTCCAAAGCGGCAAGGAGGCAAGGCAGAAGGCCGCCGCCGCCGCCGAAACGCTGGTGTCCGAGAAGGTTGCCGAATTTGTCAGGCAGCAGCAGGGCAGGCAGAGTGTCCCGTTAATCAGGGCATTGAGGGATGAGGGAGAGAAAGCGCGCAAACAGGTCTTGGAAAATGCGATGAAACAGCTTGCCAAAGGCGCAACGGCAGAAGAGGTTTTGGAACGGCTGTCCGTCCAACTGACCAACAAGCTGCTGCATTCACCGACCCAAACCTTGAATAAGGCGGGGGAAGAAGATAAAGATTTGGTTCATGCCGTCGCGCAGATTTATCATTTGGACAAATAACGGTGCGCCGGAAAAGGATGCCGTCTGAAGGGGTTTCAGACGGCATATTTTTGTGCCGCCTGACAACATCGTGAAATCCCACATTATATCGATGTAATTACAAAGTATTATCCCGTATGCGGATTGGTTTTAAGATTTGTAAATTTGATTTGCATCAAAAAATCGCCGATAGATGATTCATATAATATCAATATTAAAGAGTATCGGTATATCGGGGATAGCTATGTCCTGTTTTTCAATCCGGCGTATGTCTGCGTTTCGGGCGCGGATAACGGCGTTTTTTGCCGCTTTTGTCTTTTTGACGGCGGCACTGCCCGCTTATGCGGAGCGTCTGCCTGATTTTCTGGCGAAAATACAGCCTTCGGAAATCTTTCCGGGGGCGGACCGTTACGGCAAACCGGAAGGTAAGCCCATGGTCGCCCGCGTTTACAAAGGCGACGAGCAGCTCGGTCTGGTCTATATTACAACCGATGTGGTTAATACGCGCGGTTATTCGAGCAAACCGATCGATACGCTGATGGCGTTGGCAAACGACGGCACGATAGCAGGGGCGAAACTGGTCGACCATCACGAACCGATTATGCTGATCGGTATCCCGCAGTCGCGTGTCGATAAATTCATCGACAAATATATCGGTCTGAACTTTATTAAAAATCCGCCGACTCCGGGCGTGGCGCCGGGCGACATTATCAGCGGTGCGACTGTTACGCTGATGGTGATTAACGACAGCATCCAGCGTTCGTACAAGGTCATTGCCAACCAATACCGTCTGGGTTCGGACAAGGCCCTTCAGACGGCATCCGTTTCCGATGTTCAGGAAGCCGCGCCTGCGGCAGAAACCCGTCCGCGCCGTATGGCAAATCCCGACAAGCAGGATATTTTGTCTTGGGACGAACTTTTGAAACAAAAGGCCGTCGGCCATCTGCATATCACGCTCGATCAAATCAACAAACTGTTTGAGAAAGGCGGCAAGGCCGGCGTGGCCGATCACGCCGAACAGGGCGATCCTGACGATACCTTTATTGATTTGTATGTTGCCTTGGTCAGCCAGCCTTCCATCGGTAAAAGCCTGCTGGGTGAGGACGGCTGGGCACATCTGCAAAAACGGCTGAAACCCGGGCAGCAGGCGGTTTTGGTTGCCGGAGAGGGCCGTTATTCTTGGAAAGGTTCGGGCTATGTGCGCGGCGGTATTTTCGACCGTATCGAGATGATACAGGGGGAGAACAGCTTCCGTTTTACCGATGCCCAACACGAACGCGTCGTCGCGCTGTCTGCCGCCGGTTCGCCGCGTTTTAAAGAAGTTTCTTGGTTTACCATCCCTGAAGGCGTAGAGTTTGACGGTGCGGAGCCGTGGCGTCTGCAATTAATGGTTCAGCGCGTCTTGAGCGTAAACGATAAAGCCTTCGTTACCGCCGATTTGGATTACGAATTGCCCCAAGGTTATTACGTCGACGACCCTAAAGCGCCGCCCGTGGAAATCAGCGCGCCTGTCGAAGCCGTACCTGCCGCGGCATCCGATACCGCTTCAGACGGCATTGCCGAAGATGCGTCAGCTGAAAACGGTGTATCCAACCAATTATGGAAACAGATTTGGAAAGCGAAACAGGGGCAGATTATCGTTGTCGGCATTGCACTGACCATATTGTTACTGGTGTTTTTGTTCCAAGACTGGATTGTGCGTTACGAAAAATGGTACGACCGCTTCCGCCTCGCCTTTTTGACCTTCACGCTCTTCTATATCGGCTGGTATGCGCAGGCACAGCTTTCGGTCGTCAATACGCTGACGCTGTTTTCCGCCATCCTTACCGAATTTCATTGGGAATTCTTCCTGATGGATCCGATTGTATTCATCCTTTGGCTGTTCACGGCTGCAACCATGCTGCTGTGGAACAGGGGAACGTTTTGCGGTTGGTTGTGTCCGTTCGGCTCATTACAGGAATTGACTAACCGGATTGCCAAAAAACTGGGTGTGAAACAGATTACCGTGCCGCATATGCTGCATACCCGCTTGAGCGTCATCAAATACCTGATTTTCTTCGGGCTTTTGGCAATTTCGCTATATGATTTAGGTACGGCGGAAAAATTTGCAGAAGTCGAACCGTTCAAAACGGCGATTATCTTGAAATTTGTACGCGAGTGGTGGTTTGTCGCCTTTGCCGTTGCTCTTCTGGTTGCAGGGCTGTTTATCGAACGTTTCTTCTGCCGTTATCTGTGTCCGTTGGGAGCCGGTATCGCGTTGCCGGGCAGATTCCGCGTGTTTGATTGGCTGAGACGTTATAAAATGTGCGGTAATCCCTGCCAAATTTGTACGCATGAATGCCCTGTACAAGCGATTGCCCCGGAGGGAGATATCCATCCGAACGAATGTATCCAGTGTCTGCATTGCCAAGTCATGTACCACCACGATACGCGCTGTCCGCAAGTTGTGGCAGTGAATAAGAAAAAACAAAAACAGGCTGCTGCAAAATCAGGAGAATTGGAAAGTGTCTCCAAGCAGCCGCAGGAACAGGTTGTCCATTTTGTCAAACCCGAAACGGCGCAATCTGAAAAATAAGCATACGGGGAAAGCCTGAAGCCAAAGTGTCAGGCAGACAGGGTTTCCCCGGAAGGATAATAAAATTTTTTCCCATCGGCTTGCCGTCTGAAAACCGGTTTGCCGTATTTTATCCAAGGAGTGTTGTATGTCAGACGAAAAATTAGAACAAAACGGCTTGAGCCGTCGTTCATTCTTAGGTACGGCCGCTGCTTCCGGTGCAGGTATTGCCGGTGCAGGTTTGTTGGGTTTGGCGGGTTGCTCTAAAGACGGCGAACAGGCTGCCGCTTCTGGTGCCGCCCCTGTCGCCAAGGAGCATGGTGAAGCCAAACCAGGTCAACTGTCTTCCGAAGTCGGTCCGGGCGAACTCGACCAATATTACGGCTTCCTTTCCGGCGGTCAGTCCGGCGAGATGCGCCTGATTGGTCTGCCTTCCATGCGCGAACTGATGCGTATTCCCGTGTTCAATATGGACAGCGCGACCGGTTGGGGACGTACCAATGAGAGCTTGAAAGTCCTCAACGGCAATATTACCGAAGAAACCCGTAAATTCTTACAAGACAGCGGCCTGCGCTGCTATCCCAACGGCGACCTTCACCACCCGCACTTGTCGTTTACCGACCAAACTTATGACGGCCGCTATGCCTATGCCAACGACAAGGCAAACAACCGCGTCTGCCGCGTGCGTCTGGATGTGATGAAGGCCGACAAAATCATCGACATCCCTAATGCTTCAGGTATTCACGGTCTGCGTCCGCAACGTTATCCGAAAACCGGTTATGTCTTTGCCAACGGCGAACACATTACTCCTGTTAGTGGCGTAGGCAAACTGGATGATGCAAAAACCTGGAATGCCGTGTACACCGCTATCGACGGCGAAACCATGGAGATCGCATGGCAAGTATTGGTTGACGGTAACCTGGACAATGGCGATGCCGACTATCAAGGCAAATATTCTTTTGCCACCTGCTACAACTCCGAGCGCGCGCTGACCGTACAAGGTGCGTCTTCCAACGAGCAGGACTGGTGCGTCGTTTTCGACCTGAAAGCCATCGAAGAAGGCATCAAAGCGGGCGACTTCAAAGAAGTTAACGGTGTGAAAATGCTGGACGGTCGCGCTGAAGCCAAATCCAAATACACGCGTTATATCCCTGTGCCGAACTCTCCTCACGGCTGTAACGCAAGCCCTGACGGTAAATACATCATGCTCAACGGTAAACTGTCTCCAACCGTTACCGTATTGGATGTCAGCAAACTGGACGATTTGTTTGCAGGCAAAATCAAAGAGCGCGATGTGGTCGTAGCCGAACCGCAACTGGGTCTTGGCCCGTTACACACTGCATTTGACGGTCGCGGCAATGCTTATACGACATTGTTTATCGACAGCCAAATGGTGAAATGGAATATTGACGATGCGATCAAAGCCTACAAAGGCGAGAAAATCGATCCGATCAAACAAAAACTCGACGTTCACTATCAACCGGGCCACAACCATACGACCATGGGCGAGACCAAAGAAGCCGACGGTCAATGGCTGGTGTCTTTGAACAAGTTCTCTAAAGACCGCTTCTTGAATGCCGGTCCTTTGAAACCCGAGTGTGACCAATTGATCGACATCTCCGGCGACGAAATGCGTTTGGTACACGATAATCCGACTTTTGCCGAACCGCACGACTTGTGTTTGGTTGCCGCGTCCAAACTGAACCCGGGCAAAACTTGGGACCGCAAAGACCCGTGGTTCTGGCAGGATGCTTTGGAACAGGCGAAAAAAGACGGTGTTGAGTTGGAAAAAGCCGCCAAAGTCGTACGCGAAGGCAACAAAGTACGCGTGTACATGACTGCCGTTGCGCCTGCATTCAGCATTCCGCAGTTTGAAGTGAACCAAGGCGACGAAGTAACCGTTTACGTTACCAACGTCGAAACCATCGAGGACCTGACCCACGGCTTCACTTTGGAAGGCTACGGCATCGCTATGGAAATCGGCCCGCAAGCCACTTCTTCCGTAACCTTCAAAGCCGTCCGTCCGGGCGTGCACTGGTACTACTGCCAATGGTTCTGCCACGCATTGCATATGGAAATGTCCGGTCAGATGATTGTTCATCCCAAATAATGCGGCCTGACGGCTGAATATTGAGAATGCCGTCTGAAGGCAACAGGTCTTCAGACGGCATTTATAGCCAAACCGCTTGCCGTACCGTTTCAGGCGGTTTCGCTATAAAAACAGGCACATTTGAATGATGCTTTATTTTGTTCGGCCATACCGAACGAAACAGAGGGACACTATGCACACATCCGCGCTCCGTATATGGCTGAAGGCCGTGCTGATACTTGCCGCCGGCAGCATTTTTCAGACGGCATCGGCAGCCGTCGTCCACGTTTCCCCGCAAGACAACCTTGCCGAAATTTTTGCCCGCGCCCAGGCGGGCGATACGCTCAAACTGGCTTCCGGCGTATATCAAACCAAACTTTATATCGACAAACCGATTACGATTGAAGGACCTGCCGACCGTTCTGCAACCATCGAAGGGGACAGGAGCGGGCGTACCATAGCCATACACGCGCCGGACGTAACGCTCCGCAACCTGACCGTTACCCGTTCCGGTATGAGCCTGCCTGCAATGGATGCCGGTATTTATCTCGAAGAAACCGCCCCGCGCGCCCTGATTGAACACAACAATATTTTGGATAATTCGGTCGGCGTATATCTGCATGGTTCTGCCGATGCGATGGTGCGCGAGAACAAAATTGTTGGCGATGCGACTTTGCGCGTGAACGAGCGCGGCAACGGCGTTACCGTTTGGAACGCGCCCGGCGCGCAGGTCGTCGGCAACGATATTTCCAAAGGCCGCGACGGCATTTTTTCCAATACCAGCACGCACAACACCTATAAAAACAACCGCTTCAGCGATTTGCGTTTCGCCGTCCACTATATGTACACCAACGACAGCGAAGTCAGCGGCAATATTTCCGTGGGCAACAATATGGGCTATGTGCTGATGTTTTCCGAGCGGCTCAAAGTATTCGACAATATTGCCGTCGGCAGCCGCGACCAGGGCATCATGCTCAACTATGTCAACTATTCCGATATTCACGACAACATTATCAACAAGGCGGGCAAGTGCGTATTCGCCTACAATGCCAACTACGATAAACTTTTCGCCAATCATTTTGAAAACTGCCAAATCGGCATACACTTTACCGCCGCCATCGAAGGCACGTCCCTGCACGACAATTCCTTTATCAACAACGAAAGCCAGGTCAAATACGTCAGCACGCGCTTTCTCGACTGGAGCGAGGGCGGACACGGCAACTATTGGAGCGACAACAGCGCGTTCGATTTGAACGGCGACGGCTTCGGAGACAGCGCGTACCGCCCCAACGGCATTATCGACCAAATCATCTGGCGCGCACCCGTATCGCGCCTCTTGATGAACAGTCCCGCAATCAGCATCGTCAAATGGGCGCAGGCGCAGTTTCCCGCCGTTTTGCCCGGCGGCGTGGTGGACAGCAAACCGCTGATGAAGCCTTATGCCCCCAAAATCCAAACACGCTATCAGGCAATGAAGGACGAGTTGCTCAAAGAAGCCGAAACGCGGCAGTCGGAATGGGGCAGGGCGGAAAACGGTTCTTTGAACTAGTCTGCTTCAGACGGCATCCGGATTCAAATGCCGTCTGAAAACACAAAAGGAACAACCATGACCACACATCATGTCGAATTGAGGAATGTCACCAAACGCTTCGGGGCGCAAAAAGCCGTCAACCAAGTCGATTTGGTTTTGAAGGCAGGAGAAAGCGTCGGGCTTGCCGGACACAACGGCGCGGGCAAGTCCACCATTATGAAGCTGATACTCGGGCTGATTACCCCGACCGAAGGCGAAGTGATGCTTTTGGGCGAACGTACCGGCAGCAAAGCGGGGGCGCGGCTTCGCAGCCAAATCGGCTACCTGCCCGAAACTGTTGCGCTGCACCCTTCGCTGACCGGCATCGAAACGCTGGACTTTTACGCGAAACTTAAAAAACAGCCGCTCACACAAAACCGGGGGCTGCTTGAGCGCGTCGGTATTTCACAGGCGGCACACCGCCGCGTCGGCACTTATTCTAAAGGTATGCGCCAACGCCTTGCCTTGGCACAAGCCCTGCTGGGCGAGCCCAAAGTCCTGCTGTTTGACGAACCGACAACCGGCCTCGACCCTGCATCACGACAAATGTTTTACGAAGTCGTGCGCGAACTTAACGGGCGCGGCGCGACCGTATTGCTCAGTACCCACGCCCTGGCCGAGTTGGACGGACACGCCGACCGCATTATCGTGATGAAAAACGGCGTTAAGGTTGCTGACGGCAGTATGGACGAATTGCACGTCCAAAGCGGACTGCCGCTGACCGTCAATATCCGCCTCAATGCACCGCGCACCTTGAGCAGCCGCTGGCAGCCGCTTTCAGACGGCATTTCTTACCGGGCGCAATGTCAGGCGGAAGAACGTATGAATCTTTTGGGCGAATTGGGCAGCCTGTCCGACCTTGCCTATCTCGACATCCACACGCCGACGCTCGACGAAATGTATGCACAGTTCTTGAAAAGGGAGGACGTATGAACCCTGTTTGGATTATTACCGGCAAAGAAGTCCGCGACAGCCTGCGCAACCGTTGGGTGCTTGCCGCCGCCCTCCTGCTTGCCGCACTCGCCCTTTCTTTGGGTTTTCTCGGCAGCTCGCCCACTGGTTCGGTCAAGGTCGACCCGCTGACCGTTACCGTCGTCAGCCTGTCGAGCCTGTCTATTTTCCTGATTCCGCTGATTGCGATGCTGCTCTCCTACGATGCACTGATTGGGGAGATTGAGCGCGGTACGATGGCGTTGCTGTTGAGTTATCCCATTTCGCGCAACCAAATCCTTGCCGGCAAGTTTGTCGGACACCTCATCATCCTCGCCCTTGCCACCACGGCAGGCTACGGATTGGCAGGCATTACGCTGCAACTTGCCAACGGCAGTTTCGACATCGCCGCTTGGAAACCCTTTGCCCTTCTGATTGCCGCCAGCGTGATTTTGGGTGCGGCTTTTCTGTCTATGGGCTACTTGATTAGTGCGAAAGTCAAAGAGCGGGGGACGGCGGCCGGTATTTCCATCGGTGTGTGGTTGTTTTTCGTCGTCATCTTCGATATGGCGCTTTTGGGTATTCTGGTTGCCGACTCGAAACAGGTTATCACCGCGCCTGTCGTTGAAACCGTGCTGCTGTTCAATCCTACCGACATTTACCGCCTGCTCAACCTGACCGGTTACGAAAATACGGCCATGTATGCGGGTATGGCGGGTTTGAGCGGACAAATCAGCCTGACCGTCCCCATTTTGCTGACTGCGCAGGTTTTATGGGTTATCATTCCGCTTGTTTTGGCAGCCGGAATTTTTAGAAAGCGACAAATATGAAGAAAACCCTGTTGGCAATTGTTGCCGTTTTCGCCTTAAGTGCCTGCCGGCAGGCGGAAGAGGCGGCGCCTCCTTTACCTCAGCAGATTAGCGACCGTTCGGTCGGACACTATTGCAGTATGAATCTGACCGAACACAACGGCCCTAAAGCCCAGATTTTCTTGAACGGCAAACCCGATCAGCCCGTTTGGTTCTCCACCATCAAGCAGATGTTCGGCTATACCAAGCTGCCCGAAGAACCCAAAGGCATCCGCGTGATTTACGTTACCGATATGGGCAATGTTACCGATTGGACAAATCCCAATGCCGATACGAAGTGGATAGATGCGAAAAAAGCCTTTTATGTCATTGACAGCGGTTTTATCGGCGGTATGGGTGCGGAAGACGCGCTGCCGTTCGGCAACAAAGAGCAGGCTGAGAAATTTGCAAAGGATAAAGGCGGTAAGGTTGTCAGTTTCGACGATATGCCTGATACCTATATTTTCAAATAAATCCAAACAAAAATGCCGTCTGAACGTTGAAGCCAAGGTTCAGACGGCATTTTTTATAGTGGATTAAATTTAAACCAGTACAGCGTTGCCTCGCCTTGCCGTACTATTTGTACTGTCTGCGGCTTCGTCGCCTTGTCCTGATTTAAGTTTAATCCACTATATTACGGGTTCAAACGGGGCAGGTTTGAACAACGGCCCCATTCCTTATTCCTGACCGGGCGTAACGGCGGAATAAGGTTCACATCCCGCCGTAATTCGGCCCGCTCGCGCCTTCGGGACAAATCCAAGTGATGTTTTGCGTCGGGTCTTTGATGTCGCAGGTTTTGCAGTGGACGCAGTTGGCGGCGTTGATTTGCAGGCGCGGACTGCCGTTTTCTTCGACGATTTCATACACACCCGCCGGACAATAGCGCGTTTCGGGCGAGGCGTATTCTTTATAGTTCACGTCTATCATCGTTTGCGGATTGTTCAGCACCAAATGGTCGGGCTGGTTTTCTTCGTGCGCGAGATTGGCAAGGAAGACGCTGCTCAAGCGGTCAAAGGTCAACACGCCGTCGGGTTTCGGATAATCAATCGGTTTGCACGCGGCGGCTTTTTTGAGCTGCTCGTTGTCTTTGCCGTGATGTTTCAAGGTCCACGGGGCTTTGCCTCTGAAAATCATCTGGTCGATGCCGGTATAAAGCGAGCCGAGGTAAACGCCCCATTTGAATGACGGACGGACATTGCGCGCGGCATAAAGCTCTTGATACAGCCAGCTTTGTTCAAACAGTTTTTGATAGTTTTCCGCTTCTTTGCCGCTGTTAAAGTTTTCCACTTCTTCAAGGTTTTCCAATAAGGGGAACACGGCTTCGGCGGCAATCATAGCGGACTTCATCGCGGTATGGATGCCTTTGATGCGCGGCATATTGAGGAAACCCGCCGCGTCGCCGATTAAAACGCCGCCTTTGAACGAGAGCTTCGGCAGGCTTTGCAAACCGCCTTCAATCAGCGAACGCGCGCCGTAAGCAATACGGCGGCCGCCTTCGAAGGTTTTGCGGATTTCGGGATGGGTTTTGAAACGTTGGAACTCTTCAAACGGCGACAGATACGGGTTTTGATAGTCCAAACCGACCACGAAACCGACGGCGACTTTATTGTCGTCGAAATGGTAAACAAACGCGCCGCCGTAGGTTTTGCTGTCCAGCGGCCAGCCTGCGCTGTGTATCACCAAACCGGGCTGATGCTGTTCGGACGGCACTTCCCAAACTTCTTTAATGCCCAAGCCGTAAGTTTGCGACTGGCTGTTTTGGTCGAGTTTGAAGCGTTCGATGATTTGCTTGGAAAGCGAACCTCGGCAACCTTCGGCAAACAGGGTTTGCCGCGCCCAAAGTTCCATACCGGGCTGGAAACTGTCGGTCGGCTTGCCGTCTTTACCCACGCCCATATTGCCGGTCGCAATGCCTTTGACCGAACCGTCTTCGTGATACAGCACTTCGGCGGCGGCAAAGCCCGGATAAATTTCCACGCCCAAATTTTCCGCCTGCTCCGCCAACCAGCGCACGACTTCGCCCAAGCTGGCGATGTAGTTGCCGTGATTGTCGAAATTCGGGGTAACAGGCAGATTGAACGCTTTTTTCTCCGTCAGGAACAACACCTTGTCCTGAGTTACCGTGCGCGTCAGCGGCGCACCTTTCTCTTTCCAATCGGGAATCAACTCATTCAGCGCAATCGGATCGATAACCGCACCCGCCAGCGAATGCGCACCTGCTTCAGAACCTTTCTCCACCACGCAAACGCTGATTTCGCGCCCGTTTTGTTCGGCAAGCTGCTTGAGTTTGATGGCGGCGGACAAACCCGACGGGCCTGCGCCGACAATCACGACATCGTATTGCATACTGTCGCGGGTGATGGATTCTGTCATGGCGGTTCCTGTATGTTTGTTATCGATTTTAAAGCGGGCAATTATACAACGTAGACAGTCGCTTACCAAATAAAACAATGCCGTCTGAAACGGCTTCTCAGGCATTCAGACGGCATTTGCCCCCATATGGTCAAAGATATTTTTTATCCGGCAGTTGCGCAAAGAGGCAGTCATATTCTTTTTTCAGTTCGGGGAAATTTTTGACAATTCTGCCAATTTTATCGAATTCAATCAGTAGGATTTGACGGACAGTTTCTGCGTATCTTGAATCGGTCTGCCTTTCCATCAGCGGTACGAGGTAGGTAAGCAGATTGTGAAGGTAATCGGTCAGCCTGTGGTCGGGTAGGGCGGTTGTCAGACTTCCTTTTCTGCGGTGGTAAATAAAAAAGGGAATGTCAACCTCCAAGATTTTTCCGCCTGCAATCAGAAATTCAGAGATGAAAACCATATCTTCCCCAAAACGCATACCGTTGCGATAGGTAACACCCGTAGCGACAAGGTGGCGACGGTCAATCATAAAGCACATATTGTGTAGAGGCCAGTGATGAGGCAGACTCTGCATCAATATCCCCTGCATAGATGAGATTTTCCCATTGTGCTGTTCTTTAAATTGAAAAACGGGCTTACACCTCAACATATTTTTCCCCTCTTCATAAGGAGGACGGAGATATACGCCTTTAATCGCTTGAAGTCCGTTATCTTGAGCAAGTCTTGCCCACAAACCGAAATCTATGGGGTAAAGTTCGTCATCGGGGTCTAAGAACATAATGAAATCCCCCGTTGCAAGTTTTAATCCGGCATTGCGTGCCGCCGCCACGCCCCTGTTTTGGCTGCTGACAACGGTAATGAAGGGATATTGGTGCATATATTTCGCCAAGATTTCCGCACTGCCATCTGTCGAACCGTCATCTATCAGAATAATTTCTTTGCGAACCGTTTGACGCAATATGCTTTCGAGCGCGCGGGGGATATAGGGTGCAACATTATAGACGGGCAGGATGAAGCTGATACTGGGTAGATTATCGGAGGTTGCTTTATCGTTGGAGTACATCTGAATCCTTAATTTGTTGTAAAAGGCGAAGTATGCAGATGGGCAACTTTAGGATATGGCCTGCATACAAAATCCAAAATGCCGCACTTATCTGCAAGTGCGGCATTTTTACTATAGGCTGTGTTCCAATAGGTATTAATGGCGGAAGATCACCATTGATAGCCGACAGCCGCTCCAAATAACGGTTTTTTGGTATTGTTGCCGGAGAAATTGAACGAAGCACCTGCCTTCAGGATTACTTTGCCGTTATCTGAGAGGCTGGAGTAACCGATTGCAAGAGCCTGTTCGCCGTTGTAGTGTGCCGTAGAAGCAGATACCATCGAGTGTCCCGCATAAGTCGGTTGAGGAAGGAGTGCGATCGCTCCTGCTTTGGCGATACCGCCGTTCATTGATTTATCCAACTTGTCGACTTTTTGCTCTATAGAGGAAATCCGTTCAGAGGAGGACATATTGTTGATTTTCTTTTTCCCATTTTCGGAAAGGGTTAGAGTTAGTCCTGAAGTTTCCTCTGAATATTCAATTTTAACGTCTGATCCAGACTCAATTCTATTAGGTAAACCTTGAATAAATTCCTCAAGCTTTTTATCAATCTTTTCAGGTACGTGGTTATACAGTTGATACAGTTGATCTCCGGTAACCGCATCAGTCGATTCCGAATAAATCCCACCCTTTGCAATGTTGGTAATCAGGGTGCCATTGCCGTTATAGCCGATGGGAAACGGCCCACGTGTAATAACGTTCTCCGGATCGTATGTATCTTCAACTGTTTGTTTATTGTCATCATCAGTTATTGGGTTTTCTATCTTCAGCTTTCTGACCGACGTTGCCGCACTGTCGTCAGCCTGAGCGTATGGCACGGCGGATATGCCGATTCCTGTGGCTGCTGCTGTGAGGATGAGTTTGGATATTGCCGTATGTTTTTTGTCGGAGTGGGTCATGATTGTATCGATTAGAGTAAAGTTAACGTAATCCTCCGATTATATATTCAGACCCTTACTCTGTAAATAATACGTTGTATTATTTTATCCATTTTTTTTTTTTTTT
>NZ_CAUJNZ010000004.1:0-147081 GCF_963392925.1 Neisseria polysaccharea
GCTTTATCACCGCCGCTTCGTCAGTGGCGAAGAACCGAACTATACGCTTGAAGACGTATACGGTCAATACCTCATCTTGCTTTTTTTAATTATTTTCTCCATCTCGCTGTCTGATAAGGTTTTTTATTTCTGCCAAATGCTGCACCACCCCCAATAATCCCTTCCTCCCCCTCCTCTGACTGGTGCGCCTTTGTGAATATGCCGTCTGAAACTTGGGGCTTCAGACGGCATCTGTTGGCTCTTCTTATCTTTTCAGAATGATTTCCAATACGAACTTGCTGCCCATATAGGCAATCATAAGGCTGACAAATCCGATGATGGTCCACACGGCGGCTTTTTTGCCGCGCCATGCGGTCATGCTGTGCTTGAGCAGCAGTCCGCCGTAAATCAGCCATGACAATATGCCGAATACGGTTTTATGGGTAAAGGTCATGGGTTTGCCGAATACGGCTTCGGCGAAGAATGTGCCGCTGACGACGGAATAGGTCAGCAGGATGAAACCTGCCCACATGGCCTGGAACATGAGTTTTTCCAAACTGAGCAGCGACGGCAGGAATCCTGCGAGCTTGGAGAAGCTCCTGCGGTGCAGACTCCGATTCAGCAGCAGGGTCAAAACGGACAATAATGTTGCTATGCCGAACAGCCCGTATGCGAGCAGCGAAGTTCCGATATGCAGCATAAAGGGAAGGTCAGTAATTTCATATCCCGAGAATTTTCCAGGAAAAACCAAACCTGACAGCAGCATCAGTGCGGCGCAAGGATACAGCAGCAACTGCACTCCGCGCAGCGAATAAAAGAAGCTGCCGGCAAAATAAATAAACAGCATCATCCAAACAATCAGGCTGCCGGAATACCCGAAGCCCATAATGATGATTTTGTCTTGAATGACCGGCATAAGCAGTGCCGTGCCGTGGACGGTCAATGCCGCGCCCAAAACCGGCAATTCCGTCTTCCACGGGTAATCCCGGCCGCGCCCCTGCTGTTGGCAGTGCCATGCAAATGCACCCAATCCTGCGTAAACCGCCGTCAAAAAGATGAAAACTGTCGGCATGGTGGACTTTCTCTATCTATACTGTTGCGCCGTATGCGGCCGCTTATGAAATATTGGAACTTTTAACGTTGGAATTGTAAAATCCCCGTTTCGGGCAAGCCTTGACGGATTTGCCGATATGCTGTCCGGCACACAAGCCGCATCAAATTATTTTGATTTTATTTTAACAAAGAATGCCCCTGATGGGGCAAGCTATTCTTATTCAGACCAAGGACCAGTATGTTAGACAATTTAACCGGCCGCTTCAGCAATGTCTTCAAAAACATCCGGGGGCAGGCCAAACTGACCGAAGACAATATTAAAGAGGCCTTGCGCGAAGTCCGCCTCGCCCTGCTTGAGGCGGATGTCGCCCTGCCTGTCGTCAAAGAGTTCGTCAACAACGTCAAAGAAAAGGCCCTCGGTCAGGAAGTGGTGGACAGCCTGACGCCGGATCAGGCATTTATCGGCGTGGTCAACCAAGCCTTGACCGAACTGATGGGCAGGGAAAACAAAACGCTGGATTTGTCGGTTGCGCCGCCCGCCGTCGTGTTGATGGCAGGTTTGCAGGGCGCGGGCAAGACGACGACCGTCGGCAAACTCGCCCGCCTGCTGAAAAACGATCAGAAGAAAAAAGTTTTGGTGGTATCCGCCGACGTTTACCGCCCTGCCGCGATTGAACAGCTGCGTCTGTTGGCCGAACAGGTCGGCGTGGATTTTTTCCCGTCCGATACCAACCAAAAACCGGTTGAGATTGCAACTGCCGCCGTCGATTACGCCAAAAAACATTTTTACGATGTCTTGATGGTCGATACCGCCGGTCGTTTGGCAATCGATGAAGAGATGATGAACGAAATCAAAGCGCTTCATGCGGCGGTCAATCCGGTTGAAACCTTGTTCGTTATTGATGCCATGTTGGGTCAGGATGCGGTGAACACTGCTCAGGCATTTAATGAAGCTCTGCCGCTGACCGGTGTCGTATTGACCAAGATGGACGGCGACTCGCGCGGCGGTGCGGCATTGTCCGTACGCCATGTAACCGGCAAACCGATTAAATTTATCGGCGTCGGCGAAAAAATCAACGGCCTCGAACCTTTCCACCCCGACCGTCTTGCCAGCCGCATCCTCGGCATGGGCGACGTATTGACCCTGATTGAAGACGTTCAAAAAGGTATTGATGAAGAAGCCGCCGCCAAAATGGCGAAAAAGCTACAAAAAGGCAAAGGCTTCGACCTCAATGACTTTAAAGAACAAATCCAGCAGATGCGCAATATGGGCGGCTTGGAAAACCTGATGTCAAAAATGCCGGGCGAACTGGGTCAAATCTCGAAACAAATCCCCGAAGGCACGGCTGAAAAAGCGATGGGCAAAGTGGAAGCCATCATCAACTCGATGACCCCCAAAGAACGCGCCAACCCCGCCCTGCTCAAAGCCAGCCGCAAACGCCGTATTGCAATGGGTGCGGGCACGACGGTACAGGAAGTGAACAAATTGCTCAAACAGTTTGAACAAATGCAGCAGATGATGAAGATGTTCAGCGGGAAAGGCTTGGGCAACCTGATGCGTATGGCGAAAGGAATGAGGGGGATGAAAGGGATGTTCCCGGGTTTGTAAGGTTTGAAAACAGATGCCGTCTGAACCGATTTTCAGACGGCATTTTGTCTGCTACCATATCCGCGCGCCATCTTGCATCATTTTGAAACAGGGCGGCGCGCCTTTTCTTAAATTTCCGAATAGCCGAACCTGCCTGTCCGTGCGACAATCCCGCACCGGCAAAATCAGCCGGTTGTTCAAAAAAGCCCCATGGTCGGGGCAGTATGCGGGGGAGTGCCTTGTGCCTGCCCCACTTTCTTAAACCATAAAGGAAACATTATGAACCGTCGTCAATTTTTGGGCAGTGCCGCTGCCGTCTCCCTGGCTTCCGCCGCCTCTTTCGCGCGTGCGCACAGCCATGCCGATCACCATCATCATCACGATATGCAACCTGCCGCCGCATCCGCCTACACCGCCGTCCGCCAGACTGCAGCACACTGCATAGATGCCGGACAGGTTTGCCTGACACACTGCCTGTCCCTGCTTACCCAGGGCGATACGTCTATGGCCGATTGCGCGGTTGCCGTGCGCCAAATGCTTGCCCTATGCGGTGCGTTGCACGACCTTGCTGCACAAAATGCCCCTCTGACACGCGACGCGGCAAAAGTGTGCCTCGATGCATGCAAACAATGTTCCAAAGCCTGTAAAGAACATGCTGCCCACCATGCGGAATGCAAAGCATGTTACGAGTCCTGCCTTGACTGTATCAAAGAATGCGAAAAACTCGTTGCCTGATACTGAAAAATGCCGTCTGAATCCTTTTCAGACGGCATTTTTTTGACTGCTAAATTATGCGCCGAACACTTTCAAACGTTCTGCAACAGGTTCAAAGGCCTTTTCACCTGCCGCCCCTTCAATACCGCCGATAACCATTTGTGCGCGCAACAACCAGTTTTCGGGGATATTCCACGCTTTGGCAATCGCCGCATCGGGCAAGGGGTTGTAATGTTGCAGGTTTGCACCTACGCCGACCGCGGCAAGTGTCGTCCAGACGGCATACTGTACCATAGCGTTCGCCTGGTCCGCCCAAACGGGAAAGTTGGCGGCATAAGCAGGGAACTGCTCCTGCAAACCTTTGACAACATTTTGATCTTCATAAAACAAAATAGTTGCCGCACCCGCCTTAAACAGGTTCAATTTTTGTGCGGTCGGTTCAAAACTGTCGGCAGGCACGACGGCACGCAGCGCGTCTTCGACAAATTGCCACACCTTATCATGCTCTTCGCCAAACAGCACGACCACACGGGCAGATTGGGAATTGAACGAAGAAGGTGTGTGCAAAATAGCATGTTCGACGATTTGGACAACTTCATCTTTGCCGACGGGCAGATTTTTATTTAACGAATAAATGGAACGGCGGCTTTCCGCAGCCTGTTGCAGGGATTGACGGGTCATTTCTTTTCCTTTCAAAAATATTCGCAAAATACGCTTCAGACGGCATAGTTCAGGCTTTACGCTTGAAAAACAGCCTGTCCAGCGACCACGCGCCGCCGCCCGCCGCCGCGATATAGAGGAATACGAAGCAGAACAGCACTGCAGACTCACCGCCGTTGGCAATCGGGAACAAAGCATTTCCGGAAGCGTGCGCCATAAAATAGGCAACCGCCATCTGGCCGGACAAAACAAACGCGGCAGGGCGCGCAAACAGGCCCAACACCAGCAAAATGCCGCCGACAATTTCTAAAATACCGGCAACCAGCATCAACCCTTCGGGCGAACCGCTGCCCATTTCAATGGGAAAGGCGAAGAATTTTGACGTACCGTGCAACAAAAACAGGTAGGCGGTTACGATACGCAAAACAGAAAGCAGAACAGGTTGGATACGGTTGCAGCAATTAGACATAAAAGCTCCTTCGATATTTGTCTTCATTTCAGGCGGCAGAGTATAGATGTTTCCCCTTTTCAAATATATACTGCTTTTATTGATACAACTTTTCCACACAAGAAAATATGGACACCCTGTTCAGCCTCAAAGTTTTCCGCCAAGTCGTCCAAAGCGGCGGCTTCACCCGCGCCGCCGACGCGCTCGGCATCTCCACCGCAATGGCAAGCAAACACGTCAGCCACTTGGAAAACACCGTCCAAGCCAAACTCCTGCACCGCAACAGCCGCAACCTCAGCCTGACCGAAGCCGGAGAAGAATACTACCGGCAATGCAGTTACGCGCTAGACACGCTCGACGATGCCGCGCAAAAAGCCGCCGGAGGGACGGAAAAACCGCAGGGGCTGCTGCGCGTAACGATGCCGCTGTGGTTTGCCGGCAGCCTGATATGCAACTGGCTGGCGGAATACCGCGAACGTTATCCCGAAGTAACATTAGAACTGATTTTGGACAACCGCCACGTCGATTTGATTGCTGAAGGCGTGGATTTGGCGTTGCGCGTTTCCCAAACCCTGTCCCCGTCGCTGATTGCGCGCCCGCTGGCGGAAATCGAATTTGCCCTACTTGCCTCGCCCGATTTCCTGATACGCAACGGCGTACCGAAAACGCCGGAAGAAGTAACGAGACTGCCCGCCGTCCTGCCGACCTACACCAATCAGCAGAAACTCGACATCACCCGCAAATCGGACGGCAAGAAATACCGGCTTGAACTGACCCCCGTCATCCGTACCGACAATACGCTGATGATGCGCGAAATGATTAAGGCGGGCGCGTGCATCGGTTATCAGCCGCTTTGGGCGGCAGAACACGATTTGCGTTGCGGTACGCTGGTGCGCCTGCTGCCCGAATATACCGTCCCGACCGACCGCCTGAACGCCGTTTATGCGGACAGGGCATTCTTAAGCGCGAAAGTCCGCAGCTTCATCGATTTTCTGAACGAAAAAATCGCCAGCAGGAAAGGCTGCCGAAATGCCGTCTGAAACCGCCCGCCCCCTTTATGCGGACACGCGCGCCGCGCGCACGCTCGTCTGGTTCCGCCAAAACCTCCGCATCCGCGACAACGCCGCCTTATGCGCCGCCGTTGCCGAAGGTTTGCCCATTATCGGTATTTGGATTGACGATGCCGAAACAGACAACCCGCGCCGCGCCGCGTTCTACCGCCAATCCGCCGCCGAACTCGCCCAAGGGCTTGCAGGGCGCGGCATCCCGCTCTACACGGCTGCATCGTCATCCGGGCTGGTCCGATTTGCCGCCGGCTCCTCCGTCCGCACCGTCATCGCCGACGCATCCTGTACCTTTGCTGAAAAACTCGCCGACAACGCCCTTTGGCATGAGCTGGACAAACACGGTATCAGGCTAACCTTCGTCAACGACCGTTCCGTTTTCGACCAAACCGACCTGCCACCAGACAACGGCACGGCACACACCGATTTCAACCGCTACCGCAAAGCATGGCTCGACCGCTTTTCCAAGCACCCCCCCGCCGATTCGGACATATTCGCGACATACCGCCAACCGTTCCCCGAAAACCTTTCCGCCCCGCAACCTGCCGTGCTTTCAGACGGCATCTTCCTGCCGCGAAACGGCGGTGAAACGGCGGCTTGGCGGCAGTGGCGGCGGTTTCTCGAACAGGCGGATTCCTACTCCGTTTTAAAGGATTTCCCCTCACGCAAAAACACTTCGCTGATGGGCGCGTATTTGAGTGCCGGCTGTATCTCGCCGCGCCTGCTCGCGCGGGAAAGCCTCGAACGCCGTCTGAACGCGTGGGCGAACAACATCATCCGCCGCGATTTTTTCCTTCAACTTGCCTTGCAACACGCGGATAACGGCCCTTCAGACGGCAATCCGGAACACACCCTGCGCCTGACGCTTTGGCAGCAGGGCCAGACCGGCATTCCGATTATCGATGCCGCGATGCGCTGTTTGCACAAAACCGGCAGCCTCCACCCCGCCCTGAGACGCTTGAGCGCGGACTTTTTCTGCCACGTTTTAAACCTCCCCCGCCGCGAAGGCGAGATATGGTTTGCCCGGCAGCTGACCGATTTCGATGCGGCAATCAACCAAGGCAACTGGCGGCTTGCCGCCTCACGGCACACCTGCCCCGACATTGCCGCCGCCGCACACAAAACCGACCCCGACGGCACTTTTGTCAGACGGCACATCCCCGAGCTTGCCCACCTGCCGGCGGCAGTCATCCATACCCCGTGGCGCGCCGCCGGCAGCATCGACACCCACGGCTATCCCGCCCATCCTGTCGCCGGTATTCCCTAAGCGGTACGGCAACCCAAAACAAATGCCGTCTGAACTTCCGTTTCAGACGGCATTTTTATACGGACTACTCAATATCTTCCGTTTTTTTCACTTTCAATAATCAGATATGCCCAAATCACCGCCACCCAAGCTGACACCGTTCCCATCGCCAGCAAAAAATAGAAATCGATGACGAAGGACAAGTCAGCGACACCAGCGCGGCAAACGCCGTGACCATGCCGATAGCAAAGAGTTTTTCCGACAGCTTTTCCAAAGGCTTCGCCCACCGCACCGACACGGCAGGTCGTGCGGCGCGGGCTTGGCGGTTTTTCGTTTTGCGTTTGTTCACGGGCTGTCTCCGCTGTTTGAGGCCGTCTGAAAACCTTGGGATATGGTTTTCAGACGGCCTTTTGCTGTTTGCCTTACAGATACGGCAAATCAAACGCTTCGCCGTAGCTTTCGGCCAGAATGGTGTTGATGCGGGCGGCAAATTCAACGGCGAACATCACGACGCTGTCAGGACGGGCGGCCACGGAACGCTGTCCTGCAAAAATTCTTCCAACTCGAATTCCCACACCGATTCGCCCTCGGATTTCACCATTTCGGCAAATTCCTGCTCCGGCCACACGGGCAGGAAAGTTGCCCCACCATCGTCCACCCAGAAACGGCATTCGCCTTCGTCGTCGGCCAACACATACAGCGTTTCCGCCTCGGCGATGTTTTTCAGTGCGTGCAGGCAGCGTTTGTCGGCGGCGGGTTGAGGATGTTGTCTATGGCCTGTTGCGGGTAGCTCATGGTTTTCCTTTAAACGGTTTTACGCGTCAATGTTCTGCGCGATCAGGGCGTTGTTTTCGATGAAGGCGCGGCGGAGTTCGACTTCGTCGCCCATCAAAACCGCCGGTTTCCTATCCACGACCGATTGTTCTAATCAGTTCGTTCAAACTGTCAAGCTGCTGCTTTTGCCAAGTAATCAGTTTTTCTTTTTCCATCAATATAGCCTGCAAATAGCCGTTTTGCTGCTTCAACTTTTCGATTTCGATCACATACTGCTCCTGCGATGCGTAATAGTTGGCGGAGTTGGTGCTGTTTTCCATATTCAGAAACACCAGATTTTTCTCAACCGTGAGCAGATCCACCACGTCCATGCCCAACACATCGGCGATTTTTTCCAGCTTGTCCATCTGCAAACCCACCTCCCCGCGCTCGATTTTCGCATAGCCGTTGACCGACATCTGCAACTGCTCGGCCATGTTTTCCTGCGAGAAGTTTTTCAGCTCCCGGATTTTGCGGATTTTTTCGTGAACTTTCATCAATAACCTTCCTTCTGCGTGGGGCTAAGCAATATTGGTGGTGGGTGTTATGTAAATTGTTGTGAGTTTAACATAATACGCTTTGTACCTATATAGAAGATTTTTGCTTACAGGAGTTTATTTAAATGAATAAACTATTGCTTTTCTGCATGATTCCAGTGCTGGCTGCTTGTCAATCGGTACAGCCTTATGTTGATGCTTATCTGAATGACCTTAACCAAAAACTGCAACAGAATATTGAAGGGTTGCAGACTGAATCTGCTTCAAACACTGAGCCGAAAAACACTGAGCCGGAGATTGTAAAAGATGAAGCGAATGCTTTGCCAGAAAAGGTATCTCACAAAAAATCAGGTGGTTCGGCTGAGCTTAATCCGTCGGATATTGCGAAACTGATAGCCGACAACCGGCTGCCTAAAGCCAAAAGTATGTGGAAACTGCTTCCTGAGTGCCGCAAGCAATTTAGCTTGCAATATTCTCTTTTGGAGAAAGATGGTAGACCTGAGAGAAAAAATATATTAATGAATTGGTTATTGATTGCAGACGAACTACACAGGAGCAAACAAAATAACGGGTTGATAGATACATTTACAGCACAAAAATTGGAGAACGTTTGCAAGAAGACAAATGTTACTTTGGTTGACACGGCTGCAAAGCAATTTGGATTAAATCTAAGTCAGATAAGGAAAATGCAGAATCGTTCTGAGTTTATTGACGTTAAATTTTAGGAGTAAACATGGATATCAAACAAAACTATGACTGGCTGCGCGACTTTCACGGCTGCGACGGCGGCGACATCGGATCGCCCGAGAAACCGTCTGTGTGGGTATGCGGCATCGAATGGGGCGGCGGGCACACCGTTGAAAACCTGCGGCAGATTGCGGCAGAGCCGTACACGGGCGACACGGAGTTCGGTTATGGAGACTGGCAGGAATGCGTTGCCTATCCTTACAACATCAGCGTCTGCAAACTGTTGTGCGCCTTAAACGGCGGGCAGGTAGAGAATTACCGCCGCTTTGCCGAAGAAGTGCAGCCGTTTGTACACAAAGCGGATTCGGGCTATTTCAAAATGAACCTGTATCCGATTGCGTTTAAAAACACTGATGCCAGCCTTTGGCAGCAGGAGTTTTCCGAGATTACGGGTTTTGCCGACAAGCAGGAATACGTCAATTTCTGCAACAAATACCGCTTTGCCCAAATGAACCAATGGGCGGAACAATACCGCCCGCGCCTGATTATCGGATTCGGCACATCTTACGATAAGGAGTTTAACGTTGCGTTTTCAGACGGCCTTTCAGGTTTTCGTCAGGAAGAAATCGTCGGAAAAAAATTAAAATGGAAGCGCAATCAAAACGACACATTGCTGGCAGTATTGCCGTTCCCGAGCGGTTCTCACGGTTTGAACAGTAACGAATCTTTGCAGAAATTCGGCGAAAGACTGGCGGAGTTGCTGGTCGGCAGGGAGTAAAACAGCATTTAATAGTTGGGGCAGGTTTCACAGCAAGCATAGTTTGGGTTGCCAAAACCAACAGACAGCATGAGACCTTTGCAAAATCCCCCCGAAATCCCCTAAATTCCCACCAAGACATTTAGGGGATTTCTCATGAGCACCTTCTTCCGGCAAACCGCCCAAGCCATGATTGCCAAACACATCGACCGCTTCCCACTATTGAAGTTGGATCAGGTGATTGATTGGCAGCCGATCAAGCAGTACCTGAATAGCCAAAGAACCCGTTACCTTAGAGGCCATCGCAGCCGTCCCGCTTATCCTGTCGCCGGTATTCCCTAAGCGGCACGGCAACCTAAAACAAATGCCGTCTGAACTTCCGTTTCAGACGGCATTGTGTCCGAATGACTCAATATCTTCCGCTTTTCTCACTTTCAATAATCAGGTATGCCCAAATCACCGCCACCCAAGCCGACACCGTTCCCATCGCCAGCAAAAAATGCTGCCAATCCGTCATCGGCGGTACAGGGCAACGGCCGCATTCGATTTCCGCGCCGCCCAACAACCGGTACAGTAGCATATCCGCAATCCAAAGCAACAACGGGTATTTCAAACGCCGCAACCAAAAAACCAACCACGTCCGCACGATTCACCTCACCCCCCATTCCGACAACGATATTGTACCGCTTCCGTGCAATGTTAAAATAAGCCCACTTCTACCGCCGTACAAAATGCCATGCTCACCGATTTAGAAAAAAACGCCATCCGCGACCATTACCAAAATATCGGCAAAAACCTGCCCGGTTTCCGTCCGCGTGCTTCGCAGCGGGAAATGATTGCGGCGGTTGCCAACGCTTTTTCGCGGACGTTGACGCGCGAAGAAGGCGAAGAAGCACCCAAGCGCGAAGGCGAGAGCATTGCCGTAATCGAAGGCCCGACCGGCGTGGGCAAATCGCTTGCCTACCTGCTTGCGGGCGGCATCATGGCGCAAACACGTGGCAAGCGGCTGATTGTGAGCAGCGCGACGGTTGCCTTGCAGGAGCAGTTGGTAGACCGCGACCTGCCGTTTCTGGTCGAAAAAAGCGGTTTGGAACTGACCTTCGCGCTTGCCAAAGGGCGCGGCCGTTATCTTTGCCCTTACAAACTCTATCAACTGACGCAAAACAACGCCCAGCAAAACCTGCTTGGTTTTGAAACGCCGGAAGTGTTGTGGGACAGCAAACCCAAGCCCGAAGAATTGAAGCTGCTGCGCGACATCGCCGACGAATTTTCCGCCCGACGGTTCAACGGCGACCGCGACACTTGGCCGGAAAAAATCGATGACGCGATTTGGCTCAAAGTGACCAATGACCGCCACGGCTGCCTGAAAGCCGCCTGTCCCAACCGTCCGGAATGCCCGTTTTACCTGGCGCGCGATGTCTTGGAAACCGTCGATGTCGTCGTTGCCAACCATGACCTTCTGCTTGCCGACATCAGCATGGGCGGCGGCGTGATTCTGCCTGCGCCCGAAAACAGTTTCTATTGCATAGACGAAGCGCACCACCTGCCCAAAAAAGCCCTCAGCCGTTTTGCCGCCGAACATTCATGGAATATTGCCGTTTGGACGCTGGAAAAACTGCCGCAGCTTACCGGCAAAATTGCCGCGCTGACCGATAAAGCCGAACTTGCCAACCTTGCCGACGAAGCTGCCACATCCTTGCTCGACAGTCTGCACGAATGGCAGTTCCATTTGGCGGAAGAGCCGTCTTTAAGTCTGGGGTTGTCTGAAAACGACAGACGAACCAACAGCGAACCGACTTGGCTGTGGGAAGACGGCAAAATCCCCGAAGGCCTTGAAACTACGGTTTCCAATACGGCCATTGCTGCACGCAGTCTGCTCAAACACGTTGTCGGCTTGAACGATGCGCTTTCCGCCGCGCGACGCGAAAAAGAACAGGACGGCGCGCTCCTCGACCGCCTGACCGGCGAGTTCGGCCTTTTTATCGCCCGTATCGAACAAATCAGCGCAGTTTGGGATTTGCTCTCCACCGTCCCCCTCGAAGGCGAAGAGCCGCTGGCAAAATGGATAACCCGCCGCGCCGACGACAAAAACGACTACATTTTCAACGCCAGCCCCATCAGCAGCGCATCCCACCTTGCCAACAGCCTGTGGCGACGTGCGGCAGGCGCAGTGTTGACCTCCGCCACCCTGCAATCCTTGGGCAACTTTAACCTGATGCTGCGCCAAACCGGGCTGCAATGGCTGCCCGAAACTACCACCCTCGCCCTCAAAAGCCCCTTTGACTTTGAAAAACAGGGCGAACTCTACATCCCCCCTATATACGCCAGCCCCAAAGACCCCGAAGCCCACACCGCCGCCATCATCGAGTGGCTGCCCAAGCTTATTTCGCCCACCGAAGCCATCGGCACACTCGTCCTGTTTTCCTCGCGTAAACAAATGCAGGATGTCGCCCTGCGCCTGCCCGGAGACTACCTGCCGCTCTTGCTCGTACAAGGCGAATTACCCAAAGCCGTCCTCCTGCAAAAACACCACCAGGCCATAGAAGAAGGCAAAGCCAGCATCATCTTCGGACTCGACAGCTTTGCCGAAGGACTCGACCTGCCCGGCACCGCCTGCGTGCAAGTTATCATCGCCAAGCTCCCCTTCGCCATGCCCGACAACCCCATCGAAAAAACCCAAAACCGCTGGATAGAACAGCGCGGCGGCAACCCCTTCATCGAAATCACCGTCCCCGAAGCCGGCATCAAACTCATCCAGGCCGTCGGCCGCCTCATCCGCACCGAACAAGACTATGGCCGCGTAACCATCCTCGACAACCGCATCAAAACACAGCGGTACGGCCAACAATTATTAGCCGGCCTGCCACCGTTTAAAAGGATAGGGTAAACCTACCGCCCTTCCCGCAACAAAAAGGAAAAATCATGAACTTCACCCGACTGCTCAACCAAGTCTTAAGCACGGTTCAAAAAAAAGGCGGCACATTCTCCGACAGCCCGCTCAATTCATTCGGCGGAGGCGCGCTGGTTGCCGGTGTCGCCTCCATGCTACTGAACGGTAAAAACCGCAAAACCATCACCAAAATCGGTTCGACCGCCGCTTTGGGCTACCTCGCCTACCGGGGCTATCAGATGTGGCAGCAAAACAAAGGGCGGGCAACCGTAACACAAAGCGATTTCCAACCTGCCGGAGAAACTGAAGAAACATACAGCCGCACCGTATTGCGCACCATGATAGCCGCCGCCGCTTCAGACGGCATGATAGACGAAGCCGAACGCCGGACTATCGAACAGGAAAGCGGCACAGACCCCGAAACTGCCGCATGGCTTACCGCCGAATATCGCCTTCCCCCAAGCATCGAAGACATCGCCGCTGCTGTCGGCAACGATGAGGCGCTGGCGGCGGAAGCCTATCTGGCGGCAAGACTGGTATGTGCCGATTTGTCGCGGAAAGAAACCGTCTTCCTCGCCCGCCTGTCGCAGGCTTTGAAACTGGATGACAATCTGGTGAAGAGTTTGGAAAGGCAATTGGGAATTTGATGACACAGCCGGGGAGGGAAAATCATCAAAAACGGTTATTCCCGACCCCGGCCTCAAAACGGCAAAATATAGTGGATTAAATTCAAACCAGTACGGCGTTGCCTCGCCTTGCCGTACTATTTGTACTGTCTACGGCTTCGTTGCCTTGTCCTGATTTTTGTTAATCCACTATAAAAGCCACCGCCGCGAACGGCAAACGGCGGTATAGAATATCCGGCAACAAGGCAGGCTACTGCAATGCGCCGCCGTGGGAAGATTTAAGCAGGCGTTCGTGTTTGTGGAATTCCCGCCCCATATAATGAGAACCGAAATAGGTCAGGTGGTCTTGGTCGCTATAAAGATAATGGCCGTGTATTTCGACCGTGTTTTTAGGAAGGTATTTCTGTGCGTCCACCCAATGCACATTGGGGATATCTTTAACCAAATCAAAGACCACCTGATTGCTCTTTTCAATATTGCCCATGGCTTGAATAGGTTGGAGATATTGGTTTATAGCAAATCTTTTCAATTTTTCCTCCCTCAAGGGCGAACGGCTGATTGATGCATTATTTGCAAAAACATAGACGGGTTTGACGGCGGCTATCCTTTTGACGGTTTCCCTAAATCGGGCTGGGAACCCGGGTATCAGGAAGGATTGCGCTTCAAATCTCGGTACAGGCTGGCCGCCCATCCTCAAATCATAGAATTGGGCAATGAAAACGGCTTCGGCTTTTTCAACTTCATCCCGGTATTTTCGACACAACGGGTTGTCTGCCAGTGTCGTATCCACCCAAACCAAACACTCCGAATCGAGGGACAGGATTTTGGCTTTCCACCCTTCTCGGCTGCCGACATAATCCAGAAAACCCCGCAAGTGTCCGGCGTGCGAGTCGCCGAGGGTCAGGACGGTTTCCGGAAAATGATTTTTCGCAGCAAGGGGCGCGCCGGGCAACGGGCGGAGGTGTTCCTGTTTCAATATCCCCCTTGCGTACAGGTTGTAACCGACAAGTATCAGGGACGGGGCGAGATAGAGGCAGAAAAATGCCTTTTTAAAGGTCATCTTCCGTTTTCTAAGCGGCTGTTCAATTAAATAATAACTCAACAGGGAAAATCCGACCGTCAACGCGGCAACCGCCGATACGGCAGGCAATCCAAGCTGTTTGTCGCCTGTAATGTAATGGGCGAAGGAAATAAAAATCCAATGGTACAGGTATAGGGAATAAGAGATTTTGCCGACAAATACGATGGGGCTTGCCGACAGGATGCGGGTCGGAAGCGTCCCGTATTGCATACTCCGGATAAGCAGCACCGTCAGCAGGCAGGGAAGGAGCAGGGTCATTCCCGGGATAAACGGATTGTGTTTGTCAATCACGAACAGGCAGGCAAGCAATGCGCCGAAGCAGAGTGATGAAAGCAACTGCCGTTTTCCGTTTGCTGTTTGCTGTTTACCGTTTTCCGTTTGCCCATAAACCGCCAACAGCGAACCCACCAACAGCTCGGGAAACCTCAGTGTCGAAAGGTAATAAGTATTGGGTTGGTTGAGAATATCGGTATAAAACCCGCTTGGCAAAAACGATGAGGCAGTCAAAATCAGAAACAAGATGATGCTGATGTTACGCAGCACCCGTAGCGATTTTGTTTTTTTGTAACAGAATATCAGCAAAAGAGGATACAGGAGGTAATACTGTTCCTCTACTGCCAAAGACCAAATATGCAGTACGGGGTTCTCGTTGGCACTCAAATCGAAATACCCCTGCTGAAACCCCAGATAAATATTGGACAAGAAAACCGCAGAAAGCTCCACGGTTTTCCGCATTTGGTTGAAATCTTCGTAAAGGAAGATTTGAGAGGCAATCACCGAAGCCAGCGACACGGCCGCAATAAAAGCAGGATAAATCCGCTTAATCCTGCGGGTATAAAAATCCCGGAAAGAAAAAGAACCGTCCCGTATTTCGGCAAGAATGATGCCGGTAATGAGGAATCCCGAGATGACAAAGAAAATGTCCACCCCCAGGAATCCTCCGGGCAGCCAACGGTTATTCAGGTGGAAAATAATGACGGATAGCACGGCGACGGCCCGTAATCCGTCAATTTCAGGTCTGTATCGGACAGCTTGCATCAATATCGCCCCTGTATATCCGGTATTTTAAAAATGCCGTCTGAACGCGCGTTCAGACGGCATCGGTTTCAATAAACGCTCAAATCCGTTTCGCCAACGCTTCAGCCTTGCCCACATACAGTGCGGGAGTCAGCTCAAGCAATTTGGCTTTGGCTTCGGCGGGGATTTCCAGCGATCCGATAAAGACTTTCAGCACTTCAGGCGTGATGCTGCCTTTGCCGCGCGTCAGGTCTTTCAGTTTTTCGTAAGGATTGGCGACACCGTAACGGCGCATTATGGTTTGAATCGGCTCGGCGAGCAGTTCCCAAGTGGCATCCAAATCGGCGGCAAGCGCGGCGGGGTTGGGTTCGAGCTTGTTCAGACCGCGCAGGTGGGCGGCGAAACCCAACACGGTATAGCCCACGCCCACGCCCATATTACGCAGGACGGTGCTGTCGGTCAGGTCGCGCTGCCAACGGGAAATCGGCAGTTTTTCGGACAAAAAGCCCAATACGGCGTTGGACATGCCGAGGTTGCCCTCGGAGTTTTCAAAGTCGATGGGGTTGACTTTGTGCGGCATCGTAGAAGAACCGACTTCGCCCGCTTTAACTTTTTGTTTGAAGTAACCCAATGAAATATAACCCCAAACGTCGCGGTTAAAGTCGATGAGAATCGTGTTGATGCGGCTGAGGGTTTGAAAAAACTCCGCCATATAGTCGTGCGGCTCGATTTGGATGGTGTAGGGGTTGAAGGTCAGGCCGAGGCCGATTTCGACAAAGTTGCGGCAGTGGGTTTCCCAATCGACGTCGGGATAGGCGACCATATGGGCGTTGTAGTTGCCGACCGCGCCGTTGATTTTGCCGAGGAATTCTTGCGCCTGAAGGATTTTGAACTGGCGTTGCAGGCGGTACACGATATTGGCGATTTCTTTACCCAGTGTGCTTGGTGTAGCAGGCTGGCCATGCGTGCGGCTCATCATAGGAACGGCAGCCAACTCATGCGCCATGCCGGTCAGCTTCTCGATGATTTCGGCCAGCTTCGGCAGCAAAACAGCCTCACGCGCTTCTTGCAGCATTAAAGCGTGGGACAGGTTGTTGATGTCTTCGCTGGTACAGGCGAAGTGGATGAATTCGCCGGCGGCGGCGACTTCGGGCACTTCGGCAAAACGTTTTTTCAGCCAATATTCGATGGCTTTGACATCGTGATTGGTGGTGGCTTCGATGGCTTTGACGGCGGCTGCGTCTTCCAATGAAAAGTTTTCGATGACTTTGTCGATTTCGGCAAGCGTTCCAGCACCGAAGGGCGGCACTTCGGCAATCTTCGGCTCGGCGGCCAGGGCTTTGAGCCAGTTTAATTCGACTTTGACGCGCGCCTTCATCAGGCCGTACTCTGAAAAAATCGGGCGCAATGCTTCAACGGATTGGGCATAACGGCCGTCTAAAGGGGAAAGCGAGGCGATGGGGTTGATCATATCGGCATCCTGTTCGGAAAAGACATCAAGAAATGTTAAATTGTTTGCAATTATACATGATTTTGCAGGGCATCATGCCGTCTGAAGCCCGTTTTCCGACAGATACGCAACGATTTCGTCTTCGTCGTCCGATATGGCAAACAAAGAGGCTGCCCCTTCGGAAATCAGACCGCGCGCCAAAAGCTGCGCGCTTATCCACTCCGCCAAACCCGACCAAAATGCCTTCCCAACCAAAACGACCGGACGCGGCGGTACTTTGCCCGTCTGCACCAAGGTTAGGATTTCAAACAATTCGTCCAGCGTCCCGAAGCCGCCCGGCATCACGACATATGCTTGGGAATAGCTGAAAAACGCCGCCTTGCGTTCGGCAAAACGGGAAAACCGCAAGGCGATGTCCTGATACGGATTCGGTTTCTGCTCGTGCGGCAGGGCAATGTTCAGCCCCACCGAAACCGACTTCCCTGCAAACGCGCCCTTGTTTGCCGCCTCCATAATCCCCGGTCCGCCGCCCGAAATGACGGCAATGCCCGAATCCGACAGCCGCCGCGCCAGACGACAGGCGAACGCATAATCCGTATGATTCTGCGGCGTGCGCGCGCTGCCGAAGATACTGACTGCCGGAAACACGCCCACCAATGCTTCGTCTGCCTGCCGGCGTTCGGCATCGTAACGCGCCTGCTCCGGCACACGGTTTACATTCTCCATTCCGTCCTCCGTTCAAAAACGGCGATTGTACCCCGTCAAAAACGCAACGCAAGCACCACAAAGACGCGCCAACCCTCCCCAAACCTTTTTTCAGACGGCATTTTCGGTAATCTGCTAAAATCGCCCGCTTGAGTTTCCACAGAAAAATCCGAAAAATGTTTCAACACACAGGACGACACATAAAGCACCGCCCTATGTGTTGCCCTGATTTGGCAGGGGTTGCGCCCCTCCCAAATAAATTCTGATTCTACCGCCCTAAAGGTTGGGGTTTCAACCGAAAAGGAAACACGATGAATATCTTTTACGAAGAGTCCGGTCAATTCAAAGTCGCCGCCGTCGTCCAAAAAAACGACGCCACCTACCAAGTCGATACCCAACACGGCAAACGCACCAAAGTGAAGGCAAACAATGTCTTTACCGAGTTTGACGGCGATATGGCGGCATTTTTGGAAAACGCGCAGGCACAAGCGGCAGACATTGACACCGATTTATTGTGGGAAGTATGCGGCGAAGAGGAATTTACCGCCGAAGCCATCGCCGAAGAATATTACGGACACGCGCCGACCAAAACCGAGCTGGCGGCAACCTTGATTGCGCTGTACGCCGCGCCGATGTATTTCTACAAAAAAGCCAAAGGCGTGTTCAAAGCCGCGCCCGAAGAAACCTTAAAACAAGCGCTTGCCGCCATCGAACGCAAAAAACAACAAGACGCGCAAATCGACGCTTGGGCGGAAGCCTTGAAACGCGGCGAGATGCCGTCTGAAATCGCGGCGGATTTGAAAACCATCTTACACGCGCCCGACAAGCAATCATTGACCTACAAAGCCTTTACCAAAGCCGCCGACGCATTGAAAACCTCCGCCTACGAATTGGCGAAAAAAACGGGCGGCATTACGTCCATTCCCCAATACCTGCAAGACGGGTTTGAAATCAAATACTTCCCCAAAGGAACAGGCTTTCCCGACCTTCCCCTTCCCGAAATGCCCGACCTGCCCAAAGCCGATGTTACCGCCTTTTCCATTGACGACAAATCGACCACCGAAGTGGACGACGCTTTGAGCCTGACCGACTTGGGCAATGGCATGAAACGCGTCGGTATCCACATCGCCGCGCCGTCGCTTGCCATTAAACCAGGCGGCAAAATGGAAAAAAACATCATGGAACGCTTGAGCACGGTTTATTTCCCCGGCGGCAAAATCACCATGTTGCCCGAAAACTGGATTGCCGCGTTCAGCCTTGATGCGGGCGCGTACCGTCCTGTCGTCAGTATTTATTTCGATGTGGACAACGAATTCAACGCCGGCGAACCAACCTGCAAAATCGAAGCCGTCAACATCGCTGAAAACCTGCGCATCCAAACCATCGAGCCGCATTTCAACGCCGAAACAGGCTTGGATGAAACCGGCGAAATGATGTTCGCCCACCATCAAGACCTGATTTGGTTCTATCAATTTGCCATCGCCCTGCAAAAAGCGCGCGGCAAATACGAACCCGACCGCGCGCCGCAATACGATTACAGCATCGAATTGAATGAAGAAGGCAAGGTATCCGTCGTCCGCCGCGAACGCGGTTCGCCCATCGATACGCTGGTCAGCGAGATGATGATTCTTGCCAACAGCACTTGGGCGCAAATGCTCCACGACAACGACCTGCCCGGCCTTTTCCGCGTCCAACCGGCAGGCAAAGTGCGTATGAGCACCAAATCCGAGCCGCACATCGGTATGGGCGTGCAGCATTACGGCTGGTTTACCTCACCGCTGCGCCGCGCCGCCGACTACATCAACCAAAAGCAGCTGATCAGCCTGATAGACGACTCCGCCGAGCCGCTGTATCAAAACAGCGATGCCGAACTCTTCGCCGCGCTACGCGACTTCGATGCCGCCTATACCGCCTACGCCGATTTCCAACGCCAAATGGAAGCCTACTGGAGCCTCGTCTATCTGCAACAGCAAGGCACGAGCGAGCTGACGGCCACCATCCTCAAAGAAGACCTCGTCCGCGTCGAAGGCCTGCCGCTGGTAACGCGCGCGACCGGTATTCCGTTTGACGCGCTGCCCAAATCGCAGGCATTGTTCAAAATCACTGAATTGGATGCCGAGAAGCAGTTTGTCTCGCTCAACTACATCAAGGCAGTCGCACCCGCGGGTACAACGGCAGGCAATGCCGTCTGAACCCCGATACGGCAAACTCCGGCAACAAAAAACGGACGGCAAAAAGGCAAGATAAAATGTTATATAAATGTAAAATCAAAAAGTTAGATAACACCATTGAAGAGGCAGTATTGATTGAAATAAATGGTTATGAACTACATTGTTTTATATCATACTGCCCATTCAAAATATTTGAAAATCAATTTTATGAAGTGGAATTATCCTATGAAATCTTTAATGATTACATACTGGATAAATCAACTTCAAATATTGGATTTAGAAAAATAGATGATAGTTTCAAGTATGAAATAACGGCAGAATTAAAAAATAATCATCTAACCCTACAAAATATACAATTTGAAGAAGATGAGTATTTAATAAACTACCCTTATCTTGATAATTGTTTGGTTACATTAACGGTTGATAGAATAAGTGTTTCATTTATTAGAGAAATTCAGGCAGCCTGAAACCTGTTGTGGATACCGTTGGCAGTTTAGCGATTGGTTATGCCACAGGCGGCAATGCTGGGGCTTTTACTGGTGCGAATGCAGATTGGAATAATCGGCAGTTGCATTCGAGTGAATATAAATTAGCAGAACAATATGCAGACATAGTAGCTTCTCGTCTAAACATTTCAAAAGAAGAAGCACTTGGGCGAATTATTCGGCATATGCAACGAACCGTAGATTACGCAACGGCTAAAGCGGATAATTTCCGTACTGATGACGCCATTATTTCAATTTTAGGAGCAAACAATTTACCCAAGCAAGATCAACATTACACTAATCCGAACTACAACAAACAATACATTCAAAATTATGTTCGTGATTTCAATTTAGCCAATAAATACAATTATTTTATGCCGTCCGTTTTTACTTTTATCCCGATTTGTGGGGCAAGTTTTCCAACTGCATCCCGTCAAAAAATTCCATTATTTTCAAATGCTTAAAAGTTAAAAAGGTTAAATTTTTCTTAACAATCAAAAACATTGTTTGACGGAACATTAACTTAAAGAGCAGCTAGAAAACGAGCTTTTCGCCGTCCACCGGAAAACTTTTACGGCGTTTGTTTATTTTTTTCAATATGTTCCACCGCTTCGTCCGCCTGTCTGCCGCCGCAGTTTGAAAAAGCCGTGCCGCCCGAAGGTTGTCGGGACGGCACGGCTTTTCAGTCACGACCGTTTCAGCGGATGTCCACGTAGGCACCGGAATGCAGGTCGCGCAACAGGTTGACGGTTGCCTGTTCGGCTTTTTGTTGGAAGATGTATTGGCGCACGGCGTTGCGGACGCGTTCCTGAGGCGTGCCGGCATCGCGCACTTCGTTGAGCTTGATGATGTGCCATCCGAATTGGGTGCGGACGGGCACGCCGACCTGTCCGGGTTTGAGCGCGTGGACGGCTTCTTCAAAGGCGGGAACCATCACGCCGTCGGCAAACCAGCCCAAATCGCCTCCGTTGCCCGCGCTCGCGTCTTGCGAATATTGGCGCGCCAGGCTGGAAAAGTCTGCACCGCTACGTGCCTCCCCGTAGATTTTGCGGATGGTGCTTTCTGCACCGACGGCGGCGTTTTCGCTGTCGGCCTTAATCAGGATGTGTTGAGCGCGGTATTGGCGCATCGGCTCGCCTTCAGGCAGGGTAATGCCCTGTTTCTGCGCCTGTTCGATAAAGCGGTCGACCTCTGCCTCGCTTACCCGGCTGTTCTGCATCACTGCCTGCTCCCGGACTTTTTCGGCAATGATGTTGTCGGCAAGCTCGCGGCGTTGGGCGGGGCTGAGGTTTTTGAGGGCGGGATTTTGTGCGACAACGGCATCGATTTCGGCTTCGGTCGCTTGGATGTTGCGGCGTTTGCCCGCCTGTACGATCAGGGATTGGTTGACCAGCTGCATCAGTACTTGTTCGGTCAATGCCGTATCGCTGATTTGTACGCCTTTGGGCAGGTTTGCCTTGGCATCGGCAACAGCCTGTGCCAGCCTGCGGCGTGTGATGACTTCGTTGTCGGCAACGGCGGCGATGCCGTCTGAAAAGCGGATACCGCCCTGCTGTTGTGCGGGTGCGGCTTCTTTTTGCGCCATGGTGGCAGCTTTGACCGCTTTGGCAGGTGCGGTTTTTGCCTTTTTCGGTGCGGCGTGGACATCGGCTGCTGCCAGCAATGCGGCGGCAATCATCAGGGCTTTGATTTTCATCATTCTTTCCTTATCGTTTGAATCCTGCCTTTGATGGCGGGTTTGGGGTTGTCGGTGGAATGCCGTCTTGTGCAGGAACAGTGCTCCTGCCGGATTTCCGACGGTCAGGGCCGTTTGTTGCGTCCGGCGGAAAGAGAGTGGGCGGGGATGTAGCCGGGAACGGCGACATCCATCCTGCCTGCGGGGTTTCTGCCGACGCTGCTGAGGTCTTTCAACTGAAGTGAGAAAAAGACGGCGTTTTTGTAGGTATTTTCGCCGGTAACGTAGCGTTGGGCGTACACGCCCGCGCCCCAGCAGCCGCAACTGCTTTTGTATTCTGCACCGGCAAGCATTTCTATCGGTTTTTTGGCTTCAAAACCGTAGTTGTAGCGGACGACGGCCGACAGGTTGCGCGTCAGCGGCCATTGTGCGGACAGATCGAACTGGCTGAGTTTGTCGTAAAAATAGGAGCCGTCGGCCTGCAGGTAGATTTTTTCATTGCGCCCGTATTTGTAACGGGCGTTCAATACTTTGCCAGGCTCGGGCAGGTAGCTGATGCCGACGGTGTAATTTTCGGCGCGTTTGTCGTTTTGGTTGTAATGGATGCTGCTGTCGAGGGTGAAACGGCCGCCTATGCCGCCGGATGCGAATGCCACCCAGTCGGAACGGCTGCGCGGGTTTTTGCCGATACTGCCGTCAAGCATGACTGTGTCGTTCTTGAAATAGAACTTCTGACCGATGCCGGCGCGGAACCGTTCTTCTCCAGTCGCGTTGTCGAGAATACGGCTCTGCACGGCGGCGGAAAGGCTGTTTGCGGCGTTAATCCTGTCGTTGCCGTAATAGAGGTTTTCACGGAACAGCTGACCGTAGCCGAAACTGTTTTCGGATGAGTCGAAATTGGGCAGGTCGTTTTGGGATTTGGCAGGAATATAGTTGTAGAACAGGCGCGGCTCGAGGGTTTGCAGGACTTCTCCGCCGAACAGGCGCGTATTGCGTTCGAAGGTCATGCCGCTGTCGATATTGACAATGGGCAGAGTGCGGCTGACGCGTCGGGCTTCTTGGCTGCCGAAGCGGTTGAGGCTGTAATAGGTGGCGTGCAGCCCGAGCTTGGGCCGGACGTAGCCCCAGCTGTTGCTAAAATCCCATTTGATGTCGGGATAGACGACGAGGCGGCTGCCGTCTTGGCGGCTGTCGTGGCTGAAGCGGGTAAATTGTGCGGACACGCCGATTTGCGCCCTGCCTGCGTTTTTATGCCAATCGGCAGAAAGGCGCGGCATCAGGGCATACGGTTTGTCTTTGTAGCCGTTTTGGTTGGCCAGCGTCTGGAATTTTTGTGCCGACAATCCGACGTTCAAAATGCCGCCAGCCACCTTGCCGCTGTAATCCAGCCATACCTGCCGGTTGAGGTTGACGTTGCCGGCGATTTCTTCGCTGCCGTAAAAGTCGCGGTAGTAGCCGCTGTCGGAGACTTGGTTGAAATCGACCCCCGCCTGAAGCGTGTCGGAAATATCGTGCCGGTGCTGCCATTTCGCCTGATAGCGGTTGTTCCTGCCGCTTTTCTTATCGTGCGGCAGCCAGGCCAGGTCGGCCTGTCCGCTGTAATCGGGACGCAGGTAACGGATTTGTCCGTCAAACATCGCGCCGCGTTCGCCGATAATGCCGGGGGCGAAGGTGGCATCGAAGTTGGGGGCAAGGTTGAAATAATAGGGAACGGAAAGGGAAACGCCGTCCGAACCGGCGGACAGTGAGGGAACAAGCAGGCCGCTTTTGCGGTTGCCGTCAAGCGGGAAGTCCGCCCAAGGCGTATAGAAAAGGGGAACGCCGCCGAACACGAAGGCGGCGTGTTTGGCAACGCCTATGCCTTTTTCCCGATCGGCTTCGACAGAGGCTGCCTTGACATACCAGCCGGCATCGCCGGCGGAACAGGTGTTGAATTGGGTTTCCGTCAGTTTGTAATGCCCTTCGCCCAACATTTCGGCGGTGCGGCTGACGCTTTGCAGCCGCCGTCCGCCTTGTTCGGTTTCCATGCGGACGTTGTGTGCTTCGCCGGTCTGCTGCTCGAGATTGTAGGTCAGGGTTTCGCCCCGAATCAGCGTACCGTCCTGTTGGAGGGCGAAACGGTCGCCTGCGGTAACGGTGTCGCCCGACTGGTCGTAATCCGCCCAATCGGTATTGAGGACTGCGCCGTCCCGTTCGATGATAACGCTTCCTTCCGCGCGTACCTTGACCTGCGACTGCCCTTCCATCCTGTCGGCAACAATGCGCGTATAGTCTTCGGGGATGAATGCTTCGCCGCTGCCTTGGACGGCAGCTTCGGTTCTCTCGGGGCTGCCGCTTTCGTTACTGCAAAACAGGCAGGTCGAACCGAGGCTCAGGCCGACAGGCTGCATGGGTTCGGACACGCTCCGAACGCTTCCTCCGGCGGTCTGATTGTCCGTTTCCTCCGCCGCAACGGCATCGGCGGCGGCGCAATGCGTGCCGAAACAGAGGCCCAGTGCCAGCACCAGTGGTTTGAGTGAAAATAAACGAGCCAAAATCGCCCCTCGAGTCGGTTTACCGGTTAGAATAGCGTTTATTGTAACCTGAAATGCCCGGATACTGTTATGCAACGGCAAACCGAACTGAAAAATTGGCTTCAGACCATCTATCCCGAACGGGACTTCGATCTGTCCTTCGCGGCGGCGGATGCTGATTTCCGCCGCTATTTCCGTGCAACGTTTTCAGACGGCGGCAGCGTCGTCTGTATGGATGCACCGCCCGACAAGATGAGTGTCGCGCCTTATTTGAAGGTGCAGAAACTGTTTGACATGGTCAATGTGCCGCAGGTATTGCACGCGGACACGGATCTGGGGTTTGTGGTATTGAACGACTTGGGCAATACGACGTTTTTGACCGCGATGCTTCAGGAGCAGGGCGAAGCGGCGCACAAAGCCCTGCTTTTGGAGGCAATCGGCGAGCTGGTCGAATTGCAGAAGGCAAGCCGTGAAGGGGTTTTGCCCGAATATGACCGTGAAACGATGCTGCGCGAAATCAACCTGTTCCCGGAATGGTTTGTCGCAAAAGAATTGGGGCGCGAATTAACATTCAAACAACGCCAACTTTGGCAGCAAACCGTTGATACACTGCTGCCGCCCCTGTTGGCGCAGCCCAAAGTCTATGTGCACCGCGACTTTATCGTCCGCAACCTGATGCTGACGCGCGGCAGGCCGGGCGTTTTAGACTTCCAAGACGCGCTTTACGGCCCGATTTCCTACGATTTGGTATCGCTGTTGCGCGATGCCTTTATCGAATGGGAAGAAGAATTTGTCTTGGACTTGGTTATCCGCTACTGGGAAAAGGCGCGGGCTGCCGGCTTGCCCGTCCCCGAGGCGTTTGACGAGTTTTACCGCTGGTTCGAATGGATGGGCGTGCAGCGGCACTTGAAGGTTGCAGGCATCTTCGCACGCCTGTACTACCGCGACGGCAAAGACAAATACCGTCCGGAAATCCCGCGTTTCTTAAACTATCTGCGCCGCGTATCGCGCCGTTATGCCGAACTCGCCCCGCTCTACGCGCTCTTGGTCGAACTGGTCGGCGATGAAGAGCTGGAAACGGGCTTTACGTTTTAAACCCAATCAAAATGCCGTCTGAAAACCAAGTTTCAGACGGCATTTTTCAAACGGGCTTACTGCGCGGCTTTTTGTTCTTCGCGTACTTTGTCCGCCAAAAGGTCGATGGTGTGCATACCGGACTCCCAGTCGGCAAATTCGACTTTATATTTGCCACCGACGATAACCGTGGGCGTACCGTCGATTTGGAAGGTTTCGGTCAGCTCCTGCATTTTGTCGGCGCGCGCCTGGCTTTCGGGAGATTCGTAGGCGGCAAGGACTTTTTTGCCGTCAAAGGCGGTTTGTTCGCCCAGCCATTTTTTGAGGACTTCCGGCTCTTGCAGCTTAATTCTCTGATTAACCATCGCATCGAAAATATGGCTGTTCGCCACATCTTTGCTGTCGGCGGCAGCCATATCGACGGCGGCGGCAAGGCGGGCGAGCGGCAGCATCTCTTTTTGCCAGACGACATGCTCGGTACGCAGGTACATATCGTCTTTAAAAGACTTGGCGTGTTTGCTCAAAACAGGTTCGAGGTGGGCGCAGTGCGGGCAGAAATAGCCGAAAAACTCAAGGACTTCAACCTTGCCTGCCTGCTGTTGGGGAATCGGGTTGGAAAGGACGGTATAGTTTTGCCCTTCGACCAGTCCGGCGGGGGCGGCGGCTGCCGAAGCGGCAGGCGCGCTGTCGGCGGGGACGCTGGTTTGGACCTTGCTGTCGCACGCGGCAAGGGCGAACAGGGCGGCAACGGCAAGGGCGAGGTGTCTGGATTTCATACGGCTCTCCGTGATGTTGGAAATAAATCGGATATTGGTATTTTATTGTATTTTCGCGTGTTGATACAGTTTGCCTCCGGAAAAGGAAGCTTTCGTATCGGGAAACCGGCTCGGACGACATGAAACCCGATGCCGTCTGAAGTGGTTTCTGTCGTACAATACGCGCCGTTGCCCCAAACGGGTACGACTGTTGAGGAACAATGATGAATATGCTGGGAGCTTTGGCAAAAGTCGGCAGCCTGACGATGGTGTCGCGCGTTTTGGGATTTGTGCGCGATACGGTCATTGCGCGGGCATTCGGCGCAGGCATGGCGACGGATGCGTTTTTTGTCGCATTCAAACTGCCCAACCTGCTACGCCGCGTGTTTGCGGAGGGGGCGTTTGCCCAAGCGTTTGTGCCGATTTTGGCGGAATACAGGGAAACGCGTTCTAAAGAGGCGACGGAGGCGTTTGTCCGCCACGTTGCAGGGATGCTGTCGTTTGTGCTGATCGTCGTTACCGCGCTGGGCATACTTGCCGCACCTTGGGTGATTTATGTTTCCGCACCCGGTTTTGCCAAAGATGCCGACAAATTTCAGCTCTCCATCGATTTGCTGCGGATTACGTTTCCCTATATCTTATTGATTTCACTTTCCTCTTTTGTCGGCTCGGTACTCAATTCCTATCATAAATTCAGCATTCCGGCGTTTACGCCCACGTTCCTGAACGTGTCGTTTATCGTATTCGCGCTGTTTTTCGTGCCGTATTTCGATCCTCCCGTTACCGCACTGGCATGGGCGGTTTTTGTCGGCGGTATTTTGCAGCTCGGCTTTCAGCTCCCTTGGTTGGCGAAACTGGGCTTTTTGAAACTGCCCAAACTGAATTTCAAAGATGCGGCGGTCAACCGCGTGATGAAACAGATGGCACCTGCGATTTTGGGCGTGAGCGTGGCGCAGATTTCTTTGGTGATCAACACGATTTTCGCGTCTTATCTGCAATCGGGCAGCGTTTCATGGATGTATTACGCCGACCGCATGATGGAGCTGCCCAGCGGCGTGCTGGGGGCGGCACTCGGTACGATTTTGCTGCCGACTTTGTCCAAACACTCGGCAAACCAAGATACGGAACAGTTTTCCGCCCTGCTCGACTGGGGTTTGCGCCTGTGCATGCTGCTGACGCTGCCGGCGGCGGTCGGACTGGCAGTGTTGTCGTTCCCGCTGGTGGCAACCTTATTCATGTACCGCGAATTCACGCTGTTTGACGCGCAGATGACACAACATGCGCTGATTGCCTATTCTTTCGGTTTAATCGGTTTGATCATGATTAAAGTGTTGGCACCCGGCTTCTATGCGCGGCAAAACATCAAAACGCCCGTTAAAATCGCCATCTTCACGCTCATCTGCACGCAGTTGATGAACCTTGCCTTTATCGGCCCACTGAAACACGTCGGACTTTCGCTTGCCATCGGTCTGGGCGCGTGTATCAATGCCGGATTGTTGTTTTACCTGTTGCGCAAACATGGTATTTACCGGCCCGGCAAGGGTTGGGCGGCGTTCTTGGCAAAAATGCTGCTCGCGCTCGCCGTGATGGGAGGCGGCCTGTATGCCGCCCAAATCTGGCTGCCGTTCGACTGGACACACACCGGCGGAATGCAAAAGGCCGCCCGGCTCTTCATCCTGATTGTCATCGGAGGCTGCCTGTATTTCGCATCACTGGCGGCACTGGGCTTCCGTCCGCGCCATTTCAAACGGGTGGAAAGCTGACCGATGCACCGCCTTTTGCCGGAAAACGCTTTTTCCGCGCCTATATCCGAGCGCGCATCCCCCGCGTCCGCACCGGCCGGACGGGCTGCCGCATCATCAATGCCGTCTGAAAACAAGAAAACCGATACCTTATGATTCTGACACCGCCGGACACACCGTTTTTCCTCCGCAACGGCAATGCCGACACGATTGCCGCCAAATTCCTGCAACGCCCCGCGCCCGCATACCGCCGAGAGCTGCTTCCCGACAGCACGGGTAAAACCAAAGTCGCCTACGACTTTTCAGACGGCATTTCGCCCGATGCGCCGCTGGTCGTGCTGTTTCACGGGTTGGAGGGCGGCAGTGGCAGCCATTACGCGGTCGAACTGATGCTCGCGGCACGCGATCGGGGTTGGAACGGCGCAGTCGTCCATTTCCGCAGCTGCGGCGGCATTGCCAACACCGCCCCGGTGTTCTACCACTTGGGCGATACCGCCGAAATCGCCTTTGCTTTGGACACGCTCGCCGCGCGTTACCGTGAAATATACGCCGTCGGCGTATCGCTGGGCGGCAACGCGCTGGCAAAATATTTGGGCGAACGGGGCGAAAACGCGCTGCCGCAAGCCGCCGCCGTCATCTCCGCCCCCGTCGATGCAGAGGCGGCAGGCAGACGCTTCGACAGCGGCATCACGCGGCTGCTCTACACGCGCTACTTCCTCTGCACCCTGATACCCAAAGCAAAATCGCTCCAAGGTTTTCAGACGGCATTTGCCGCAGGGTGCAAAACACTGGGCGAGTTTGACGACCGTTTCACCGCACCGCTGCACGGCTTTGCCGACCGGCACGACTACTACCGCCAAACTTCCTGCAAACCGCTGCTCAAACACGTTGCCAAACCGCTGCTCCTGCTCAATGCCGTCAACGACCCCTTCCTGCCGCCCGAAGCGCTGCCGACACCGGACGAAGTGTCCGAAGCCGTTACCCTGTTCCAGCCGGCACACGGTGGTCATGTCGGCTTTGTCAGCAGCACCGGCGGCAGGCTGCACCTGCAATGGCTGCCGCAGACCGTCCTGTCCTATTTCGACAGCTTCCGCACAAACAGGCGTTAACGGTTTGATGCTAATATTCCCCCTTTCCTAGACGAATACGGAACACGACATGACCGACATTCTCAATAAAATCCTTGCCACCAAAGCACAGGAAGTTGCCGCCCAAAAAGCCGCCGTCAACGCCGAACACATCCGCGCACTTGCCGCAGAAGCCGCGCCCATCCGAAGCTTTATCGATTCGATACGCGGCAAACACCGCCTAAACCTGCCCGCCGTCATTGCCGAAATCAAAAAAGCAAGCCCGAGCAAAGGCCTGATCCGTCCAGACTTCCGACCGGCCGAGATTGCACGCGCATATGAAAACGCCGGAGCGGCGTGTTTGTCCGTACTGACCGACGAACCCTATTTCCAAGGTTCGCCCGAATACCTCAAACAGGCGCGCGAAGCCGTATCGCTGCCCGTGCTGCGCAAAGACTTCATCATCGACGAATACCAGGTTTATCAGGCGCGCGCATGGGGGGCGGATGCCGTCCTGCTGATTGCCGCAGCACTGGAACAGGAACAATTGGAACGCTTTGAAGCGGTGGCGCACGAATTGGGCATGACCGTCCTGCTCGAGCTGCACGACGAAACCGAATTGGAAAAATGCCGCAACCTGACCACGCCGTTGTGGGGCGTAAACAACCGCAACCTGAGGACTTTTGAAGTCTCCCTCGACCAAACCCTGTCGCTGCTGCCCGCGCTAGAAGGTAAAACCGTCGTTACCGAAAGCGGCATTACGGGTAAGGCAGATGTGGAATTTATGCAATCGCGCGGCGTGCATACCTTCCTGATCGGCGAAACGTTTATGCGTGCCGGCGATATTGAAGCAGAAGTGGGCAAACTCTTCTAAATCCCGATTTCAGACGGCATATTGCCGCCGACCGATCAACATCCTTACCGAGCACGGAACCATCATGCACCGACCGACCGCCAAACAGATTTTGCACGAAGTATTCGGCTATCCCGAATTTCGCGGCAGGCAGGAGGCTGTCATCAATACTTTGGCAGGCGGCGGCAGTTTGACGGTGTTGATGCCGACGGGCGGGGGCAAGTCTTTGTGTTACCAGATTCCCGCGCTGATGCGCGAAGGCGTGGCGGTTGTCGTATCGCCGCTGATTGCACTGATGAACGACCAAGTGGCAAACCTGCACGCCGCCGGCATCGAAGCGGCGGCAGTCAACAGCGGCACATCGGCAGACGAGGCGCGCGAGATTGCCGACCGGCTCGCCCAAGGCCGTCTGAAGCTGCTTTATGTCGCGCCGGAACGCTTGGTTACCGACCGCTTTTTGCGTTTTCTCGACCAACAAACCGTCAGCCTGTTCGCCATTGACGAGGCGCATTGCGTCAGCCAGTGGGGACACGATTTCCGCCCTGAATACCAACAGCTCGGCATGCTTGCCGAACGCTATCCGAACGTCCCGCGCATCGCCCTGACCGCCACCGCCGATGCCGCCACGCGCGCCGACATCAAGCATTATCTGCACTTGGACGATGCGCCCGAATTTATCTCCAGCTTTGACCGCCCGAATATTTATTATCAGGTTATCGAAAAAAACAACGGCAAAAAACAACTGCTGGATTTCATCCGCAAAGAAATGGCGGGACAAAGCGGCATTGTGTATTGCCTAAGCCGCAAAAAGGTTGAAGATGTGGCGCAGTTTTTGCGTGAAAACGGATTAAACGCGATTCCGTATCATGCCGGTTTGAGCATGGACGTACGCGAGGAAAACCAACGCCGCTTTACGCATGAAGACAATATTATCGTGGTGGCGACCGTGGCGTTCGGCATGGGTATAGACAAACCCGACGTGCGCTTTGTCGCCCATCTCGATATGCCCCAGAGTGTCGAACATTTCTATCAGGAATCGGGACGCGCCGGCCGGGACGGGCTGCCTGCCGTGAGCTGGCTGTGTTACGGTTTGAACGATTGGGTGTTGCTGCGCGAACGGATTGCCGAAGGCAACAGCGACGAGGTGCAAAAGCAAATCGAAATACAAAAACTCGATGCCATGCTTTCCGTCTGCGAAACCGCCGCCTGCCGCCGCGTACTGCTGCTCAAACATTTCGGCGAAGCATCCGAACCCTGCGGCCGTTGCGACAACTGCCTGCATCCGCCCGTACGGTTTGACGGCACGGTGTTGGTGCAAAAACTCCTAAGCTGCGTGTACCGCGCCGGACAACGTTTTGCCGCCGGTTACATCACCAACCTTTTGCGCGGCAAAAGCGACGATTGGATACGCGGCAACCGGCACGAACAACTGTCCACCTTCGGCATCGGTGCGGAGTTGTCCGACAAAGAATGGCGCAGCGTCATCCGCCAGTGCATCAGCCTCGGCTACCTCACCGTCAACATTGCCCGATATCAGGCATTACAACTGACCGAAGCGGCAAAAAAAGTCCTCAAAGGCGAAACCGAAGTGATGCTGCGTCCGCTCAAGCGCGACAAGCCCGCCGTCCGCACCCTCAAAGACAACTGGCTGCGTACCGAACGCGAAGAGCGTTTGTGGCAGGCATTGCGCGTTTGGCGTATGAAACAGGCAGAAGCCGAAGGCATCCCCGCCTATATGATTTTCGGCGACAAAACCCTGCGCGACCTTGTCGAAAAAATGCCGCAAAACCTCAACGGGCTGCACGACATCTACGGCTTGGGCGAAGCCAAAACCGAACGTTTCGGACACGGCATCCTCGAAGTCTGCCGCAACGCCGCCGGCTTTAACCGCGACGCGGTCATCCGTCCGCAAACCGAACGCGAACAACAACTGCGTCAAAAACTCGAAGCCTGGCGGTATGAACAGGCAACGGCGGAAAACTGCGCCCTGCATTCCGTCCTCTCCGACGAAAGCCTTGCCGATATGCTTGCCGCCACGCCCGAAACCGAAACCGACCTCGAAGGCGTGCACGGCTTGGGCAGCGTACGCGCCGCCAAATACGGACGGGACATCCTCGCCGTCTGCCGTCCGTTTTCAGACGGCATCGATGAAACCGCCAAACGCAAACGCCGCCTGATGCGCGCCCTGATCCAATGGTGCGGCGAAACGGCAAAACACGAACAGTCCGAACCCTACCGCATTCTCAGCAAAGCCGCCCTGCGCGCCATTGCCGCCAAACAGCCGGAAGGTTTGGCGGAGCTTGCCGCCGTATACGGCGTGGGCGAAGAAAAAGCCGCACGTTACGGTGCGGCGGTGTTGGCGGTGTTGGAACGGGATGCCGTCTGAAGCCCGTTACCAAGTTTCAGACAGCATTGCCTCTGTTTAAAAATTCCTGTTTTTATCAAATATTTCAAACAGTTTTTCCTTGTCGGCGCAAGACCCCTCCGGTATCAGGTTCAATATCGTTTCCAACGCCTCGGCAATATCTTCCCGTTCTACCGTGTCGATAAAGAGTTTTTTGTCCATTTTGTTGAAACCTCCGGTATAGGCTTTGACCGCCTCTGCCAGCTCCCCTCCTATGTTTTCAGGCGGATTGCCGAGCAGTTTGACCACGCCGGCACGGGTTTTCCGGTACAGCTCCGCCGCTTTTTTGGCATGGCTTTTCGGGATATGCTCCGCGCCGTCCCAATCGCGGAAGGGGTTGTCGAAATTTTGCGCCAGCCATTCGGGTTTTCGGGCTTTTTCTATCCACAGGTCCAGCCCGTCTTCCTTCCGTTTCTTATAAAGTTTCTTCACTGCCTTCGCCGCCTCTTCGGGCAGGCTGCTCATCCACAGCCTGTGCAGCTTCGGCAGCCGGTCGGGATGCGGGATGTCGTCCGCGCCGAAACCGAACAAATCTACGGTAGTGAACACTTCCAAATCCTCAAATCCCGATACGGCGGAAAAATTGGCGATATTGCCCGGTTTGCCCCACAGCCGTATGGTTTTGAGCTTGGGATACGTTTCCGACAGGTTTTGCATATCGAAATCGGCAATGCCCATAACATTGACGGCGGTCAGGTTTTCCAAACCCCGCACTTTGGGAACGCTTTTGCCCACTTCCAAAATCAGACCCGCGCCCTTTTCGGCGGTACAGACCTTGCAGTTTTCCTTGATTTCGCCTTTCAGGTTCAGGCTGTCCAAGCCTTCGTTCAGATAAAGCGATTCCACGCCGGTCATATCGACAGAAAGGTCGGTTATGCGCGTATTGCTGAAATCCAGCACGGTCTGACCGTGGTTTTCCAGACACAATCGGGTGATAAACGGATATTCCTCCAGATATTCATATAGATTTTTATGCCATTTGGTCAGAAACAGCGAAGACAGGCAGGGAAATGCCTTCAGTTCCATCGCGTCTTCAAAATCATCCCAAACATCGCTCAAATTCTGTTTGGATATGCCGTATTCCCGTCCGGCAAACATCACGGTCTTTTTGCTTTTGGCGGCTTTTTTGAATGCCTTTCTCTGTTTTTCGGGTATCTGCTGCCATCTCAACTGACGGTACACGTCGTAGCCGTCGCCCCAAAAAGAGGCATACTGCTGCGTGTCTTCACTGCACAGCGGCGCGGTATTCCCAACCCGTACATATCCCGTCGGCACGACGGCACTTGCCTTATACATGTGCAGACCGCGTTCCCAATACATAAAGTCTTTGTAAAGCGGTTTCAAATCCGCCAGCTCCTCCGCCCCAAGCGGTTTGTTGCCCTGCCAGTCCAAAGCCAGCAGGGTCGCATGTGTTTTTTTGCCACCGTGTTCTTCAACTCGGGTAACCTGACAGGCAGTGTACTGCTTCAGTCTGATGTTATAGACGCAATATACGTCTCCGGCATCGGCATACATCGGCATTTCCTTTATTTCTGTCGTTTTTCACAAACAAATGCCGTCTGAAGCTTGGAAACGGCTTCAGACGGCATCTGCACATCATCTCTTCGGAAAAAACTGTACCACGTTCTCCCCCTGCGGCAGCATCAGTTTTTTCACGGCGTGTCCGTACACCGTTTCCAACGTAATGCCCAAACCGCCTTCCCGCTCAAATATCGCCCCGACACACGAACGCGCGGCGTTTTCATCGTTCCATGCCATCGCCCGCCAAACGCCCAACGTATCCATATCCGCCCAAAACGTTTCCGCCTTTTTGTAATCCAACACCAGCTTCGCCGTATCGGTAACGGGGTCGTAAAAGCCGTTTTCGGCGAGCATATCGCCCAAGTCGTGCATATCGGGAAACATCACGCTGCGGCTTTCAATGCCGTTTTCTTTCAAACGGCATTTCAGTTCCGCCAAGGTATCGCGCCCGAAGCAGATGAAAAAAAGCAGCCCGTCCGTCTTCAGCGCACGCGCCCAGTTGTGCAGCACGGGAAGGATTTGTTCCGCCGCCAACAGTCCGAGATTCGACCACAACATATCGGCACACGCTTCGGGCAGCGGCGCGGTCGGGGATTGGCAGTGCTGCACCACGCCCCTGCCCGTCAGTTTCTGCCAGAAACCGCCTTTGCGGGCAGCAGTAGCCGCCGCCAAAAAATCCGCACGGGAATCGTATTCTTCAAATACCGCCTGCGGATAGCGTTTCGCCAGCAGGCTGCGGCTGATGTCCGCATCCGCCCCAGCAAGCAGGATATGCTTGGGCGCGTTGCGGACGAGTGTCAGGCGTTGGTCGGTATGTTCGGCAAGATGGCGGTGAACCTGCCAGCGTGCGTCCTGATGGTTCATCTCAAACCCCTTCAACAAAGTCGCGGTACAGCGCGGCAAACGCTTCCGCGTGGCTCAAAAACGGCGCATGCGCCGCCTTTTCCATCACAACCAGCCTGCTGCCCTTCAAACGGCGGTGCAGATACTCGCCCATACGCGGCGGCGTAATCGCGTCTTTGCCGCCGAACACCAGCAGTACCGGAACATCTATCTTGTCCAACAAATGCCGCGCATCCGCCCTTTCCGCCGCGTCCAAAGCTTCCTGTAAGGCGGAGGGCGTGCCGCACCGTGCCAAATCGGGCAGGATTCTGCCTATGATTTCGGCGGCATCAGGCGTGTGCAGAAGCTGGAGTTGTAGAAACTGTTTGATATGTTTGGCATAATCCGAACAGAACGCACCGACCATTTTGCCCAATGCGGGCGCGGCAAGCCCTTCGGGATAATCTTCGGCAGCCGTCAGCCGTGCGAAACTCGCCGTCAGGCAGAGCGAACGGACTTTGTCGGGATGGCGCACCGCCAGATACAGCGCGACCAATCCGCCGAGCGACCAGCCGAGAATGTCGGCGGGCGTATCGATTTGTGCGGCAACAGCGTCGGCGGCTGCCTCAATATCGAAGGGTTGCACGAAGGGCGCGTCGCCGTGTCCGGGCAAATCGACGGCGGACACCGGCCACGTTGCGGGCAGGCGCGGCATCAAGTCGTCGAACACGTGGCGGTTCGCCCCCCAACCGTGTATCAGGTAAACTTTTTTGACGGCATCAGGCATGAATTTTCTCTCTTGTTGGCGGCGCATCGCAGACGCGGCCGCAGTCAGACACTGCGTATTATGCCACGATTCATCAGACGTTTCAGACGGCATCTGCGCCAGCTGCAATACCGATTTGGCAAGTTTCCGCACCGACGCGGCAAACAGCTGCCCCCTGTGTTTCAGGCACATCCAAGGCGGATCGGTGTGCGGCATTTGCCAAAAGAAACCGCCCTCATTCGACCGGATGTGGGCCTCTCTGCATTACGAACCGCCCATCAGCAATATGATACGCGCGCTGAAGCACTTGGCTGATTTGGGCATGGTGCAGCCGCTGGCAGACCTGATGATGCAGAATCCGCCCGACTGGCTTTCAGACGAATGTTTCGATTTCGTCCTGCCCGTACCGCTGGGCAAAGAACGGCTGCTGCAACGCGGCTTCAATCAAAGCGAAAGTATCGTCGAGCTGCTGGCGCAACGCTACGGTTGGCGCACACTGCCGCGGCATACCGTATTCCGACACCACCGCCCGCCACAAAGCACGCTCAAAGGCGGCGACCGACTGAAAAACATCAAAAATGCCTTTGAAATCCGCACACTGATACCGAAAAACTGTAATATTCTGTTAATCGACGATGTCTTTACCACCGGCGCGACGCTGGGCGAACTGGCAAAAACACTGAAAAAATCGGGTGCAAACCGCATCTGCTGCTGGACGCTGGCACGCACGCCAATGAAAAAATAACTAAATTTTTTGACATCCATGCCGCCTTATGGCAAGGTTATGCGCCTATAAGTGATTGATATTTATGTTTACCATCGTTTTATACCAACCGGAAATCCCACCGAATACAGGCAATATCATCCGCCTGTGCGCCAATACCGGCGCGGATTTGCACCTGATCAAGCCGCTCGGCTTCCCATTGGATTCCGCCAAAATGAAACGCGCCGGGCTCGACTACCACGAGTTCGCCAGCCTGACGGTGCACGAAAACTTCGACGACTGCCTCAAGTCGCTGGCAGGCCGACGTATTTTCGCACTGACCACCAAAGGCACGACGCGCCCCAATGAAACGGCGTTTCAAAAAGGCGACGTTTTATTGTTCGGGCCGGAAACGCGCGGGCTGCCCGCCGACATTCTCGACAGCCTGCCCGCCGCGCAAAAAATCCGCCTGCCCATGCAGCCCGGCAGCCGGAGTATGAACCTTTCCAATACCGTTGCCGTGATTCTCTTCGAAGCATGGCGGCAACACGGTTACTCAGGCGGCGTATGACAACAACCTTGCCGTCTGAAAACCTATCCGGACACATTCCGAACCGCCGTCCGCACTGTACGGCGGTTCGGAACGTATCCGGCGGGCATGATGCCCATTCGTCTTCAACTCAAGAACGGAACACGTTTTGACTTTAACCCGAAAAACCCTTTTCCTCCTCACGGCCGCATTCGGCATACATTCTTTTCAGACGGCATCCGCCGACGCAGTGGTCAAAGCAGAAAAACTGCACGCCTCCGCCAACCGCAGCTACAAAGTAGCCGGCAAACGCTACACGCCGATAAACCAAATTGCCGCATTTACACAAACCGGCAACGCCTCATGGTATGGCGGCAGATTTCACGGCCGCAAAACTTCCGGCGGGGAACGATACGACATGAACGCCTTCACCGCCGCACACAAAACACTGCCCATTCCCAGCTACGTCCGCGTAACCAATACCCGTAACGGGAAAAGCGTCGTCGTCCGCATCAACGACCGCGGCCCCTTCCACAGCAACCGCATCATCGACGTATCCAAAGCGGCGGCCCAACAATTGGGTTTTGTCAGCCAAGGTACGGCACATGTCAAAATCGAACAAATCGTCCCGGGCAAATCCGCACCGGTTGCCGAAAACAAAGACATCTTCATCGACTTGAAATCCTTCGGTACGGAGCGCGAAGCACAGGCATATCTGAACCATGCCGTCCAAAACCTGACTTCATCGACATCCAACCCGAACCTATCGGTTGAAAAACGCCATTACGAATATGTCGTCAAAATGGGGCCGTTTTCCTCGCAGGAACGTGCCGCCGAAGCCGAAGCACAGGCACGCGGTATGATTCAGACGGCATTGACCGCCGGTTGACGGTCATTTGATACCTTATTAATATCCACATTTTCCAACCCCCGATTTACAAGAGCAAAACATGAACTTCAAACGCCTTCTCTTGACCGCCGCCGCAACCGCACTGCTGGGCATTTCCGCCCCCGCACTCGCCCACCACGACGGACACGGCGATGACGACCACGGACACGCCGCACACCAACACAACAAACAAGACAAAATCATCAGCCGCGCCCAAGCCGAAAAAGCAGCGTTGGCACGCGTCAGCGGACGTGTTACCGACATCGACCTCGACCGAGACGACGGCCGTCCGCACTATGATGTCGAAATCGTCAAAAACGGACAGGAATACAAAGTCGTTGTCGATGCCCGTACCGGCCGCGTGATTTCCTCCCGCCACGACGACTGAATTTGATACAATCCGTGCCGTCTGAAGCCCGAACCGGTTTCAGACGGCATTTTGCACCCGACACTTCAGGATTCGGCACACATGATCAGCAGACTGACCGGCAAACTGGTTGAAAAAAACCCTCCGCAAATCGTCATCGATGTCAACGGCGTAGGCTACGAAGCCGACGTATCCATGCAGACCTTCTACAACCTGCCGCCCGTGGGTGAAAGCGTACAACTGTTTACCCAGCTTATCATTCGGGAAGACGCACACCTGCTCTTCGGTTTTGCCACTGCGGAAGAACGCAAAACATTCCGCCAACTGATTAAGGTCAGCGGCATCGGGGCAAAAACCGCCTTGGGGATTTTATCGGCAATGACTGCCGACGAACTGGCGCAGGCGGTTGCAGAAGAAGATGTCAAACGCCTCTCCTCCGCTCCGGGAATCGGCAAAAAAACCGCCGAACGCATGGTCTTGGAACTGCGCGGCAAGCTGGTCGCGCATACGGTAACGGACGGGCTATTTGCCGCCGCACCCGCCGCCGACGAAACGGGAGACATCGTCAGCACGCTGCTTGCGCTGGGTTACAGCGAACGCGAGGCAAAAGCGGCGGTCAAAGGTGTTCCGAAGGGGACGGACGTGGGCGAAGGCGTGCGCCTTGCTTTGAAAAACCTGCTGAAATAATGCCGTCTGAAGGCGGCGCGGCGTTTGCCCTGCCGAAACCCTGCGTTTCCGCCCCGCGCTGTCTTCCCGACGGCTTTTCCCGTAAAATGGCGTTATTGTCCTTCCTTTCAGACGGCATTGTGTTTGATGCCGTCTGAAACTGTTTTACCGAAATCGAAAACAATGTTAAACAAAATCTTTTCCTGGTTCGAATCCCAAATCGACCCCTATCCCGAAGCCGCCCCGAAAACGCCTGAAAAAGGGCTGTGGCGTTTTATCTGGAGCAACATCAGGGGCTTGCGCAAATGGATTGCCGTTTTGGCGGCATTTACCGCAGGCATCGGCATCATGGAAGCCCTGCTGTTTCAATTTATGGGCAAAGTCGTGGACTGGCTCGGCAAATACACGCCCGCGACCCTGTTTGCCGAAAAAGGCTGGGCGTTGACGGCGATGGCGGCGATGATGGTGTTTTTCGCCCTCTGGACCTTCCTCGCGTCCAACGTGCGCCTGCAAACCCTACAAGGCGTGTTCCCCATGCGCCTGCGCTGGAATTTCCACCGCCTGATGCTGGGGCAGAGCCTCGGCTTCTATCAGGACGAATTTGCAGGACGCGTGTCCGCCAAAGTCATGCAGACCGCACTGGCGCTGCGCGACGTGGTGATGACGGTTGCCGACATGGTCGTGTATGTGCTGGTGTATTTCATTACTTCCGGCGTGATTCTGATTTCGTTCGACGGCTGGCTGCTGCTGCCCTTTATCGGCTGGATAATTGGATTCGCCCTGATTATGCGCTTCCTGATTCCCAAGCTCGGCAAAACCGCCGCGCGTCAGGCGGATGCGCGTTCACTGATGACCGGCCGCATTACCGACGCCTATTCCAACATCACCACCGTCAAACTCTTCTCCCACGGCGCGCGCGAAGCGGCCTACGCCAAGCAGTCGATGGAAGAATTTATGGTGACGGTACACGCCCAAATGCGTTTGGCGACGCTTCTGCACACCTGCAGCTTCATCGTCAACAGCTCGCTGACCGCCGGCACGACCGCGCTGGGCATCTGGCTTTGGTATCACGGGCAAGTCGGCGTCGGCGCGGTTGCCACCGCCACCGCCATGGCTTTGCGCGTCAACGGTTTGTCGCAATACATCATGTGGGAATCCGCCCGATTGTTTGAAAACATCGGCACCGTCGGCGACGGCATGGCAACCCTGTCCAAACCGCACACCATCCTCGACAAGCCGAAAGCACTGCCGTTGAAAGTGTCGCAAGGCGAAATCAAATTCGAACACGTCGATTTCTCCTACGAAGCAGGCAAACCGCTGCTCAACGGCTTCAACCTCACCATCCGCCCGGGCGAAAAAGTCGGCTTGATCGGACGCAGCGGCGCAGGCAAATCCACCATCGTCAACCTGCTCCTGCGTTTTTACGAACCGCAAAGCGGCACGATTTCGATCGACGGACAAACCGTGGACAGCGTGACCCAAGAAAGCCTGCGTGCCCAAATCGGTTTGGTGACACAAGATACTTCCCTGCTGCACCGCTCCGTCCGCGACAACATTATCTACGGCCGTCCCGATGCGACCGAAGCCGAGATGATTTTCGCCGCCGAACGCGCCGAGGCCGCCGGTTTTATTCCTAACTTAAGCGATGCCAAAGGCCGACGCGGCTATGATGCACACGTCGGCGAACGCGGCGTGAAACTTTCCGGCGGCCAGCGCCAACGCATCGCCATCGCCCGCGTCATGCTCAAAGACGCGCCGATTCTGTTGCTTGACGAAGCCACCAGCGCGCTCGACTCCGAAGTCGAAGCCGCCATCCAAGAAAGCCTCGACAACATGATGGAAGGCAAAACCGTGATTGCCATCGCACACCGCCTCTCCACCATTGCCGCGATGGACCGCCTCATTGTCTTAGACAAAGGCCGCATCATCGAAGAAGGCAGCCACACCGAGTTGCTCGAGAAACAAGGCCTGTATGCCAAACTTTGGGCGCACCAAAGTGGCGGCTTCTTGAGTGAACATGTCGAGTGGGAAAACAATTAAACGCTTGGAAAGAAGATAAAAGGCCGTCTGAAAAAAACAATAATTTAGATCGTGCTTAATTTGATGTCATGAATTAAAATGGTTATGTAATTCAACGATAATTTACGCTAACTTTAGAAAGACAATATGAAACGATCTATCAAATATTTGAGTATGGCTGTATTTGCACTTGCAGCAAATGCATGGGCAGGAAGTGCGGAAGAAGAGTTGCTGAATGCATTTGTAAAATGTGATGCATCTATGTTTGATATCTTGAAAAACAAGCAGGAGCAATTGAGTAAATATGCTCCGATTGAGAAAGTAGGAAAGACTGCACGTTTTCAGTTAGGTAGTGCCGATGAAGATGGGAAAAGACAGGTTATCTTCAATAAACCGATAATAGTAAACGGCATACATTTTAGTAGTTTTTCGGCAGCATATTCGGAACTGCCGGTTAATGAGATGGGTAAAAATCCTGTCTTTTATTTCTGGGGGTTCGAGCTTAAAAAAGCTCAGGCTGCTGATGTGGTAGCAAAGTTCCCTCAATGGGGATTGAAACCGATGGGAGAGGATTTTGTGACTTCTCCGCAAATTATTATTAATAGTCATAAGTCTTTGCGTTGGCAGCCAAATATGCAAGCAACGTCTGGTTCGATGCCTGCAAAAAATACAGTAGAAAAATCGCTGATATTGGAAGAGAGTGACGGTAAAACTTCTCTCATCTGTACTATTCAGGGTTATCCGAATGATAAACTGATTCGTCGTGAACGACTTGATCTGATCGGAGGAAAGTAAAATGAAAAAGTTAGCTGTTTTTTTGATGACGATTTGTTTGCCAATCTCAGTATTTGCTGATAAGCCAAGATTTTTGCCAATGCTGGATGGTGCTCAGAGTCGTGTTTATGCAGATATGGAAAGTATCAAGAATCATCCTCACAACCCAAATTTGTTAGTATATGATGTGATAACTAATTTTGATGATACGAATAAAAATTTGGCAGGTACTTCCATGATAGAGAAGCACTATCTGGATTGTCTGAACAGGATTGATATTATGAATCCGGAGCCGGCAAAACTATACAGTCGTCATTTCGGGAAAGGGAAATTATTGCATGAGATCCCAATGGAATCTGAACGGTTTGAAATGAAAGAGATTTCGACGATGAGTATTCTATCTGCTGCTGTGTGTAGTGTCGGCGGCCATGATTTTGGCGGTAATCCGAATGCTTTAGAAGATATGGGAAAAGCGTTGGATAAAATGGATAAGAAGAAAGGTCGAAAAAGATAAATCTCAAGGCCGTCTGAAAACATTTTCAGACGGCCTTCCCGTTCCCCTACCCGTCAAAACCATGACCGATACCGCCCAAATCATCACCAGCTACGGCCGCCGCTACATTGTCCGCACGCCCGACGGCACAACCTACGAAGCCAGCACGCGCAAAAAACGCGTCGATTTCGCCTGCGGCGACCGCGTCCGCATCAGCCCCGTCAACGCCGAACAAGTCGTGATTGAAGATTTTTTACCGCGCCAAAGCCTGCTCTACCGCCAAGACGCATGGAAAACCAAACTCATCGCCGCCAACGTTACCCAACTCCTCATCGTAACCGCCGCCGTCCCGAGTCCGAGCGTGCGGCTGCTGCAACGCGCCCTGCTTGCCGCCGAAGCCGCCGGCATCCGCGCCGTCATCGTCCTGAACAAAGCCGACCTGCCCGAAACCGCCCTTTGGCGCGAAAAACTCAAATTCTACGAAACGCTGGGTTATCCCGTCATCGAAACCCGCGCGCTGGAAAACGCCGACAGCCTGCGTCCCATTTTGGAAGGGCAGACCAACATCCTGCTCGGGCAGAGCGGTATGGGCAAATCCACCCTGACCAACGCCCTTTTAGGCAGCCAAACCGCCCGCACCGGCGACATTTCCGCCGCACTCGACTCGGGGAAACACACCACCACCCACGCCCGGCTTTATGATTTGAACGGCGAAACCCAACTCATCGACTCCCCGGGTTTGCAGGAATTTGGTTTACACCACCTCCAAGCCGCCGATTTGCCGCACTATTTCCCCGATTTCCGCCACCTTGTCGGGCAATGCCGCTTCCACAACTGCACCCACCGCGCCGAACCCGGCTGCGCCTTCAAAGCCGCCGCCGAAACCGGGGCGGCAAGCCCAGAACGCCTCGCCTTTTTGCAGGGCATCACCGACGAACTGCCCGGGTAACGCCTTGCCGTTTGCAGGACAAAACAATGCCGTCTGAAGCCGGATTCGGGTTTCAGACGGCATCCGTTTTACAAAAATGCTACAATCCGCTTTTTACTGGAACATCCGAAGCTATGAAGAAAAACGCCCCGAAATCGTTTGAAGAAGCCTTGTCGCGCCTTGAATCGCTGACGCAGTCTATGCAGGGCGAAATGCCCTTGGAGGACGCGCTTGCCGCCTATCAGGAAGGCAACGATCTGGTTAGGTACTGCCAAACCAAGCTGGCGCAAGTCGAACAGAAATTACAGGTTTTGGACGCGGACGGGCCGAAGGAGTTAAACCTTGAATCCGACGAATGATTTGAAAGCGTGGCAACAGAGGGCGCAGGCGCAGACAGAGCTGCTGCTGGAACGCTTTTTGCCGTCTGAAAACGAAATCCCGCACACGCTGCACGAAGCGATGCGCTATGCGGCTTTGGACGGCGGCAAGCGTCTGCGCCCGATGCTGGTGCTGGCGGCTTCGGAATTGGGCGAAGCCGTACATGAAGCACTAGAACAGGCAATGGCGGCAATCGAAATGATCCACGTCTATTCTTTGGTTCACGACGATATGCCGGCGATGGACAACGACAGTCTGCGGCGTGGCAAACCGACTTGCCATATACAATACGACGAAGCCACCGCGCTACTGGTCGGCGACGCTTTGCAAACCCAAGCCTTCGATGTATTGGCGCGTCCGTCCGGTCTGCCTGCTTCGCGGCAGCTGGCGATGTTGTCAGTTTTGGCAAAAGCAGGCGGAAGCAGGGGCATGGCAGGTGGTCAGGCAATCGATTTGGCGAATGTCGGCAAACAAATGGTTCAAGCCGATTTGGAACAGATGCACAGCCTGAAAACGGGTGCGCTAATCCGTGCGGCGGTTTTATTGGGGGCGATGTCCTGCCCGAATCTGTCTGAAGACAGTCTGGCGGTATTGGACGATTATGCGGCAAAACTGGGGCTGGCGTTCCAAGTCATTGACGATGTGTTGGATTGTGAAGCGGACACGGCGACTTTGGGCAAAACGGCGGGCAAAGACGCAGACAACGACAAGCCGACTTATGTGAAACTGATGGGCTTGGAAGCGGCGCGCTCATACGCACACAAACTGGTTGCCGAAGCGGTCGCGCTGCTCGAACCCTTCGGCGACAAAGCCCTGCGCCTGCGGCAGTTGGCAGAATTTGCAGTCGCCCGCAAATATTAAAACCGGCGTATATCGCCGGCTGAAACGTGCCGGCACAGCGATGCCGGCCTGCACTTGAATGAAACAAATGCCGTCTGAAAGGGTTTCAGACGGCATTTTCGTACACGTTTTTCTCCTTGTTACAGGCAGTTAATGATAAAGCGGCGCAGAGACCGAACAGCAAAATAAAAGGTTTCATAAGGGAGCTCCTTCTACAGCGAAGTATTTTAATCTTGACTAGAAATGGAATAATATTTGTCGTTACTTTATTATTCCTTTAAATTTTCTTTAAAAATTTGAAAAACATTTTGTTTCAATAATTCCGCAATAGTTGTCAATAAAAATGCGGTAAACCATAAATACAACCCTAATCCATAAGTTGGTTCTGCATGTCCTCCCGCTTCATTCACAATTACTTCGTCTAATGTAAATGTAAGCAGTGCCACAACCCATAACAATCCATGAAAAGTGAAAATAACTTTTTTGGATTGGCGCCTAATAAGAGATGTGAATATCAATAGGAACCAAATATAATTTGCATAAACGGCAAAATATCCGATATTCCCCAATACTGGACCAAATATTGTTCCCAAAATCAAGACAAAATAACCCTCATATTGCCCTCCTTGCCCAAAAGTAAAGACATTTTGAGGTAAGGCACAAATCCAAATTAAAACAGCAGCAAAGGAACATAATTTATGGGCATGGCGGTTTATCTGATTTTTTGTTATAGATAATGAATTTTTCATAATAAATCTCTTGTTAATATTAGCTTAATACTGATTATTACTGAAAAAAGTCAACTTTGCTCCTTATATTATTCCTACTTTATCTCAGAATAACAGCAATTCGTCTGAAAACCAATCCTAACCCGTTTTCAGACGACCTTACTTTACTTATTGCTACCCGCCTTTCAACGAGGTCACCTTCACCGCCCCCCTCAGCCGTTTGGTAAACATTCCATCCTGATAGTATTGTTACCCTATTCCCTGTTGCGCGCGTGCCAGAAATACCGCCGCACAAAACAGGGAAACGCAAAAATCAGGTACAGGCAGACGACGGTGGCGTAAAACTCCCAACCCTGATTGTGTACCGCTCCCGCACGGGATTCGAGGATGTAGGCAAGAATGGCGGTCAGCGCGAAACCTGCCGCCAGCTCGATTAAGTGGTGTCCGAAATGTTTGCGCTTGAGCGGAACGATACCGAACAGCCTGACAGTGAGAAACGGGGCATTGGCAAAAATCAAGGCAAGCAGCAAAAGGATGTACATCGATGCGGTCATAATTCCCTTCCTTCCCTTTCAGACGGCATTCCGGCCTACGGATGCCGTCTGAAACCGAAAAACGGCAGCCTCTGACACGGCTGCCGTCGCGGCGGCTTACAGCGTATTTTCCAGCGCCTTGGCGCACCAGTCGATAACGGTTTGCGGCATAATGCCCCACAGCACCAACAGCAGCGCGTTGACGCTCAAGAGGAATTTTGCGGCATTGTTGCCGGCTGCGGCAGGGCGGGCGCGGTCGGATTCGTCAAAATACATGACTTTGACCACGCGCAGGTAGTAGAACGCGCCAATCAGCGACATCACGACGGCAAACACCGACAACCATACATGGCCTTGTTTCAAAAGCGCCATAATCACGCCGAATTTGGCGTAAAAGCCCATCAGCGGCGGAATGCCCGCCATAGAGAACATAACCAGCAGCATCAAAAAGGCAAGCCATACGCGGTGTTGGTTCAACCCTGCCAAATCGCTGATGTTTTCGCACTCCTTGTCCCCGTCCGACAACACCATCAACACGCCGAACCCTGCCGCCGCCATCAGCGCGTAAGTTACCGCGTAATACAGCCCCGCCGCAAAACCGACCGCGCCCGCCATAAACGCCAGCAGGATGAAACCCATATGCGAAACGGTGGAATAGGCGAGCATACGTTTGATGTTGGTCTGCATAATGGCGGCGAGGTTGCCGACCAGCAGCGAAGCGGCGGCAAGCAGGGCAAACATCGGCGACCAGTCCTGATGCACCGTTCCCAAGCCGGTAACGAGGATGCGGAAGGCGAAAACGACGGCGGCGATTTTCGGCAGCGTGCCGGCCAGCGCGGCGACGGAAGTGGGCGCGCCCTGATAGACATCGGGCACCCACATATGGAACGGCACCGCACCCAGCTTGAACGCGACGGCGACGACGATAAACACCAAACCCAGTTTTAAAAGCCAAACATTTGCCTGTTCGTTATACGAGTTTGCCAATACTGTGGCAAATTCCAGCGAACCGGTCGCGCCGTAAACCATAGAAATGCCGTAAAGCAATAATCCGGAAGCCAGCGCGCCCAAAACAAAATATTTCAAAGCGGCTTCGGCGGCAAAGCCGGAATCGCGGCGCAGGGCGATCAGGGCGTAAAGCGCGAGCGACAGCAGCTCCAAACCGATATAGGCGGTAAGGAAATGCCCCGCACCCACCATCACGCCCATACCCAACAGGGCAAACAGCGACAGGGTGTAAAACTCGCCTTTGAAAATACCGCGCACTTGGTTGTAGGGTCTGGCATAGACAAACAGGGCAAACGTCAAGGCATATAAAACCATTTTTGCCAAACGCGACATACCGTCTGCAATATACATGCCGTTGAACGAAGACGTGCTGCCCTGTTCCCAAACGGCAAGCTGCACCACAGCCGTAACCGCCACCGTTGCCAACGCGCCGTAATGCGTCAAACGGCGTTTGTCATCACTGACCCACAAGTCCGCCAGCAACAATAACACCAGCAGCGCAAACAGCACGATTTCGGGCAACGCGGGCATTAAATTCAAATCAGACCAGTTCATTTACACACCTCAAATCTTGCTTTGCGCGACATGGGCAATCAAATCGTTTGCCGCCTGATGCACCACTTCGATAAACGCGTTCGGATACAGACCAATACCCAAAACAGCAATCGCCAAAACCGCCAAAATCGCAAATTCGCGGCAATTGATGTCTTTCATTTCGGCAACGTGCGGATTGCGGATCGCGCCGAAAATCACGCGTTTGTACATCCACAGGGTGTAAGACGCACCGTAAATCAAAGTCATGGCAGCCAACGCGCCGACCCAGAAATTCACTTTGACCGCGCCCATAATCACCATAAACTCGCCCACGAAGCCGGAAGTTGCAGGCAGACCGGCATTGGCCATACCGAACAACATCATAAACGCCGCAAACTTAGGCATCACATTGACCACGCCGCCGTAATCGGCAATATTGCGGGTATGCAGGCGGTCGTACATCACGCCGATACACATAAACATCGCGGCAGACACAAAACCGTGGGAAATCATTTGAATGATTGCGCCTTTCAATGCCCAGTCATTCAGTTGGCCGTTCACAAACAGGAACATACCCAAAGTGACAAAACCCATATGGCTGATGGAAGAGTATGCCACCAGTTTTTTCATATCGGTTTGCACCAAAGCCACCATACCGATATAAATCACGGCAATCAGGCTCAATACAATGATCACAGGGGCAAAATAGCGTGCCGCATCCGGCATAATCGGCAGGATAAAGCGCAAGAAACCATACGCACCCAGTTTCAGCGTAATCGCCGCCAACACCATCGAACCGCCGGTCGGCGCTTCAACGTGGGCATCCGGCAACCAAGTGTGCACGGGGAACATCGGCACTTTTACGGCAAATGACAGGAAGAATGCCGCAAACAAAAGCTGCTGTACGCCCAACGGAATCTGTTTGATGTTTTGGAAATCGACAATAGAGAAGCTGCCTGTTTGATAGTACAGGTAAACCATAGCAACCAGCATCAAGAGCGAACCCATCAGCGTATAGAGGAACAGCTTGACCGACGCATAGACACGGCGCGGGCCGCCCCATACACCGATAATCAGGTACAGCGGAATCAGCATACCCTCGAAGAACACATAAAACAGAATCGCATCCTGCGCGGCAAACGCACCGTTAATCAAACCCGACATCATCAGGAATGCCGCCATATACTGCGCCGGACGTTTCTGAATAACTTCCCAACCGGCCAATACCACCAACAGCGTAATAAACGCATTCAAGATGATAAAGAGCACTGAAATACCGTCCACGCCTAATGCATAGTTGATTTTCAGAAGCGGAATCCACTCGTGGAACTCGGTAAACTGATAGCCGCCGCTCAAACGGTCGAAACCGGCAAACAGGGGCAGCGTTACCAAGAAACCGGCAAGCGCACCCACGAAGGCAAGCATACGCGCCAGCGGCGCACGGCTATCTTTACCGGCCGCCAAAACCAGCACACCTGCGGCGATGGGTATCCATATTGCCAAGCTGAGTAGGTAGTTGGAAAACATAGTGGTTAACCTGTGGTTAAAATAAAAATGTGTTTATGCGGATATTTCTTCGTTTCAGACGGCCTTAAGGTTTAAGGCCGTCTGAAACCTCATCCTTATCGGAACAATCCCCAGAAGGTCATACCGAGCAGTACCAATACGCCGAATACCATAGCGGCGGCGTAGGTGTAGATAAAGCCGGTTTGGGCTTTACGCACTTGCGCGGCAACCGCGCCGACCAGTTTGGCGGAGCCGTTGACGATGCCGTTGTCGATAATGGCGGTATCGCCGACTTTCCAAAAGAAGGTACCCAATGCGCGCGTGCCTTTGGCGAAAACGTTGAAATACAGGGCATCGAGGTAGTATTTGTTTTCAAACAAAACGTAAACCGGACGGAACGCCTGCGCGATTTTGGCGGGCAGGTGCGGCAGTTTGACGTACAAAAGCCACGCGGCGGCAACACCGGCAGCCGCCAAATACAAAACAGGCGATGTCAAGCTGTGCGACACCATTGCCAATGCGCCGTGGAACTCTTCCTTCATGATGTGCATGGTCGGATGCGCGTCGGCGTTGACGAAAATCACGTCTTTGAAGAAATCGCCGTAAAGCATAGGCTCGATGGCAAGGTAGCCGATGATGACGGACGGAATCGCAAGCAAAATCAAAGGCAGGGTAACAACCAGCGGGCTTTCGTGCGGATTGTCGTTTTTGCCCAAGCCGTGATGTTCTTCGCCATGATGATCGTCATGATGTTCGGGCAGGCTGCGCCATTTCTCTTCGCCGTGGAACACCATAAAGTATTGGCGGAACGCGTAAAACGCGGTAACAAACACGCTGGCAAGGACGGCAAAATAAGCAAAGCCGCTGCCCGGCAGGGTGCTGTATTTCGCTGCTTCGATAATCGAATCTTTAGAATAGAAGCCGGAGAAGAACGGCGTACCGATCAGCGACAAATTGCCGATCAGCATAGTCAGCCAAGTAACCGGCATATATTTTTTCAGGTTGCCCATATGGCGCATATCTTGGTCGTGGTGCATACCGATAATCGCGCTGCCTGCCGCCAAGAACAGCAAGGCTTTAAAGAAGGCGTGGGTCATGACATGGAACATCGCCACGGAATAGGCGGACGCGCCCAAAGCCACGGTCATATAGCCCAGTTGCGACAGGGTGGAATACGCAACCACGCGCTTGATATCGTTTTGAATCACGCCCAAGAAACCCATAAACAGGGCGGTAATCGCGCCGATCACCATAATGGCGGACAGCGCGGTGCTGCTCATCTCATAAATCGGCGACATACGCGATACCATGAACAGACCGGCGGTAACCATGGTTGCGGCGTGAATCAATGCGGAAATCGGGGTCGGGCCTTCCATCGAATCAGGCAGCCAGACGTGCAGCGGGAATTGAGCCGATTTACCCATTGCGCCCACAAACAAGAGCAAACAAGTTACGGTAATCAAAGACCATTCCACACCGGGGAAAAGCTGGATGGTGGCATTTTGGACGTTGGGCAGATAGGCGAATACATCTTGATAGCGCAGGCTGCCGCCGAAATAGGCAAGCACCAAGCCGATACCGAGCAAAAAGCCGAAGTCGCCGACACGGTTGATCAAAAAGGCTTTCAGGTTGGCAAATGTTGCGCTTGGACGTTTGAAATAGAAACCGATCAAGAGATACGACACCAAGCCCACCGCTTCCCAGCCGAAGAAGAGCTGGATGAAGTTGTTGCTCATAATCAGCATCAACATGCTGAATGTAAACAAAGAAATATAGCTGAAGAAGCGTTGGTAGCCGACTTTTTCATCGTGCATATAGCCGATGGTGTAGATATGCACCATCAATGACACGCCCGTTACCACGACCATCATCATCGCCGTCATCGTATCGACCAAGAAGCCGACGGAGAAATCCAAACCGCCCATCGTCAGCCAGGTATAGACGTTTTCGTCAAACTTGGCGCGGCTGCCGTCGATAAAGCCCCACAGCACATAAGCCGACAACACGGCAGACACCGCCACACCGAGTATCGTAACCGTATGCGCGCCGGCACGACCGATTTTGTTGCCGAACAAACCCGCAATCAGCGAGCCTGCCAAAGGCACGAGGGCAATGATGAGATATAAAGTCATGTCGTTCATTTGATTGAATCCGATTGATTTAAAAATCTATGTTTGTTTCGTACAAAATTACTTCGGAAAAACAAATCCAACACGCTCCAATCGTTTGCGTGCCACAGCTAATTGCTCTTCAGTAAATAAATCACACCACGGCTTTTGTAACACCAGATATTCCATACTGTATTTCAAGGCGTGGACTCCGCCACCACTCAGAATCAGCTCTGTAAAACCGGTCTGAGTCTTCTTTTCCCCCGTACTCAATAATTTATCCGCCGCCTCTTTACCACCAAATTCATTTACAATTTGTAAAAATCGTGTCGCCTTGTAAGGTTGCGGCAAATTCAAAGCCTCCTGATAAATATTTAACATGGCTTTATGAAATTCTTGTTCTAACTGATTTTTATCCATCATTCTTCTTCCAATATTTCAGACCGGATTATTCTTACCCAGAATTTCTTTTCTCATCCGCTCCCGTCTGATCACCTACCGAATCAGGTCGTCTGAAACAGTCTGAAATCGCTTTTCAGACGACCCTCAGCCTTTTTCATACCCTTCGTAATAATACGACTGCTCGATACCTTTAAAGATGATTTCACGGTTGTCCACATCGTCGGTCAGGTTGTCCTTTAACAGAAAGCGCAGTTCTAAATCGTTGACGGGGCTGCGTTCCATCGCCTGCAAATACAGGGTTTTGCTTACATTTTGCCAGTTTACGACTTTTTTCAGGTTTTTCTTCAGCACCAAGTCCAGCCAGATGCGGGTACTTCTGCCATTACCCTCCAAAAACGGATGAGCAATGTTCATTTCAACATATTTGGCGATGATTTCTTCAAAAGTCCGCTCGGGCATCTGCTCGATTTTAACCAAGGCCTCTTTTAAATACATGGCGTTGGCAAAACGGAAACCGCCTTTGGAAATGTTGTCTTCCCTGATTTGACCCGCAAAATCATATAAGCCGCCGAACAGGTAACGGTGAATCTGTTGCAGGCCCGCGGTGGTACCGACTTCGATACGGTCGATGTCGCCGCTTTCAAACAGGCGGCGGGCATTATGCAGGCTTTGTTCGTCTATGGATTTCATCGTTTTTCCTATCGGGTTTTCAGACGGCATCGGTGTCTTGTCAGGTCTCGACCCAACCTACCTTTACCCTTTCAACTCATCCAAATCGGCAACGTTGATTGTTTGTCGGTTGCGGTACACCAGCACCATAATCGCCAAACCGATGGCAGATTCGGCAGCGGCAACGGTCAATACGAAGAATACGAAAATTTGTCCGGCAGTATCGCCCAAATGTTGCGAGAAGGCGATAAAGTTGAAGTTCACCGCCAAAAGCATCAGCTCGATGGACATCAGCAATACCAGCACGTTTTTACGGTTCATGAAGATACCCATTGCGCTGATACCGAACAGGAGCGCACCCAATACCAGATAATGCGTCAAGGTAATCATGCTTTGCCCTCCCCTTCCGGCTTGAGGCCGTCTGAAACTTCGCTTTCTTCGGCAGATTCAACTTGCGGTTTGACCGCTTCCATTTTCACCAGACGCATACGGCCTTGATCGGCGCGTACTTTAACTTGGTCGGCAGGATCCATACGTTTCGGATTGGTGGTTTTACGGTGAACCAGCGCAATCGCGGCTACCATACCCAACAGCAACAATACTGCCGCCAACTCAAACGGCAACAGGTAGTCGGTATAAATACGGCTGCCCAAATCGCGGATATTGTTGTAATCGGCGGGAATGTCTTTCATCAGACCAAATGTGGCCAGGTCGGTTTTCGGGTTGACCAGAATCAGGATCAGGGCAACCGCCAACAATGTGCCGACCACACCGGCAACGGGCGCATGACGCCAGAAACCGGCGCGCATTTCTTCAATGTCGATGTTCAGCATCATCACGACGAACAGGAACAACACCATCACGGCGCCGACATAAACCACCACCAGCGTAACGCCCAAAAACTCCGCCTGCATCAGCATCCAAATCATCGCGCTCACGCAGAAGGTCAGCACCAGATGTAAAGCGGCGTGCACGGGGTTTTTAGCGGTAACGGTACGAACCGCACCGTACAAAACGATGGCGGCAAGGATATAGAACAGAATCGCGGAAAAAGTCATTCGTCTGCTCCTTAGCGGTACGGCGCATCAGCGGCTTTGCGTTTGGCGATTTCAGCTTCGTATTTGTCGCCAATGGCCAAAAGAATCGGCTTGGTCATGTGCAAGTCGCCTTTTTTCTCGCCGTGGTATTCAAAAATATGGGTTTCCACAATCGCATCGGTCGGGCAGGCCTCTTCGCAGAAACCGCAGAAGATGCACTTGGTCAGGTCGATGTCGTAACGTTTGGTGCGGCGGGTACCGTCTTCACGTTCTTCCGATTCGATGTTAATCGCCATTGCCGGACAAACTGCCTCACACAATTTACACGCAATACAGCGCTCTTCGCCGTTCGGATAACGGCGTTGCGCGTGCAAGCCACGGAAACGCACGGATTGCGGCGTTTTCTCTTCGGGGAAATAAATTGTGTCTTTGCGGGCAAAAAAGTTTTTGAGCGTTACACCCAAGCCTTTTACCAATTCGCCAAGCAGAAAGGTTTTTACTAAGTTAGCCATATTATGTTCCCTCAAAACAGGGATTTCGTTAGGTATTCAAAATCGCTTTGTTTAGACGGCCTCAAGATGCCGTCTGAAACTTATTTCCACAAATTCAGCGGTGAAATCATCCACACGCCCAAAACCACGATGTAGGCGAAGCCGATCGGAATCAGCACTTTCCAGCCCAAACGCATGATTTGGTCGTAACGGTAGCGCGGGAAAGTCGCACGGATCCACAGATACCAGTACAGCACCGCCGCCATTTTTACGAACATCCAGAATGCGGAAGGCGTACCGATAAAGCCCCAACTTTGCGGGAACGGAGACAACCAGCCGCCGAGGAACATCAGCGAGGTCAGCGCGGCAATCAGAATCATGAAAATGTATTCGGCAAGGAAGAACAGCGCGAATGCAAAGCCGGAGTATTCAACGTGGTGACCGGCAACGATTTCAGACTCACCCTCTGCCACGTCAAACGGCGCGCGGTTGGTTTCGGCAACGGCGGAAATCAGATAAACGATGAAGATTGGGAAGAGCGGCAGCCAGTTCCAAGAGAATACCGAACCGCCTGCGATGCCTTTTGCCTGCGCGGCAACGATGTCGGAGAAGTTCATGCTGCCCGACACCATCACGACGCACACCAGCGCGGCACTCATGGCGATTTCGTAGGAAATGCTTTGCGCGGAAGCACGCATTGCGCCCAAGAACGAATATTTGGAGTTGGAAGCCCAGCCCGCGATAATCACGCCGTAAACCGACAGCGAGGTAATCATCAGGATGTACAAAAGGCCGATATTGATGTTGGTCAGCACCCATTCTTCGTTGAACGGAATCACTGCCCATGCCGCAAAAGACGGAGCAAGCGACATAATCGGGCCAATATAGAACAGGGCTTTGTTTGACAGCTTCGGACGGGTTACCTCTTTAAACAAGAGTTTGAACACGTCGGCAAACGGCTGAATCAGACCCCACGGGCCGGTTACGTTCGGGCCGACGCGAAGCTGCATAAAGCCGATGACTTTACGTTCGAAATACGTCAGGTAGGCAACGGTCAGAATCAGCGGAATCAGGATAATCACGATTTTGACGATGACGGATACCACCAAGCCTACGGTAATACCCAAATCGCCCAAACCGAGCGTTGCGGCAAAGAGGTTTTGGAACCATTCTTGCATGATCAAGCTCCCGCCAGTTCAATAGTGTCCATCAACGCACCCAGCGCGGCATTTTCGGTATGCAGCGGCAGATGCACCACGTTTTCAGGCAGTCCGGCATCGGCTTTGACGGCAACCGATACGCTTGCGCCGTTTTGTTTGGCGACAGCGGTTTGTCCGTCTTGCATGCCCAAGCGTCCCAAAGTGTTCGGATTCACACGCGCGGCAGGCACGGCGGCATGGACGGTTGCCTGCAACGGTGCGGAACGGCGCACGATGGCATCGGTGTGATAGATGCCCACTCCGCCCACGCGCACGAGGCGGCTTGATGCCGTCTGAAAATCTTTTTGAGTCGAAGACACGCGGTTGTCCAGTTTGGACGGCAGGCTTTCTGCATCCAGCGCATCTTTCAGAATCGCGGCGGTATCGTGGTATTCAAAACCTTGCAGGTCAAACAGGTTGCCCAATACGCGCAACACTTTCCACAGCGGACGCGAATCGCCGAAGCCTTGTACCACGCCGTGAAAGGATTGCAGACGGCCTTCCATATTGATGAAGCTGCCCGATGTTTCGGTAAACGGCGCAATCGGCAACAACACGTCGCACACATCCAGCAGCGTTTCGCTGACAAACGGTGTAAACGCCATCACGCTTTTCGCCTGTTTCAACGCGGCCACGGCTTTCGCACCGTCCGCCGTATCGATTTCCGGTTCGACGTTGAGCAGCAAGACCGCCTGTTTCGGCGCGTTTGCCATTTCGGCAACGCTCTCGCCCGAGTTCACGCCCAAGACATCCGCACCAACGCTGTTGGCGGCTTGCGGCAAAATGCCCAGCACTGCGCCGGTCGCGTCTGCCAGCTCTTGCGCGGCGGCATAAATGGCGGCGTAATCAGGATGGTTTTGCACTTCCGCGCCCAAAATCACCGCTGCTTTTTCAGCATTTTTCAGGCTGGCGGTAACGGCGTGTTCCGCATTGGCAGACAGGTTTTTCAGACGGCCTGCCCACTCGTCGGGATGCACCGCTTCTTGAGACAGAAGCGGCATAAACAATTCTTCTTTACTGCCGGCCAATACGCTCAATGCCATACGGTCTTTGGCGGCGCGGCGCAGGCGGGCGGTCAAGAGCGGCTGTTCTTTGCGCAAGTTCGCGCCGACTACCAATACGGCATCGTTGTCCGCCAGCGATTCAATACTTTGCCCCAACCATTGCGCACCCTTAATGCCGTCTGAAAGACGTTTGTCCAGTTGGCGCAGGCGGGTGGCAAAATTTTTAACGCCCAGTCCGTCGGCGAATTTCTTCGCTAAATACAGCTCTTCAACCGTATTCATCGGGTTCGCCCAAATGCCGACTTGGTTTTGGTTGCCGTCTTTGGCGATACATTCAATCGCGCTGCGGACATATTCCAACGCGGTTTTCCAATCCACGTCCATCCACTCGCCGCCCTGTTTGATTTTCGGGTTTTTCAGACGGCTTTCGTGATACAGGCCTTCGTAGGCGAAACGGTCGCGGTCGGACAACCAGCATTCGTTAATCGCTTCGTTTTCCAGCGGCAGCACGCGGCGGACGGTATGGTCTTTGGTTTGTACAATCAGGTTACTGCCCAAAGCGTCATGAGCGGAAACGGATTTGCGGCGATTCAATTCCCAAGTACGCGCGTTGAAGCGGAACGGTTTGCTGGTCAATGCGCCAACAGGACACAAATCGATGACGTTGCCCGACAGTTCAGTTTCCACCGCTTTGCCGATAAAGGGCATGATTTCGGAGTGTTCGCCGCGATTCGCCATCGCGATTTCCTGCAAGCCGGCGATTTCTTCAGTGAAACGAACGCAACGGGTACAGTGGATACAACGGCTCATTTCCTCGGCAGAAACCAAAGGCCCCATGTCCTTACCGACGACAGAACGTTTTTCTTCGGTATAACGGCTGGTGGTTTTGCCGTAGCCCATCGCCAAATCCTGCAACTGGCATTCGCCGCCTTGGTCGCAGGTCGGACAATCAAGCGGATGGTTGATGAGCAGGAACTCCATCACGCCTTCTTGCGCCTCTCGGGCTTTTGCCGAATGCGTACGCACAATCATGCCGTCTGTAACCGGCGTGGCACAGGCGGGCAGAGGTTTGGGGGCCTTTTCCACGTCCACCAGACACATACGGCAGTTGGCGGCGATGGAAAGTTTTTTGTGGTAACAGAAATGCGGGATATAAGTACCGAGCTTGTGCGCGGCTTCAATCACCGTCGCACCCTGCTCCACAGATACCTGTTTGCCGTCGATTTCGATTTGTAACATGGTTCGTTCCTAGTTACGGGTATTTAATAAATCATTCTTTTAGAGGCCGTCTGAAAACTTAGCACCACTTATTCGGTTTCATCGGTCCGCCGTGTTCGATGTAATGCACAAACTCATCACGGAAATGCTTGGTAAAGCTGCGGACGGGGAAGACGGCGGCATCGGCAAGGGCGCAGATGGTGCGGCCTGCCATTTGGTTACCGATAGAATCCAGCAAATCCAAATCTTCCATTTTACCTTTGCCTTCTACAATGCGGTGGACGATGCGGTAGAGCCAGCCCGTACCTTCACGACAAGGCGTACATTGGCCGCAAGACTCGTCGTAGTAGAAGTAGCTTAAACGTTCGAGGGCTTTGACCATGCACACGTCTTCGTCCATGACGATAATCGCGCCGGAACCCAACATCGATCCTGCTTTGGAAATCGAGTCGTAGTCCATATTGGTCTGCATCATGATATCGGCAGGCAATACGGGTGCTGACGAACCGCCGGGGATAACGGCTTTGAGTTTTTTACCGCCACGCATACCGCCCGCCATTTTCAAGACTTCGGCAAACGGCGTACCCAATGGCACTTCATAGTTGCCCGGACGTTCGACGTGGCCGGAAATACAGAACAATTTGGTACCGCCTGCATTCGGAATGCCTTTATCGGCAAACGTCTGACCGCCGTCGCGGATAATAAATGGGACGGAAGAGAACGTTTCGGTATTGTTGATGGTGGTCGGTTTGCCGTACAGGCCGAACGAAGCAGGGAATGGCGGTTTAAAGCGCGGCTGGCCTTTTTTGCCTTCCAACGATTCGAGCAAGGCGGTTTCTTCGCCGCAAATATATGCGCCGTAGCCGTGGTGGGCGAAGAGTTCGAATTCAAAATCCGAACCCAAAATATTTTTACCCAAAAAACCTGCGGCACGCGCCTGCTCCAAAGCGGCTTCAAAGCGTTGGTAGCCTTCGAAAATTTCGCCGTGGATGTAGTTGTAGCCCGCTTTTGCGCCCATCGCGTAACCGGCAATAATCATGCCTTCAATCAGGGCATGAGGATTGAACATGATGATGTCGCGGTCTTTAAATGTACCCGGCTCGCCTTCGTCGGTGTTGCAAACCACATATTTTTCGCCCGGGAAGGAACGGGGCATAAAGCTCCATTTCAAACCGGTCGGGAAGCCCGCACCGCCACGCCCGCGCAAGCCGGAGGTTTTGACTTCATCAATCACATCGGTTTGCGAGATGTTTTCGGACAGGATTTTACGCAGGGCGGTATAGCCGCCACGTTTGACGTATTCGTCCAATGTCCAACAATCGGGATTGGCGGTATCCACTTGGTCAAAAATCACGCCTGATTGGTAAATAGCCATTTTTGGTGTGCCTGTTTGTTTTCGTATCGTTTGCAGCTGCCTGCCGTCTCAATGTTCCTGATGCCGTCTGAAACGGTTCGTCTGTTTTCAGACGGCATTTTCCTGTCTTCGTTTAATCTGAACCAAACCTGCGTTTGTTCTTCCCGTCATCAATCAAAATTACCATCCGCTGCACATATTTTCACACGGAATGCCGTCGCCATCGCCGTCCATCTTGGTATCGGAACAGTTCCTCACAAACCATTTGGCTTCTTCGCACGAAGTCATTTGTGAGCAATATTGCCTGCCGTCGCAACGGTATGGGCTGCTGTCGGGCTGCTGCCGTTTTATTTCGGGCAATACTTGCGTTTTAACCGGCGTATTTTCCTGTTTCGGAGTCAGCTTCTCTGACGCATATTGATACGCCTTATAGCCGATTACCGAAACAAGCAGCAAACCGACCGACAAAGACAGCACAACCTGAACAATCGAAGTGGGAGATTCCTCGTCTTTTCGATGTTTCTTGCGGTATCCGGGAGAAACTGCACACTCCCGATTCAGATAGCGTATCTGTTTTGCAGAAAATCTTCCCTTGCCGTCTGAAACCACTTCAAAACCAACCGCCTCGTCAATCTCAGGACGCGGGTTTTTTGGGGAAAAGTCAGAAATATGGCAGAAAATTTCTTTGTTACCGCCATCTATCCGTATAAAACCATAACCTTTTTCGTCATCCCACTTGACGATTACCCCTCTCATGAAGCACTCCCCCCTTTTTTATTGTTACTTTTTAAAATCACAATTTAGAATTTTGGAATAACCAGTTAAGTTTGATCACAAACCTAATGTGTTCAGACAATCTATTCTAATTCTGCTAATTTTTTCTCAATCGCCTCTTCAGTCATAAAGCTGCACATGCTGTGGTTGTTGACCAGCATGACCGGAGCATCGCCGCACGCGCCCATGCATTCGCCTTCGACAAGGGTGAATTTGCCGTCGGGCGTAGTTTCGCCGTAGCCGATACCGAGTTTTTTCTTCAGGTATTCGCCGGTATCCATGCCGCCACGCAGGGCACAGGGCAGGTTGGTACAAACGGTCAGTTTGTATTTGCCGACGGGCTCAAGGTCGTACATATTGTAGAAAGTAGCGACTTCGTAGGCTTGTGCAGGCGAGATGCCGATATAGTCTGCAACAAAGGCGATGGTCTCGGGAGCAAGCCAGCCTTTTTCGGTTTGGGCGATACGCAACGCGCCCATGATGGCGGAACGGCGTTGGTCGGCAGGATATTTTGCCAACTCAATATCAATTTGTTTTAAGGATTCTGCGGATAACATTATCGGTCAACCTCCCCGAATACGATGTCCTGCGTACCGATGATGGCAACGACGTCGGCGAGCATATGGCCTTTTGCCATTTCGTCCATACCTTGCAGATGGGCGAAGCCGGGTGCGCGGATTTTCAGGCGGTAGGGTTTGTTTGCGCCGTCTGAAATGATGTAAACGCCGAACTCGCCTTTCGGATGTTCGACAGCGGTGTAGGTCTCGCCCTCGGGAACGTGCATACCCTCGGTAAAGAGTTTGAAATGGTGAATCAGGTCTTCCATACCTGTTTTCATTTCGGTACGTTTGGGCGAGGCAAATTTGTGGTTGGTGGTAATGACCGGACCGGGATTCACGCGAAGCCAGTCGACACATTGTTTGATGATGCGCACGGATTGGCGCATTTCTTCCATACGGCAGAGGTAGCGGTCGTAGCAGTCGCCATTCACACCGACGGGAATGTCGAAATCCATTTTGTCGTACACTTCGTAAGGCTGTGTCTTACGCACATCCCATTCCACGCCGGAACCGCGCAACATCACGCCGGTAAAGCCTTTTTGCATGGCGCGCTCGGGGGAGACGACGCCGATGCCGACGGTACGCTGTTTCCAGATGCGGTTGTCGGTCAGGAGGGTTTCGAGTGTGTCGATGTTTTTTGGGAAGCGTTCGCAGAAGGCGTCGATAAAGTCGAGCATAGTGCCTTCACGGGATTCATTGAGCTGCTTCAATACTTTGGCGTTGCGGAATTTGCTGCTCTCGTATTTGGGCATGAAGTCGGGCAGGTCGCGGTAAACGCCGCCGGGACGGAAGTAGGCTGCGTGCATACGCGCGCCGGATACGGCTTCGTACAAGTCCATCAGCTCTTCGCGGTCGCGGAAGGCGTAGAGGATGGCGGTCATCGCGCCAATGTCGAATGCGTGCGAACCGATGCCCATCAAGTGATTGAGGATGCGCGTTACTTCGGCAAACATGACGCGAATATACCGGGCGCGGATAGGTACATCGATACCGGCAAGTTTTTCTACTGCCAAACAATACGCCTGCTCGTTGACCATCATGGAAACGTAGTCCAAGCGGTCCATATAGGGCAGGGCTTGCAGGTAGGTTTTGGTTTCAGCCAGTTTTTCAGTACCTCGGTGCAGGAGGCCGATATGCGGGTCGGCGCGGACGATGGTTTCGCCCTCCAACTCCAAAATCATGCGCAATACGCCGTGCGCCGCAGGGTGTTGCGGGCCGAAGTTGATGGTGTAGTTTCTTAATTTATTGGCCACCGTAGTTCTCCTCACGGACGATACGCGGCGTGATCTCGCGCGGCTCAATGGTAACAGGTTGGTAAATCACGCGTTTTTGCTCTTCGTCGTAACGCATTTCCACATAGCCGGAAATCGGGAAGTCTTTGCGGAACGGATGTCCGACGAAACCGTAATCGGTCAGGATGCGGCGCAAGTCGGGATGGTTGTTGAACATGATGCCGTACAAATCGAAGGCTTCGCGCTCGTACCAATCCGCGCTGTTGTAAACGGGAACTACAGATTCGACTACGGGGAAGTCGTCGTCTGAAACCCAGACGCGTACGCGGATGCGTTGATTGTTTTTAACGGAAAGAAGCTGGCTGACGACGGCAAAGCGTTTGCCCTGCCATACTTCGTTTTTGTAAGTGCTGTAATCGACACCGCACAAATCGACCAGAAGCTCGAAATGCAGCTCTTCATGGTCGCGCAATGCGGTCATGACTGAAATATAGTGTTCGGGCAGACACTCGACGGTAATCTCTCCCAAAGCGGAAATAACTTTGCCTGCCCGATCGCCTAAAACGCGGCTGACGGTTTCGTATAAGTTTTGAATACTTGCCATATCGTCCTCCCCTTACTCGTCACGCGCGATGGTGGAAGTGCGCTTGATTTTTTGTTGGAGCTGAATCAGGCCGTAAATCAGGGCTTCCGCAGTCGGCGGACAACCCGGCACATAAACGTCTACCGGCACGACGCGGTCGGCACCGCGCACAACGGAATAAGAATAGTGATAATAACCGCCGCCGTTGGCACACGAGCCCATAGACAATACCCAGCGTGGCTCGGCAAGCTGGTCGTATACACGGCGCAGGGCTGGCGCCATTTTGTTGGTCAGCGTACCTGCCACAATCATCAGGTCGGCCTGACGTGGGGACGGACGGAAAATGATGCCGAAGCGGTCAAGGTCATAACGCGCCATACCTGCATGCATCATTTCCACGGCACAGCAGGCCAAGCCGAAAGTAACCGGCCACAGCGAACCGGTACGCATATAGTTCAACACCGTATCCGCGCTGGTGGTGATGAAACCTTTTTTCAAAACGCCTTCTATTCCCATTCCAGCGCACCTTTTTTCCATTCGTAAACAAAGCCTACCGTCAGGACGACGATAAACACCAGCATAGACCAGAAGCCGTACGCGCCCAAATCTTTGAACACAACTGCCCACGGCAACATGAACGCGACCTCCAAATCAAACAGGATGAAGAGGATGGCGACGAGGTAATAGCGCACGTCGAACTTCATCCTTGCGTTTTCAAAGGCTTCAAAACCGCATTCGTAAGGCGCGTCTTTTTCGGCGTAGTGGCGTTTCGGGCCTAAAATCGTGCCGAGCAGGATAAACAGCACGCCGGCCGCGAGGCCGACGAGGATAAAGACAAAGACGGGAAAGTAAGCGGACAACATGGTTACACCCAAATCCGTTAACAAAATTTCTACAATAATTTCGTATTTTAGCGAATTTCAAAAACCATTAAAAGGTAAATATCGGCAAAACGCCCAAAAAAACCCAATAAATACAATCATGTTATGATAACGATTCTTATTTGATTTCAAGAACGCCGGACCGTCTGTTTCGCGCCAATCCTATAAAAACAAAACGTTTCTATCTTTATTGCTGTCTTCGTACAGACCGGCACTGTACAAACCGCGCGACAAGCGTTCTGTTTTCATATTACCGTTTCACAAATATCACCCTACCATGCAAAAAAATGCCGTCTGAAAACCTTTCAGACGGCATCGGTATAGTGGTTTAAATTTAAACCACTATATCCGGCGGAAAGCGTTATTGGAGGGATTGCAGGGCTTCCGAAACGCTTGCTTTGAGTTCTGCGCCGAAGCGTCTGCCCAAGATTCTGCCGAAATCGTCCTTCGGAGTGTAATCCACCACATCGGGGGCTTTGACCACGTCTCGCGCCACGCTGTAAATATTGCCGAGTCCGTCCACCAGCCCGACCTTCAGCGCATCCGCACCCGTGTACACCCGACCGCTGAACACGTCGGGATATTGTCGGAATTTGAGGCGGCTGCCGCGTCCGGTTTTGACGGCTTTGATAAATTCGCCGTGTATGCCGGTCAGCATTTCTTCCCAGATTTTCGACTGTTCGGGCGTTTCGGGCGAAAACGGATCGCCCATACCTTTGTTGCTGCCCGCAATTTTAACCCTGCGTTTCACGCCGATTTTTTCCATCAGGCCGGTCGCGTCGAAACTGCTGCCGATAACGCCGATGCTGCCGACGATGCTGGACGGGTCGGCATAGATTTTGTCCGCCGCCGCCGCGATGTAGTAGCAGCCGGACGCGCACATATCCTCCGCCACGAGATAAACGGGGATGCCGGGGTGCTGCGCCTTCAGACGGCGTATTTCTTCAAAAGCGGTGTTGGACACGACAGGCGAACCGCCGGGACTGTTGGCGCGGATGATGATGGCTTTTGCCTGCGGGTTTTTATAGGCGGCTTCCATACCGTCTTTGAGTTTTTTGACCTGGTCTTCTACGCCGTTGCCGATTTCGCCGTACAGGTTGACGACTGCGGTATGCGGCGTATTGCCCGTCAACTGCAATGCGGCTTCGTCTTTTCGGAAAATGCCTGCAATCAGGGCAACCAGAATCAGGGTACTGACGGCGCGCCAGATGTTTTTCCACATCCGCTCCCTGCGCCTGTCCCGATAGGCGGACAGCAGCACTTCGCGCATAATGTCGCGTTCCCATAAGGTTTCCCCCGCATTTTTTGCTTCGGGTGCTTCGTTTTCTCTTCTGATTCGGTATTGCATGGTTTTCCTTAAATATTGTCCGATTTGGGCAAACGGTTTTCAGTTTACCCGATTTTTCAGCTCTGCTCCCAATCCGTCCAAGCTGTGCAACACTTCCGCCCACGCCGCGTCCAAAAGGTTGACGGCTTCTCCTTCGGCTTTGATGCCGAACTCAATGTGCGGTTTGACCTGCGTGCCGTCTGAATGCGTCCAACCGACGCTGGGCAGGCTGTACGAACGCACGCCGGGATAAGTTTGCTCGATATGCTCCATAAGCGGCGTAATGCGCGATTCGGGCTGCTCGAACACATACACGCTGCGGCTGCCGCGTTCGGTTTGGTTGAAGCGGCCGGCGTAATAAGTATCCAAAACCCATTCCGCCATCGGGTGCGCCATCACGGGAAAGCCGGGGAAGAAATAATGCTCGCGGATGGAAAATCCGGCGATGTTGTTGAACGGGTTGGGCACAAGCTCTGCGCCCTCGGGGAAATCCGCCATTTTCAGGCGTTGGGCGTGTTCCGGCGAATCAAGCGGCTCGCCGCGTTTCAGGGTTACGCCTTCGATAAACCCGGCGGCTTGCGCGTGGCGGACGACGGGCAAATCCAAAGCAGCCGCTGCGGCTTGGCGCGTGTGGTCGTCGGGCGTGGCACCGATGCCGCCGGTAACAAACGTCGGTATGCCGTCTGAAAAGCTGCGGCGCAGTTGCCTGACCAGCAAATCGGGTTCGTCGGGCAGGTATTGCACCTGATTGAGCTTCAGCCCTTTGGATTCGAGCAGGGATTTGAAAAAGGCGAAATGCTTGTCTTGGCGGCTGCCGTGTAAGATTTCGTCGCCGATGATGATAAGGTTGAACAAATGCTGTCGGTCTTTCATAATCTTTCCTTCTGCCTAAAGGCTATTCATGATTTCCCATGATTACTGTTCCAATATTGCTTATTAGGTAAATCAAATGGGAAATATGTTGTTATTGTTGTTGCAAAAGATGGGCCGTATAAGGATAAAGTCATTGCAAGCTTTATACCAGATAATAATCAATTAAACCTAATTAGGGGTAGCTAAATGAAAATAATAGATTTTTTAAAAAATTGTGGTACTGACCAGTTTTCTATATTGTGTTATGGTATTTTTTTAAAAGAAGACAGAAATCATGAAAATATAAAGCAATGGGAATCTAGATCACGTTGCATTAAATCTGAAAAATATATTCTTGAAAATAATGAGTGGAAATATGATATTTTTTTAACAGAATCTTATTTTTTATATTCCAAAAATATTGATTTATTTAATGTAATTAAAGATGAAATACTAAATATCAATCAGCTTAATCCAATAGCTATAATATGCATGTTTGATGGTGCTTTCTCAGATTTTAATTATCTGAAGAATATAGATATAATTCAACAAACTTATGCATTCTGGTCAAAAGATATTGGTTTGTATATTGCTGAAGATACAGATACCCTACAATCAAATGAATGGAGTGAAAAAATTATATATCTATATAACCATATAGATATATAACAAGCATAGCCAGCGTAGCCAGTCTGTCTGATAGCAAGCGTGGGTGCTCGCACTCACGCGTTCTCTTTTTCGCTGTTAATCCGCTTTCAGGCAGCCTTAAAACCACTTACACTTACCTTTTTTGTTTTACCCCCCTCTAAACTATGCCCACCATCACAACCCTAAACATCATCTCCCCTAAACTCTACCCCAATGAACAATGGAACGAAAGCGAAGCACTCGGTGCCATCACTTGGCTATGGTATAGGTGCAACGGATAGGAGAGACTCATGTTTGCAATCGGCATTGTTGCGTTTTTCATGTTCATTATCAGCCTTTTTGTGTGTGCATTTGTGCTGATTGTTCAGTATTTGATTATTCGCCGTAAAATTCATCAAGACAAACGTGCAGTCAATTTTCGCGCCAAATATGCTACGCTTTCCACATTTTTTATACAATGGGTTGTTCTGAACGCATTCAGCTTCTTACCTGCAAACCGTATGATTTTTTCACTGGCAGTCTTTACGGATATTTTACTTGGTTTTTTGTGGTTGTTTTTTGTTGCAACCAATGCAGATGAAATGTGGCGTTTGACTGGGCAAAAAGGCTACTTGTTGTGGCCTTTGGCAGCTGCTTCGGTTTGGGCAGCATGCTTCATTATATTCAGCTTCGGATAGCGTCTCAATAATTGCGGACAAATGCCGTCTGAAAACCTGAATGCTTTTTCAGGCGGCATCAAACTAGATTATCTCATCTATTTATAAGATAATAAGTTCAAATCATGTGCAGAGCGGTTTGCCTCGTTCTGCTTTTATTTTTAGTCCGAAGGATTCCACATGAGTCAAAACAATACTATCCTGCAACACCTCCCCGTCGGTCAAAAAGTCGGCATCGCCTTCTCCGGCGGTCTTGATACCTCTGCCGCGCTGTTGTGGATGAAACTCAAAGGCGCGCTGCCTTATGCCTACACCGCTAACCTCGGCCAGCCCGACGAAGACGACTACAATGCCATTCCCAAAAAAGCGATGGAATACGGTGCGGAAAACGCCCGCTTAATCGACTGCCGCGCGCAGTTGGCACACGAAGGTATCGCCGCCATCCAATGCGGCGCGTTCCACGTTTCCACCGGCGGCATCGCCTATTTCAACACCACGCCTCTGGGCCGCGCCGTAACCGGCACGATGCTTGTTTCCGCAATGAAAGAAGACGATGTGAATATCTGGGGCGACGGCAGCACCTACAAAGGCAACGACATCGAGCGTTTCTACCGCTACGGTTTGCTCACCAATCCCGCGCTGAAAATCTACAAACCCTGGCTCGACCAGCAATTTATCGACGAACTCGGCGGCCGCCACGAAATGAGCGAATTTCTGATTGCCAACGGCTTCAACTACAAAATGTCGGTGGAAAAAGCCTACTCCACCGATTCCAATATGTTGGGTGCCACCCACGAAGCCAAAGACTTGGAATTTTTGAACTCGGGCATCAAAATCGTCAAACCCATTATGGGCGTTGCCTTTTGGGACGAAAACGTCGAAATCAAACCCGAAGAAGTCAGCGTGCGCTTTGAAGAAGGCGTGCCGGTTGCATTGAACGGCAAAGAATACACCGACCCCGTCGAACTCTTCCTCGAAGCCAACCGCATCGGCGGCCGCCACGGCTTAGGTATGAGCGACCAAATCGAAAACCGCATCATCGAAGCCAAATCGCGCGGCATCTACGAAGCCCCGGGCATGGCGTTGTTCCACATCGCCTACGAACGCTTGGTAACCGGCATCCACAACGAAGACACCATCGAACAATACCGCATCAACGGCCTGCGCCTCGGCCGCCTGCTCTACCAAGGCCGCTGGTTCGACAGCCAAGCCTTGATGTTGCGCGAAACCGCCCAACGCTGGGTCGCCAAAGCCGTTACCGGCGAAGTTACCCTCGAACTGCGGCGTGGCAACGACTACTCGATTCTGAACACCGAATCGCCCAACCTGACCTACCAACCTGAACGCCTGAGTATGGAAAAAGTCGAAGACGCTGCGTTCACTCCGCTCGACCGCATCGGACAGCTCACGATGCGCAACCTTGACATCACCGACACCCGCGCCAAACTGGGCATCTACTCGCAAAGCGGTTTATTGGCATTGGGCGAAGGCTCGGTATTGCCGCAGTTGGGCAATAAGAAATAAGGTTTGCTGTTTTGCATCATTAGCAACTTAAGGGGTCGTCTGAAAAGATGATCCCTTATGTTAAAAGGAATCCTATGAAAGAATACAAAGTCATCATTTATCAGGAAAGCCTGTTGTCCAGCCTGTTTTTCGGCGCGGCAAAGGTCAACCCCGTCAATTTCAGCGCGTTCCTCAACAAACAAACCCCCGAAGGCTGGCGGGTCGTAACGATGGAAAAAGATTTGCGCCGTATGCTGCTGTTTTTCAAACGCGAGGCCTACGTCGTCATTTTGGAGCGGGACCGTGTTTAAGCTCGGCGTTTATGCCTGTCTCGGACTGTTTGCCGGCTGGGTGCTGCTGCTGATTGTGCAACTTTGGTTTTCTTTTCTCGAAGCGGAATTGTTCTTCAAAATCACTCTGACTATGGCGGGGCTGTTTGTCATCATCCTCGCCGCCCTGCTGGTATTCGGCCAGTATTTTTCCGAAAAGAAAATGAAAGACGACGGGTTTATCAACTGATGCGGACTTGAACCGGACCCCACCCCAAACATCACAATGCCGTCTGAACGCCCCCGCTTCAGGCGGCATCAGCATCAATCCTGCTCTTTTTTGCCGGCAAACACGCCGAATCCGCCCTTTTCCGCATCTGTCGGGCGATAGCTGTATTTCCCCGCCACTTCCTCGCCGGCCGGGCCGTAAAACCTTCCGGAAACATCCCCGCCGCCATTTTCCGTCCAAGTCCCCTTAAAGCCGTTTCCATCGATAACGGCTTTGAATTTTTGCGTACCCATATGCAAATCATCGCCGCTGTCGATAATGCCGTCCACAGATTTGCTGCCGAAATCGACTTTTGCGGCAAACCTGCCTCCGGACGGGTACGGACGGCCGTTTTCCGTATGAAAATGCAGCACTTCGCCGTTGTACACGGCCGTGCCAGCAAGCATTTCGCCTTTTGCCAGTTCGCCTTGCACACGGAGGGCATACGATCCGCCGGACAATTTTTCCGCCCCGTAAGTCAGATACCGGTAATTCCCTTCGGGCGCGAAGATATTGCCGGAATGCCCTGTCAGGCTGACCGCTTCCCCATCGACAATCAGCGTATCCGCCTGATTGACGGGAATCAGCGGCATCTCTGCCGGAAGCGACCTCCTCAACCGTCTCGACCGTGCAGAACGAGTGGGGGGGTTGTCCGTATAAAAGATGATATATTTGTTAATTCCATCCTTTTTTACCCTATCGGCAAACAAACCGACAAATTTATCATTCTTCCCGTCATTCTTCCCATCTTTCTTGTAATTACTTATTTTGTCTGCATCACTTAATTTTTCAAATTCTGATTTTAGCTGTACTTCTTCATCCAAGAAATTATTGCCACTACAAGAATCGCCTTTACAGTGGGTCAACGTTATATTTTGCGACGGCCCGTCAATCACAACAGAATTGCCCACGTTCGTCCTTCCAAAATCGCCACCGCCATTCGCAGGTGCAGGGTTTGACGCGGGGGCGGAATCTGAAGAACCGGCGGATTGGTTGTTCCCTGTTTGATTTGCGGATTCGGCGGCATTTTGCGGCATATCATTTTGCGGTCCCTCGTCTTCATTTTTGGGTTTGTCCGTTGTTGCCGCACCGCCATTGCCTGTATTTTCTGCCGAAACTGCCGCCATATCTTGGCTGCCTTGTGTGGATGGCGCGCCCTGTCCTTGAGAACCTGCCTGTGGCGCATCTTCTTTTACCTCTGTCTCTTTTTCAGCAACAACAGGAGCGGCCGGTTTTGACGGCGTGTCCGCCGACTTAACATCGGGCGATCCGCCACCGCCGCCCCCACAGGCTGAAAGGGCAACAATACAAGCCATTGCAATCACACTGCGTTTAAACATCATCATCTCCTTCATATTCAAGGCAGCCGGTATTGTTTCCGCCATATGCCCATAAAATTGTAAAAATATGCCGTCTGAACGCCAAACGGGCTTCAGACGGCATAGCTTGGTTTATTCCGCCCGGTTTCTCTGTCGGCCCAAATCGGCGGCAGCGGTAAACAAAACGTCGGTTGAAGAATTCAACGCCGTTTCCGCCGAATCCTGAATCACGCCGATGATAAAGCCGACGGCGACCACCTGCATGGCGACATCGTTGCTGATGCCGAACAGGCTGCACGCCAACGGAATCAGCAGCAGCGAACCGCCCGCCACTCCGGACGCGCCGCACGCGCTGACCGTCGCCACCAGGCTCAACAGCAGCGCGGTGGCAAAATCAACCTGTATGCCTTGGGTGTACGCCGCCGCCATAGCCAAAACGGTAATCGTAATCGCCGCACCGCCCATATTGACGGTCGCCCCCAACGGGATGGAAATCGAATAAGTGTCTTCGTGCAGCCCCAGTTTTTTCGCCAAAGCCATATTCACGGGGATATTGGCGGCGGAAGAACGGGTAAAGAAGGCATACACGCCGCTTTCGCGCAGGCAGGTAAACACCAGCGGATAAGGGTTGCGGCGGATTTTCCACCACACGATGGCGGGATTGACCGCCAGCGCGATAAACGCCATACAGCCCAACAGCACTGCAAGCAGCTTCGCATAACCCGCCAGCGCGCCGAAACCCGTCTCCGCGATTGTGGACGACACCAGCCCGAAAATGCCCAAAGGGGCAAAACGGATAATCCATTTCACGACGGTGGAAACCGCTTCCGCCAAATCGGCAACGACCTGCCGCGTAACGTCCGAACCGTGATTCCGCAACGCCGCGCCCAAAACCAAAGCCCAAGCCAAAATGCCGATATAGTTGGCATTGGCAATCGCGTTAATCGGGTTGGCGACCAGGTTCATCAGCAGCGATTTCAATACTTCCACAATGCCGGAAGGCGGCGCGGCGGACACATCGCCCGCGCCCGCCAAAACAATGTGCGTCGGGAAAACCATACCGGCGATGACGGCGGTCAGGGCTGCGGAAAACGTGCCGATAAGGTAAAGGACGATAATCGGCCTGATATGCGCCTTGTTGCCTTTTTGGTGCTGTGCGATTGTGGCCGCCACCAAGATAAATACCAAAACCGGCGCGACCGCTTTGAGCGCGCCGACAAACAGGCTGCCGAACAAGCCTGCCGCCAAGCCCAGTTGCGGGGAAACCGAACCGATTACGATGCCCAACGCCAAACCGGCGGCAATCTGCCTGACCAGGCTGACGCGGCCGATCGCATGAAATAAGGATTTGCCGAACGCCATAATTCTTCCTTATGTTGTGATATGTTAAAAAATGTTGTATTTTAAAAGAAAACTCATTCTCTGTGTTTTTTTATTTTTCGGCTGTGTTTTAAGGTGCGTTGATTTGCCCTATGCAGTGCCGGACAGGCGTTGTTTTATCATTCGGCGTGATGGTTTAATTTATTGAACAGAAATAAATTTATTCGATTCCGCCTATTTTTCGACACCACTCCGAAACGCAGCCTGCCCGCATACGGATTGGAAGCAAAATCCCCTAAAACAAGCAGATACATTCCAGGCGGGCCGCAACCTCCGAAATACCGGCGGCGGTATGCCGTCTGAAGCGTCCCGCCCCGTCCGAACAGTGTTAAAATCGAAAGCCGCCACACCGATACCCGACACCCGTACCATGATGATCAAACCGACCGCCCTGCTCCTGCCGGCTTTATTTTTCTTTCCGCACGCATACGCGCCTGCCGCCGACCTTTCCGAAAACAAGGCGGCGGGTTTCGCATTGTTCAAAAACAAAAGCCCCGACACCGAATCAGTCAAATTAAAACCCAAATTCCCCGTCCTCATCGACACACAGGACAGTGAAATTAAAGATATGGTCGAAGAACACCTGCCGCTCATCACGCAGCAGCAGGAAGAAGTGTTGGACAAAGAACAAACAGGCTTCCTTGCCGAAGAAGCACCGGACAACGTCAAAACCATGCTCCGCAGCAAAGGCTATTTCAGCAGCAAAGTCAGCCTGACGGAAAAAGACGGAGCTTATACGGTGCACATCACACCGGGCCCGCGCACCAAAATCGCCAACGTCGGCGTCGCCATCCTCGGCGACATCCTTTCAGACGGCAACCTCGCCGAATACTACCGCAACGCGCTGGAAAACTGGCAGCAGCCGGTAGGCAGCGATTTCGATCAGGACAGTTGGGAAAACAGCAAAACTTCCGTCCTCGGCGCGGTAACGCGCAAAGCCTACCCACTTGCCAAGCTCGGCAACACCCGGGCGGCCGTCAACCCCGATACCGCCACCGCCGATTTGAACGTCGTCGTGGACAGCGGCCGCCCCATCGCCTTCGGCGACTTTGAAATTACCGGCACACAGCGTTACCCCGAACAAATCGTCTCCGGCCTGGCGCGCTTCCAACCGGGCACGCCCTACGACCTCGACCTGCTGCTCGACTTCCAACAGGCGCTCGAACAAAACGGGCATTATTCCGGCGCGTCCGTACAAGCCGACTTCGACCGCCTCCAAGGCGACCGCGTCCCCGTCAAAGTCAGCGTAACCGAGGTCAAACGCCACAAACTCGAAACCGGCATCCGCCTCGATTCGGAATACGGTTTGGGCGGCAAAATCGCCTACGACTATTACAACCTCTTCAACAAAGGCTATATCGGTTCGGTCGTCTGGGATATGGACAAATACGAAACCACGCTTGCCGCCGGCATCAGCCAGCCGCGCAACTACCGGGGCAACTACTGGACAAGCAACGTCTCCTACAACCGTTCGACCACCCAAAACCTCGAAAAACGCGCCTTCTCCGGCGGCGTCTGGTATGTGCGCGACCGCGCGGGCATTGATGCCCGGCTGGGGGCGGAGTTTCTCGCAGAAGGCCGGAAAATCCCCGGCTCGGATGTCGATTTGGGCAACAGCCACGCCACGATGCTGACCGCCTCTTGGAAACGCCAGCTGCTCAACAACGTGCTGCATCCCGAAAACGGCCATTACCTCGACGGCAAAATCGGTACGACTTTGGGCACATTCCTGTCCTCCACCGCGCTGATCCGCACCTCTGCCCGCGCAGGTTATTTCTTCACGCCCGAAAACAAAAAACTCGGCACGTTCATCATACGCGGACAAGCGGGTTACACCGTTGCCCGCGACAATGCCGACGTTCCTTCGGGGCTGATGTTCCGCAGCGGCGGCGCGTCTTCCGTGCGCGGTTACGAACTCGACAGCATCGGACTTGCCGGCCCGAACGGATCGGTCCTGCCCGAACGCGCCCTCTTGGTGGGCAGCCTGGAATACCAACTGCCGTTTACGCGCACCCTGTCCGGCGCGGTGTTCCACGATATGGGCGATGCCGCCGCTAATTTCAAACGTATGAAGCTGAAACACGGTTCGGGACTGGGCGTGCGCTGGTTCAGCCCGCTCGCGCCGTTTTCCTTCGACATCGCCTACGGGCACAGCGATAAGAAAATCCGCTGGCACATCAGCCTGGGAACGCGTTTCTAAACCGATACGGCCGCTTCAGACGGCATTGCAGCAAACTATTTTGAAACAGACATTATGACCGATACCGCACCGACAGATACCGATCCGACCGAAAACGGCACGCGCAAAATGCCGTCTGAACACCGCCCTGCCCCGCCGGCAAAAAAACGCCGCCCGCTGCTGAAGCTGTCGGCGGCACTGCTGTCTGTCCTGATTTTGGCAGTATGTTTCCTCGGCTGGCTCGCCGGCACGGAAGCGGGTTTGCGCTTCGGGCTGTACCAAATCCCGTCCTGGTTCGGCGTAAACATTTCCTCCCAAAACCTCAAAGGCACGCTGCTCGACGGCTTCGACGGCGACAACTGGTCGATAGAAACCGAGGGGGCAGACCTTAAAATCAGCCGCTTCCGCTTCGCGTGGAAACCGTCCGAACTGATGCGCCGCAGCCTGCACATCACCGAAATTTCCGCCGGCGACATCGCCATCGTTACCAAACCGACTCCGCCTAAAGAAGAACGCCCTCCGCTCAGCCTTCCCGACAGCATAGACCTGCCTGCCGCCGTCTATCTCGACCGCTTCGAGACGGGCAAAATCAGCGCAGGCAAAGCCTTTGACAAACAAACCGTCTATCTCGAACGCCTCAACGCGGCATACCGTTACGACCGCAAAGGACACCGCCTCGACCTGAAGACCGCCGACACGCCGTGGAGCAGTTCGTCGGGGTCAGCCTCGGTCGGCTTGAAAAAACCGTTTGCCCTCGATACCGCCATTTACACCAAAGGCGGACTCAAAGGCGAAACCATACACAGTACGGCTCGGCTGAGCGGCAGCCTGAAGGATGTGCGCGCCGAACTGACGATCGACGGCGGCAATATCCGCCTCTCGGGAAAATCCGTCATCCACCCGTTTGCCGAATCATTGGATAAAACATTGGAAGAAGTGCTGGTCAAAGGGTTCAACATCAATCCGGCCGCCTTCGTGCCTTCCCTGCCCGATGCCGGGCTGAATTTCGACCTGACCGCCATCCCGTCGTTTTCAGACGGCATCGCGCTGGAAGGCTCGCTCGATTTGGAAAACACCAAAGCCGGCTTTGCCGACCGCAACGGCATCCCCGTCCGTCAGGTTTTGGGCGGCTTTGTCATCCGGCAGGACGGCACGGTGCATATCGGCAATACGTCCGCCGCCCTGCTCGGACGGGGCGGCATCAGGCTGTCGGGCAAAATCGACACCGAAAAAGACATCCTCGATTTAAATATAGGCATCAACTCCGTCGGCGCGGAAGACGTACTGCAAACCGCGTTCAAAGGCAGGTTGGACGGCAGCATCGGCATCGGCGGTACGACCGCCTCGCCCAAAATCTCTTGGCAACTCGGCATCGGCACGGCGCGCACGGACGGCAGCCTCGCTATTGCAAGCGACCCCGCAAACGGACAGCGGAAACTGGTGCTCGACACCGTCAACATCGCCGCCGGGCAAGGCAGCCTGACCGCGCAAGGCTATCTCGAGCTGTTTAAAGACCGCCTGCTCAAGCTGGACATCCGTTCCCGCGCATTCGACCCTTCGCGCATCAATCCGCAACTTCCGGCAGGCAATATCAACGGCTCAATAAACCTTGCCGGCGAACTGGCAAAAGAGCAGTTTGCGAGCAAAATGCGGTTTTCCCCCAGTATACTCAACGGCGTACCGCTTAACGGTCATGCCGACATTATTTACGAATCCCGCCACCTTCCGCGCGCCGCCGTCGATTTGCGGCTGGGACAGAACATCATCAAAACAGACGGCAGCTTTGGTAAAAAAGGCGACCGGCTCAACCTCAATATCACCGCCCCCGATTTATCCCGCTTCGGTTTCGGACTGGAAGGCTTGTTAAACATACACGGCCATCTTTCCGGCGATTTGGACGGCGACATCCGAACCTTTGAAACCGACCTTTCCGGAACGGCGCGCAACTTACACATCGGCAAGGCGGCAGACATCCGTTCGCTCGATTTCACGCTCAAAGGTTCACCCGACACAAGCCGCCCGATACGCGCCGACATCAAAGGCAGCCGCCTTTCGCTGTCGGGCGGGGCGACGGTTGTCGATACCGCCTACCTGACACTGGACGGCACGGGCGCGCAACACCGTATCCGTACGCATGCCGCCATGACCTTGGACGGCAAACCGTTCAAATTTGACTTGGACGCTTCAGGCGGTATCAACAGAGAACTTACCCGATGGAAAGGCAGCATCGGCATCCTCGACATCGGCGGCGCGTTCAACCTCAAGCTGCAAAACCGTATGACGCTCGAAGCCGGTGCGGAACGCGTGGCGGCAAGTGCGGCAAATTGGCAGGCTATGGGCGGCAGCCTCAACCTGCAACACTTTTCTTGGGATAAAAAAACCGGCATATCGGCAAAAGGCGGCGCACGCGGCCTGCATATCGCCGAGTTGCACAATTTCTTCAAACCGCCCGTCGAACACAATCTGGTTTTAAACGGCGACTGGGATGTCGCCTACGGGCGCAACGCGCGCGGCTACCTCAATATCAGCCGGCAAAGCGGCGATGCCGTATTGCCCGGCGGGCAGGCTTTGGGTTTGAACGCATTTTCCCTGAAAACGCGCTTTCAAAACGACCGCATCGGAATCCTGCTTGACGGCGGTGCGCGTTTCGGACGGATTAACGCCGATTTGGGCATCGGCAACGCCTTCGGCGGCAATATGGCAAATGCACCGCTTGGCGGCAGGATTACCGCCTCCCTTCCCGACTTGGGCGCATTGAAGCCCTTTCTGCCCGCCGCCGCGCAAAACATTACCGGCAGCCTGAATGCCGCCGCGCAAATCGGCGGACGGATAGGCTCTCCGTCCGTCAATGCCGCCGTCAACGGCAGCAGCAACTATGGGAAAATCAACGGCAACATCACCGTCGGGCAAAGCCGCTCCTTCGATACCGCGCCTTTGGGCGGCAGGCTCAATCTGACCGTTGCCGATGCCGAAGCATTCCGCAACTTCCTGCCCGTCGGACAAACCGTCAAAGGCAGCCTGAATGCCGCCGTAACCCTCGGCGGCAGCATCGCCGACCCGCACTTGGGCGGCAGCATCAACGGCGACAAGCTCTATTACCGCAACCAAACCCAAGGCATCATCTTGGACAACGGTTCGCTGCGTTCGCATATCGCAGGCAGGAAATGGGTAATCGACAGCCTGAAATTCCGGCACGAAGGAACGGCGGAACTCTCCGGCACGGTCGGTATGGAAAACAGCGGACCCGATGTCGATATCGGCGCGGTGTTCGACAAATACCGCATCCTGTCCCGCCCCAACCGCCGCCTGACGGTTTCCGGCAACACCCGCCTGCGCTATTCGCCGCAAAAAGGCATATCCGTTACCGGGATGATTAAAACGGATCAGGGGCTGTTCGGTTCGCAAAAATCCTCGATGCCGTCCGTCGGCGACGATGTCGTCGTATTGGGCGAAGTCAAAAAAGAGGCGGCGGCACCGCTCCCCGTCAATATGAACCTGATTTTAGACCTCAATGACAGCATCCGCTTCGCCGGCTACGGCGCGGACGTTACCATAGGCGGCAAACTGACCCTGACCGCCCAACCGGGCGGAAACGTGCGGGGCGTGGGCACGGTCCGCGTCATCAAAGGGCGTTACAAGGCATACGGGCAGGATTTGGACATTACCAAAGGCACGGTCTCCTTTGTCGGCCCGCTCAACGACCCCAACCTCAACATCCGCGCCGAACGCCGCCTTTCCCCCGTCGGTGCGGGCGTGGAAATATTGGGCAGCCTCAACAGCCCGCGCATTACGCTGACGGCAAACGAACCGATGAGTGAAAAAGACAAGCTCTCCTGGCTCATCCTCAACCGCGCCGGCAGCGGCAGCAGCGGCGACAATGCCGCCCTGTCCGCAGCCGCAGGCGCGCTGCTTGCCGGGCAAATCAACGACCGCATCGGGCTGGTGGATGATTTGGGCTTTACCAGCAAGCGCAGCCGCAACGCGCAAACCGGCGAACTCAACCCCGCCGAACAGGTGCTGACCGTCGGCAAACAACTGACCGGCAAACTCTACATCGGCTACGAATACGGCATCTCCAGCGCGGAACAGTCCGTCAAACTGATTTACCGGCTGACCCGCGCCATACAGGCGGTTGCCCGTATCGGCAGCCTTTCATCGGGCGGCGAGCTGACATACACCATACGTTTCGACCGCCTATTCGGTTCGGACAAAAAAGACTCCGCCGGAAACGGCAAAGGGAAATAAACGGTTTTCAGACGGCGCGGCACTGTCCGCCGCCATGCCGTCTGAAAGGCGCGCCGCCAAACCGGACATTTGAAAACCTGCTTTTCCGCCGTCCGCCTGCAAGGGAACGGAATCGATATAGTGAATTAACAAAAATCAGGATAAGGCGACGAAGCCGCAGACAGTACAAATAGTACGGAACCGATTCACTTGGTGCTTCAGCACCTTAGAGAATCGTTCTCTTTGAGCTAAGGCGAGGCAACGCCGTACCGGTTTTTGTTAATCCACTATAATGCGCCCTTCGGCGTGGCGGATATATAAGGAAGTGATTTTCCATCTAAGTAAAAACCGCCCTATCGGATAAGCCGCTTGACTGAAAAGGCTTTACCCGCGCCGTATCGGAACACATCCTCTAAAATACAATCCGTTGAATTTAAACAAATATAAAACATCCGTCCGCAAAAACGGTAGCGCATCATTTGACAAAGAATGAAAATATCGGTTAAAAACCGATTTTCATACAAAAAACACCGCCGCCGTCCGCATCCGTTTCAGACGGCATTGAGAGAAAATCTTTTAGGAGAACCTTTATGTCCCGGCATCCCGCCCGCACCGGAGAAAAAACATTCTTCGGCCACCCCTTCCAGCTTTCCACCCTCTTCCATATCGAATTGTGGGAACGTTTTTCATTTTACGGAATGCAGGGCATCCTGCTGATTTACCTCTACTACACCGCCGACAAAGGCGGCTTGGGCATAGACAAAACCCTCGCAGGCGGCATTGTCGGCGCATACAGCGGCAGCGTGTACCTGTCCACCATTTTGGGCGCGTGGTTTGCCGACCGCGTATGGGGTGCGGAAAAAACCCTCTTCCTCTCGGGCATCGTCGTGATGCTCGGACACATCGTCCTTGCCATAGCACCGGGCCTGTACGGCCTTTTAATCGGGCTGATATTCATCGCATTGGGCAGCGGCGGCGTGAAATCCACGGCCAGTTCTATGGTGGGCGCATTATACGAACAGGACGAAATGCGCCCGCTGCGCGATGCGGGATTTTCCATTTTCTACATCGCCATCAATATCGGCGGCTTCCTAGGCCCGCTGCTGACCGGCCTGCTTCAAGAAAACATCGGTTTCCATTATGGTTTCGGCGCGGCGGCGGTCGGTATGGCATTCGGCTTGTGGCGTTATTCCTTGGGACGTAAAAATCTGCCCCACCCCACCGTCCCCCATCCGCTTTCAAAAGGACAGGGCAAAACTGCGGCCGCCGTCGGCATCGCCCTCATCGCCGCACTTGCAACCGCCATCAAAACCGGGCTTGTCAACCTCGACAATTTCTCCGGCATCCTCTTATCTACCGTCATCCTTGCCGTCATCGCCTATTTCGCCCGCCTGCTGACCAACCCCCGCGTCAGTTCCGACAACAAGCGGCACATCATCGCCTACATCCCGCTTTTCCTGACCATCTGTATGTTTTGGGCGGTTTGGTTTCAGATTTACACCGTGGCAACCGTCTATTTCGACGAAACCGTCAACCGCACCATCGGTTCGTTTACCGTGCCCGTCGCCTGGAAAGATTCCATGCAAAGCCTGTGGGTCATCCTGTTTTCCGGACTTATGGCGGCAATGTGGACAAAAATGGGGCGCAAACAGCCCAAAACCCCGCTGAAATTCGCTATGGCGGTATTTGTTACCGGTGCGTCGTTTTTGGGGTTTGTCCCCTTTATTTCCTCCGGCACGCCGATGCCTATTGCGGTTTTCGCACTGATCGTCCTCGCCATCACGATAGGCGAACTGATGATTTCCCCGATTGCGCTGTCCATCTCCACCAAAATCGCACCGCCTTTATTCAAAACCCAAATGGTCGCCCTTAATTTCCTTGCCTTTTCATTAGGCTTCACTTTGGGCGGCGTATTGTTTGAAAAAGGCTATCAGGCGGGCGACGAAATCGGCTTCTACCGGCTGCTGTTCTACATCGGCGCAGCCACAGGTTTCCTGCTGCTCCTGCTCGTCCCAAAATTGAACAAAATGCTCGAAGGCACAGACTAAGTCCTGCCCCGATGCACCTATGCCGTCTGAACCCTTCAGACGGCATTTTTTCCGCATAATGAAACCAAACCGTTTCCATCCGACAGGACAGGCTTTCGCCCACCCTGAAATAACCGCCCCGGCAGCCTGCCGGAACCTGCCGATTGTCATTTGAATACCTGCCTGATTCCGTCTGTTTGCAAGGGAAAGCCGCTGATTTCCGCTTTGGCGGAAAACGGTTCTATTAAGTAAAAGGCATTTTGTCCGACTAAATGAGTGCTGCATCAACGAAATATATAGTGGATTAACAAAAATCAGGACAAGGCGACGAAGCCGCAGACAGTACAAATAGTACGGAACCGATTCACTTGGTGCTTCAGCACCTTAGAGAATCGTTCTCTTTGAGCTAAGGCGAGGCAACGCCGTACCGGTTTTTGTTAATCCACTATAAAAACACAGCCTAAATAAAAATGCCGTCTGAACCGTATTTCAGGTTTCAGACGGCATTTGCGTGTCGGATGCACACCGGACGGGCGGTAAGCCGGGTTCTGTCTCGGACAGTCATTCCTCTAGGCATACCGTTGCCGGTATGCTCAAGCAACCTACCCGAACGCTCGGCGGGCAGCGTCATTGCGTTCTGTTTGGTCTTGCTCCGAATGGGGTTTGGCCTGCCGCATATTGTTACCAAATGCGCGGTGCGCCCTTACCGCACCTTTTCACCCTTACCTGTGCTGCCAAAGCAGCCATCGGCGGTTTTGCTTTCTGTTCCACTTTCCGTCGCGTTACCGCGCCCGGCCGTTAACCGGCATTCTACCCTGCGGAGCCCGGACTTTCCTCCCCGTATGCCTTACGCGATACGCGGCGACTGTCTGCCCGTCCCGTGTGCGGCGCGGATTATAACACGAAACGCAAAAATGCCGTCTGAAACGGTACAGGTTTCAGACGGCATACGGTTCAAACTACACGCCTTGTTTCAGGCTGGCCTCGATGAAGCCATCCAAATCGCCGTCCAATACGGCTTTGGTGTTGCCGACTTCGTAGCCTGTACGCAAGTCTTTGATGCGCGAGGAGTCCAAGACGTACGAACGGATTTGGCTGCCCCAACCCACATCGGACTTACCTTCCTCCAACGCCTGTTTCTCTTCGTTGCGTTTGCGCATTTCCAATTCGTACAGTTTGGATTTCAACATTTCCATCGCGGCGGCTTTATTGGCGTGTTGCGAACGGTCGTTTTGACATTGCACCACAATCCCCGTCGGCTCGTGGGTAATGCGCACGGCAGAGTCGGTTTTGTTGATGTGCTGACCGCCCGCGCCCGATGCGCGGTAGGTGTCGATACGCAAATCGGCGGGGTTGATTTCGATTTCGATGGAATCGTCGATTTCGGGGTAAACGAACACGGAGGCAAACGAGGTATGGCGTTTGTTGTTCGAGTCAAACGGCGAATAGCGCACCAAGCGGTGGACGCCGGTTTCGGTACGCAGCAAACCATAAGCGTATTCGCCTTCCACTCGGATAGTCGCGCGGTTGATGCCTGCGATTTCGCCGTCGTCTTCCTCAAGGATTTCGATTTTGAAGCCTTTGCGCTCGGCGTAGCGGCTGTACATACGGAACAGCATCCCCGCCCAGTCTTCCGCTTCCGTACCGCCCGCGCCGGCGGTGATGTCGATAAAGCAGTTGTTCGGGTCGGCGGGCTGGTTGAACATTCGTTTGAACTCCAAATCCGCCATCTGTTTTTCCAGTCCCGCCACATCTTCCTGCACGGCGGCGAAACCTTCTTCGTCGTTTTCTTCGACGGTCATTTCAATCAGCATGCGGTTGTCTTCGATGCCCGAAGCGATGTTGTCCAGCGTCAGCACAATGCCTTCGAGGATTTTGCGCTCTTTGCCGATTTCTTGGGCGCGTTTCGGGTCGTTCCAAAGTTCGGGGTCTTCGGAAAGTCCGACGACTTCTTCCAATCGGTCTTTCTTGCCCTGATAGTCCATATAGACGCGGATGTCTTCGCTGCGCTTTTCCAAATCGTTCAGGGTGTTGTTGAGCTGATTGATTACTTCGGCTTCCATGATTCTTTTGTTCTTTCAAAATTTTAGGGGCGTATTGTACGGGATTCGGGTATTTTTTTCTATGGATAAAGCCTTCCGGAAACACGTTCAGACGGCATAGCGTCAATAACGGTATGCCGCCAATTTGCGTTTGATTTCAGGCAATGCGGCACGCGCTGCCTCTTCACCCAACCGGATGGCGCGTTTTTTCTGGTCGAAACCGCCGACTGCCCCCAAATCCAAAACCTGCGGTTTGATAACCACGTTTGCCTGCCCCAACTCATTTTGCAACGCGGAAACGCTCATCACGTTCAGTGTCTGATCGAGATACGAGAAGAAACCTTGACCGACATTTTTGCTCGGACGTGCGGAAATATCGACGGCAATCACGAAATCCGCACCCAGCCGCCGGGCGGCACTGACGGGCACGGGCTGCGACAGGCCGCCGTCAACATATTTGTGCCTGCCGATGATGACTGGCTGGAACACATTGGGAATGGCTGCGGAAGCACGAACCGCCTGTCCGACATTCCCCTGATTGAAAGCGACGGCCTTGCCGGTTTCAAAATTAGTGGCAACGGCGGCAAATTTGATGGGAAACTGCTGAATCTGCCTGCCGCCGACTTTTCGGTTGATGTAATTTTGCAGCTTTTCGCCTTTGATAAAACCACTGGTGGACAAGGTTAAATCGACTAAATCGGTTTTGCCTAAAATTTCGGCTTCCAATTCGAGGCGGTCGGGCGACATACCCGATGCAAAAAGGCTGCCGACTATCGAACCTGCCGATGTGCCGGTAACCACCTTCACAGGAATACCGTTTTCTTTCAAAACCTTAATAATGCCTATATGGGCAAATCCTTTAGATGCGCCGCCACCGAGTGCCAAACCGACCACTGCGGCGGGTTTGGCGGTTTGCACCGGCTTGCGGGCGGCATTGTTTCCCGCCGTACCGCAGGCGGCAAGCAATGCGGCGGCAGCGATTGCCAAAAGTGGTCTGATTTTTGAAAACATTACCATATTTTCCATTCCTTTATATATCGCACCCCGTCAAAGGGAGATTGCTTTTCTTAACAATCTCCTTTGACAGCCAAGCGAAAGGGGCTTTGTTAAGTCATCATCAAAATTAATATTTTCTTTTTTTCCTTTACGGAAATTGTAATTGTTGGGGTCATATGAATGATCGAAGCCACCATCAATAGTTTCATTTTCCAGCGACATAGGCCGTTGCCCCTATAAATACTGAGATGGCAAAGGAAATATGCCTTCACTTTCTGGATAATTTTCCATATTACTAGACAGCCAGAGTTCAAAGATTTTGTAATCGTCAAAGAAACCAAATATATACCCTCGCTTTAGTAAGTCTATATAATCTTTTTGAGAAACTACCAAAGGATTTCCGTTTCTCATTACTCTTGATTGTCTAATAAAAAGTTCTTTATTGTATGATAAGAAAATCGCTAAATCTGGATATATTATATTTTCTTTCTCTAAATCAACTCGCCCTATCAGTTTCCAAATCTTCTTTCTTATGGCTGTTTCTATACAGGATTTATAAGTCCTAAACCCAACAGAAAGAAGCTCATCCATATTGGCTGTCTTTTCCGAGAGATAATCAAAAATACCAAACTCGTATTGCCTCACCCTACATATGTAAGCAAATTTCCCATTCGGGAGCGAGATTTCATAGATTTTTCCGTATTTTTTTACGCCCTTATCCATATTGATTATTTTTAATGTGATTTATTTGATAAATTATCATCGAGTAGTCCCGTTTTGTTGTTGTCGGGATTAGCATTTGAAAGCATACCGTCCAAGGCGGGAATTATCTCACAACACCGCCGTTATCCAAATATCCCGCCTTTTTCCCTTTCTTTCCGTCAAAATACTTTCTTTTTATATTCATTAACTTGTTAAATTATTGGCTGCCGGGTGTCAGTTTTTCCGACAAAATCCGTCTAACGGGGTATCAACAGAACCAAAAACAGGAACACTTATGAAAATCGGAACAACTTGGCAGACGGCATCCGCTATGCTGGTTTTGCGTCTGTTTGCCGCATATGAATTTTTGGAATCGGGTTTGCAAAAATGGAACGGGGAGAATTGGTTTTCCGAAATCAACGATCAATTCCCATTCCCGTTCAACTTGCTGCCGGATGCGTTAAACTGGAATCTCGCTATGTATGCGGAGCTTTTGCTGCCCGTACTGTTGCTTTTGGGTTTGGCAACGCGCCTGTCGGCATTGGGGCTGATGGTCGTTACCGCCGTCGCTTGGGCTGCGGTTCACGCCGGTTCGGGTTACAATGTCTGCGACAACGGTTATAAAATGGCTTTAATTTATATCGTGGTATTAATCCCGTTGCTTTTGCAGGGTGCGGGCGGATGGTCGCTGGATACGCTGCTGAAAAAACGGTTTTGCCCCCGATGCCGTCTGAAACAAGATTGATTCAGTCGTGGAATCTGACTTTAAACATTCCAACCTTATCTCGTTAACTTGATATTCTGAAAAGGAAATAGAAATGAACAAAAACATTGCTGCCGCACTCGCCGGTGCTTTATCCCTGTCTTTGGCCGCCGGTGCCGTTGCCGCCGACAAACCGGCAAGCAACGCAACAGGCGTTCAAAAATCCGCCCAAGGCTCTTGCGGCGCATCCAAATCTGCCGAAGGTTCGTGCGGCGCGGCTGCTTCTAAAGCAGGAGAAGGCAAATGCGGCGAGGGCAAATGCGGTGCGACCGTAAAAAAAGCCCACAAACACGCTAAGGCATCCAAAGCCAAAGCCAAATCTGCCGAAGGCAAATGCGGCGAAGGCAAATGCGGTTCTAAATAATACCGCCCCTTCAAACCAAGCCGCGTTTTTCAGTAAAATGCGGCTTTTTTAACGGCAAACAAAGATTTTTTTAAACCAGCACATTATTCTTTTGTGCCATCCGAACCGGGTAAAAATATGATTCAACACGCAGGCTTAGGCTACCGCCGCGACTTGGCGGAAGACTTTCTCTCGCTTTCCGAAAACAGCCCGATATGCTTTATCGAAGCCGCACCGGAAAACTGGCTGAAAATGGGCGGCAGGGCGCGCAAACAGTTTGACCGCGTGGCGGAGCGGCTGCCGCTGGCGTTGCACGGATTGTCTATGTCGCTGGGCGGGCAAGCCCCGCTGGATACTGATTTGATAGACGGCATCAGAGAAATGATGCGCCGTTACGATTGCACGTTTTTCTCCGACCATTTGAGCTACTGCCACGACGGCGGTCATCTTTACGATTTGTTACCGCTGCCTTTCACTGAAGAAATGGTGCATCATACGGCGCGGCGTATCCGCGAAGTGCAAGACCGTTTGGGCTGCCGCATCGCCGTGGAAAACACGTCCTACTACCTGCATTCTCCGCTTGCCGAGATGAACGAGGTCGAGTTCCTCAACGCGGTCGCACGTGAGGCCGATTGCGGTATTCATCTGGACGTGAACAATATCTACGTCAACGCCGTCAATCACGGTCTGTTGTCGCCGGAGGCTTTTTTGGAAAACATTGACGCAGGTCGCGTGTGCTACATCCACATCGCCGGACACGATGCCGAAAATCCCGAATTGTTGATTGATACCCACGGGGCGGCAGTTTTGCCGACTGTTTGGGACTTGCTCGAACTTGCCTATGCCAAGCTGCCGACGATTCCTCCCACCCTGTTGGAACGCGATTTCAATTTCCCACCTTTTGCCGAACTCGAAGCCGAAGTCGCCAAAATCGCCGATTATCAAACGCGTGCCGGAAAGGAATACCGCCGTGCAGCCTGAAACCTCCGCCCAATACCAGCACCGCTTTGCCCAAGCCATACGCGGGGGCGAAGCCGCAGACGGTCTGCCGCAAGACCGCCTGAACGTCTATATCCGCCTGATACGCAACAATATCCACAGCTTTATCGACCGCTGCTATACCGAAACGCTGCAATACTTTGACCGCGAAGAATGGGGCCGTCTGAAAGAAGGTTTCGTCCGCGACGCGCGCGCCCAAACGCCCTATTTTCAAGAAATCCCCGGCGAGTTCCTACAATATTGCCAAAGCCTGCCGCTTTTAGACAGCATTTTGGCACTGATGGATTTTGAATATACCCAATTGCTGGCAGAAGTTGCACAAATTCCGGATATTCCCGACATTCATTATTCAAATCACAGCAAATACACGCCCTCCCCTGCGGCCTTTATCCGGCAATATCGATATGATGTTACCGATGATTTGCAGGAAGCGGAAACAGCCTTGTTAATATGGCGAAACGCCGAAGATGATGTGATGTACCAAACATTGGACGGCTTCGATATGATGCTGCTGGAGATAATGGGTTCCTCCGCGCTTTCGTTTGACACCCTCGCCCAACCCCTTGTCGAATTTATGCCTGAGGACGATAATTGGAAAAATATTTTGCTTGGGAAATGGTCAGGCTGGATTGAACAAAGAATTATCATCCCCTCCTTGTCCGCCATATCTGAAAATATGGAAGACAATTCCTCTGGCCAAAACCATCTATCCGCATAAAATTACCTTGTTCCCGATACTATGCCGCTACCCGACCTGACCGATGCCGAATTAATGGAGTCGCGCAAACTACTTCTGCATTTTGCGCGGCTTCAATTGCCCGACCATCCTGATTTGGCTGAAGATTTAGTACAGGAAACATTGCTGTCCGCATACAGCGCAGGCGACAGTTTTCAAGGCAGGGCGCTTGTCAACAGCTGGCTTTTTGCCATATTGAAAAACAAAATTATTGACGCATTACGTCAAATCGGGAGACAAAGGAAAGTCTTTACCGCACTGGATGACGAGCTGCTGGATGAAGCATTTGAAAGCCATTTTTCCCAAAACGGGCATTGGACGCCGGAAGGGCAGCCGCAACATTGGAACACTCCGGAAAAATCATTAAACAACAACGAATTTCAAAAAATTCTGCAAAGCTGCCTATACAACCTGCCTGAAAACACCGCACGGGTATTTACCCTGAAGGAAATACTCGGTTTTTCATCCGACGAAATACAACAAATGTGCGGTATCAGCACGGCCAACTACCACACCATTATGCACCGCGCCCGAGAATCATTGCGCCAATGCCTGCAAATCAAATGGTTCAACCAAGAAAACCCAAAGTAACCGTTATGAAAAAATGCCGCGATATTGCCCTGCTTCTTTCCAAACATCAGGATCGGGAAACCACCCCGGGCGAGAAGATTTCCATATACACACACCTGCTGTTCTGTCCGTATTGCCGTGAATATAAAAGACAACTTCAAACCATCAAAATATCACTGGCAAAAACAACCAGAACTTCAAAATAAATGCCGTCTGAAAGGGCTTCAGACGGCATAAGCTGACGGAAACAAATCAAACCGATTTACTGTTATCGGCAGTTCATCCATAATACACACTTCAAAAGCAGCATATTCCCCATACAGAATATATAAATACGCAAAATACGAAGGCTGCATCAATTTGCCATATTTGCTTTATTTGCTTTATTTCACAGACGGCACTACCCCTCCCGCCCAACCCGTTCCTTTCTGAATGAGCGGATTTCAATGATTAAGGAAACCTTAATGCGCCCAATCTTCCTATCTTTCGTTTTACTCCCTATATTACTAACCGCCTGCAGTACACCGGACAAGTCTGCCAGATGGGAAAATATCGGCACGATCTCAAACGGCAATATCCATACATATATCAATAAAGACAGCGTGAGAAAAAACGGAAATCTGATGATTTTCCAAGATAAAAAAGTTGTTACCAATCTAAAACAAGAACATTTTGCCAACACCCCCGCATACAAGACTGCCATTGCCGAGTGGGAAATCCATTGCAACAACAAAACATACCGCTTAAGTTCGCTACAGTTGTTTGATACAAAAAACACGGAAATTTCCACACAAAGCTACACAGCCTCTTCCCTCCGCCCGATGAGCATCCTGTCCGGGACATTAACTGAAAAACAATATGAAACCGTATGCGGAAAAAAACTCTGATTTCAACTTATACACAAACTTATCCATAAGCCTTATTATAAAAATGCCGTCTGAAATACTGAAATATCAGCATTTCAGACGGCATTTTGCCATTCCATGAAAATTATCCACAAAAGTTATCCACATTATTTTTTAAAACCGGCTTCTATCCGAAATATAAACCTGCTATATAATTTCACTATCCAAACGTAAATTGTTCCATTGATACACAAAACTGCTTGCCCCCATAATTTTGATAAAGCATTTTTTGTATTCCCGGCTCCGTCCCATAACCAACACAGCCTCTAAAAAATAATCGCTTGTTTTGACACCGATACACTCATACAGATACAGAAATTTAAGAAAATAGCCTTGTGTATTGACCATCTCAAGCAATTCAGAAAAATCAAGAAATTTTCTGACCGTAAACAAACGTTTCCCTAAAAAGACGATGTCTTCAAAAATATCGACCAAATAATCATCTTCGGCGTTTTCATTTTCATGGGTTAAAACAACACGGGAAAAATCTGTTTTCAGATGCTTTCCCACTTGATTGTTTGGATTGTTGTTCAGAACGATAAAACCGTCCTCAAAATTAAAGCAGACGTTGCGTCCTTCTACCTTTATCTCTGTGCAATAACAATCATGTAGAGAAATACCATCCGAAAAATTTTTTCTTTGTGTATGCAAAAAAGTTTTCATTCAAGCAACCATATCTAACGCAAACGTTTACCTGTTTCCCCGTCAATAATCTGACTCGGCGATTTCTGCCTGCCGATTCTCCCACCAACAATCCACACATCACGTCCGAATTGCCTTCTGACTTCCCTCTCCGTCCGACACGCGCGTTTGCCTGCGCGGTTGCACGAAGTCGAGACCAAAGGCGTTTGCAAAGCCTGACACAAGCGGCGCGCACCTACATGGGCGGGAACCCTGACCGCCAACTTGCTGCGCTGTTTCCCGCGTAACTCAGGTAATACGCAGGATTTGGCAGATAATAGGAACGTTTTAGGGGCGGGCCATTCTTTTCTAAGCATAGCCTGCAGATTTTCAGACGGCATTTGAAGTAAAGGCTGCAACTGTTCAAATTGATTCCCGATGACAATCATACCCTTGTGTTGCGGCCTTTTTTTCAAATGCGCCAACTTACCGAGTGCTTTGGCTAATGTCGGAAGACACCCCAAGCCATAACAAGATTCGGTCGGATAAGCGACCAAACCACCTTTTTTCAAATAAACGCTTAACTTACGTTGCGCTGATGCTGCGATAATTCTCGGAAATAACATAATATAAAATGCCGTCTGAAGCGTATCAGTCATACTTGGCTTCAGACGGCATCATCCTCTTTCTAATTAACGGTTAATCGCTTTATCGGCAATGTCTTTACGGTATTGCATCCCGTCGAAGCTGATTTTTTCCAATGCGCCATACGCCTTGGCTTTGGCTTGAGCCACATCGTCGCCCAATCCTACGACACACAATACGCGTCCGCCGTTGGTCAATACGTCGCCTTTCTCGTTTGCCGTTGTGCCAGCATGGAATACTTTGCCTACTTGGTTAGCGGCATCCAAACCGGAAATAACATCGCCTTTTTTGGGCGTTTCGGGGTAATTTTGCGCCGCCAGTACCACGCCCACGGCAGTTTGCGGGCTCCATTCCGCGGTTACACTATCGAGTTTGCCGTCTATTGCTGCTTCGACCAAATCCGCCAAGTCGCTGTTCAGACGACTCATAATCGGCTGGGTTTCGGGATCGCCGAAACGGCAGTTAAACTCAATCGTATAGGGTGCTCCGCTTTGATCGATCATCAAACCTGCGTACAGGAAACCGGTGAACTCATATCCTTCCGCTTTCATCCCCGCTACGGTCGGCAAAATAATCTCGTTCATCGCACGCTCGTACACAGCAGGCGTTACCACAGGCGCGGGACTGTACGCACCCATACCGCCCGTATTCGGACCTTTGTCTCCGTCTAAAAGACGTTTGTGGTCTTGACTGGTCGCCATAGGCAATACATGATTGCCATCAACCATAACGATAAAGCTCGCTTCTTCGCCTTGCAGGAAATCTTCAATCACAACGCGCGCGCCGGCATTGCCCATTTTATTGCCCAACAACATATCGTCAATCGCAGCATGCGCTTCATCCAAAGTCATTGCCACAATCACGCCTTTACCTGCCGCCAAACCATCGGCTTTGATGACGATGGGCACACCTTTCTGATTGACGTAATCATGTGCGGCATCGGCATTTTCAAAGGTTTGATATTGCGCGGTTGGAATGTTGTATTTCGCCATAAATGCTTTGGCGAAATCTTTAGAACTTTCCAACTGAGCCGCATATTGTGTCGGACCGAATATTTTTAGCCCTGCAGCACGGAATTCATCCACAACACCCGCCGCCAAAGGTGCTTCAGGACCGACGACGGTAAAAGCAATATTTTCTTTGTGGCAAAATTCGATTAAATCCCGATGCGCGGTCAAGGCGATGTTTTGCAGCTTGGGTTCAATCGCCGTACCGGCATTACCGGGCGCAACAAATACTGTTTCCACTTTGGGCGACTGCGCCAATTTCCAAGCCAGCGCATGTTCGCGACCGCCATTACCGATAACCAGCAGCTTCATACCATATCCTTGATAAATATATACTTTTAACGAAAACTTGACACAAAGGAACTTTTATCCTGTTTGAAGAAATTTTGGTGAAATCAAATAAAAACCACTTCAGCCCCTCTGCAACCTATTCAACTTATCCACAAAATTAAAAAAGGACGAGCAACCATGCAAAAACGTATTGATGAAATCCAAAGCAAATACCGCGAATGGTGTTATTTACTACCGCAACTGGAAGAAAACATCCGCTGTTGGAAATATGCCGTCGCTTTAATTCGCGATATGGATAATTTCTACACCCACGAATATCAGGCGTGTCATCAGGTTATTGAAGACGGGGCAGAACTGGATTTGAGTACGGAAGGCGAATACAGCATTATGAGTGAAGATGCGCTATGGAACGCGCTGGGCGAATTCCATCAATTGGCTTGGCTACATTTGCGCTCCAGCGTCGATGCCTTGGACAGATATACGCAAGAAGATTAATCAGCGAAGAGGTCGTCTGAAAACCCTAAGATGTGGATTTTCAGACGACCTTTCATTCAAAAGGCTTTTCCATATTTACTTCAATCTGCCGAGTATTCTTCCAAGCCGAAACACAGGCCTCATAATTTGCCAACGACAAACTTACCGTCAATCGGCAATCCAACTGTAAATCCTGCTCGAATATATCCGCCTGATGTTGTTTAGCGATGCGTATCGCTTCATTCAAAAACGGATATTCACATCTCAGCCAAACGGTTTCTTCAATATTCTTTTCAATCACTTCCGCAATCGCCAACGCCTGAGCCGTCGCCTCTTTGTACGCATGTATCAGACCTGGAACGCCCAATAAAGTACCACCGAAATAGCGGACGACCACGACCAAAACATCGGTGATACCCACCGAATCAATCTGTCCCAAAATTGGTCGCCCAGCACTTCCTGATGGCTCTCCATCATCGTTGGCACGAAATTGCATACCATCCACGCCCAAACGATAGGCATAACACCAGTGTCGTGCTTTATGATGTTCTTCCTTTAACGGATCGAGGTATTTTTTCACATCAGCCAATGTCCGAATCGGATAGGCAAATGCAATAAAACGGCTGCCTTTATCTTTAAACTCAGCCTGTGTCGGGGAAGTAATGGTTTTATAAGTCGTAATCATGCTGAAATGTTTTCAGACGACCTCATTAATACAAGGTCGTCTGAAAGTTTCACGTGAAACATCATTTTTTCAATACTTCTGTTAATTGTGGAACAATTTCAAATAAATCGCCAACCAATCCGTAATCGGCTACATTGAAAATCGGCGCATCGGCATCTTTGTTGATTGCGACAATCACCTTACTGTCCTGCATACCAGCAACGTGTTGAATCGCACCTGAAATACCGATTGCAAAATAGAGTTGCGGCGCAACCACTTTACCGGTTTGTCCGACTTGAGCATCGTTTGGCGCATATTCGGCATCAACTGCCGCACGGGATGCACCGATTGCCGCACCTAAAACATCCGCCAACGGTGTCAGCACTTCATTAAATTTTTCCGCACTACCCAACGCACGACCACCGGAAACAATCACTTTTGCCTGAGTCAGTTCGGGACGATCGGAATGGGAAAGCTGACGGTTAACAAAACGACTCAGGTTTTGGGCAGGGGTTGTTTCAATATTAATTACCTCAGCATTACCACCTTGCACCGCCGCTGCGTCAAAAGCCGTCGCACGGAAGGTCAGCACCAATTTTTCCGCATTGGCTTGCACGGTTTCAAATGCATTACCTGCATAAATCGGACGTACAAAAGTCGTGTTATCTACAATCTCGGTCAAATCAGAAATTTGCGGTACGTCTAATAAGGCGGCTACGCGGGGCAAAAGGTTTTTACCGAATGTGGTTGCCGTTGCTGCAACATAGCGGTAATCCGCCGCCAATTTGACAACCAGCGGAGCCAACTCTTCAGCCAAACCTTCAGCATAATGGGCAGCATCTGCAACCAAAACTTTTTCCACTCCCGCTACTTGCTTCGCGAACTCCACGACGGACGATGCGCCGTTTCCGGCAACCAATAAATCGACTTTGCCTAGTTTTGCGGCAGCGGTAACAGCATGCAAAGTGGCAGGATTCAACTGTTTGTTGTCGTGTTCGGCAATAATCAATACGCTCATTTCAGTCTCCTCAAATCACTTTGGCTTCGTTTTTCAATTTTTCAACTAATTCGGCAACGCTTGCTACTTTTACGCCTGCCTGACGCGCTTTAGGCTCGGCGAATTTCACCGTTTTCAGACGAGGTGAAATGTCGGCAACCAAATCGGCAGGAGCCAGTTTTTCCAAAGGTTTTTTCTTCGCCGCCATAATATTGGGGAGTTTGACGAAGCGCGGCTCGTTCAAACGCAAATCTGCACTGATAACAGCGGGCAATTTCAATGCTATGGTTTCTTCGCCGCCATCAATTTCGCGCACAATCTGTACTTCATCACCTTCAATTTGTACTTTTGAAGCAAACGTACCTTGCGCCGCATTCAGCAAAGCTGCCAGCATTTGCGCCACTTGATTGGCATCGTCATCAATCGCTTGTTTACCCAAAAAGAAAATTTGCGGATTTTCTTTGTCCGCAACAGCTTTCAGCAGCTTGGCAACTGCCAGCGGCTCTAATTTCACATCAGTTTCAATATGAATGGCACGGTCGGCACCCATAGCCAAAGCGGTACGCAAGGTTTCTTCGCATTTTTTCTCACCCAAAGAAACCGCTACGATTTCGCTTACTTTTCCGGCTTCTTTTAGTCGAACAGCTTCTTCCACAGCAATTTCGTCAAACGGATTCATCGACATTTTGACATTACCGATATCTACATCCGAACCATCGGCTTTTACACGAACTTTGACGTTGTAGTCTACTACGCGCTTTACCGCGACCAGTGCTTTCATTGAATTCTCCCAAAAAGAACGTTGCTTTCACTATTCAGCGAAGCCAAACCTTCTTCCCTATAAAATCAAATCCGTTTTTTCTTAAAAACGAATTCATTCAGAAATCTTTCAGATAATGCTTGCCGATTATACCATTTTTAAAGCATTTACTCAGGCTGGTAGATATACATTCTTATGCTTAACAAACTGAAAAATATCAGGTGCTATATCAGTTTCAGACAACCCTTTAGCCTTTGTCTGCTGCAACACAATCCATCAACGTTTGATAAACCAAATCTGCGGTCGGAATCTGCCCAATATTACCCAAATTTTTTGCAACAACTGAAACTTGAACGCCTGTTTTAATCGGATCGGTATCGGTATAAATCCCGACCACAGGTTTTTCCAAGGCGTTCGCCAAATGCAGCAAACCGGTATCCACACCAACTATTCCGACCGCGTGTTTCAACAGGTACGCCGCCTGTAATAAATTTATTTTAGCGCACACTATGGCAAACGGCAGCCCGTCTGCAATCTGTTCCGCACGCGCTTTTTCAGCCTCGTTTCCCCAAGGCAAATAAACATTGCATTGTTGTTTTTGATTCAGTTTTTGCAGCAACGCCCGCCAGTTTTCCACAGGCCATAACTTACTATCCCGACTGGTCGCGTGCAAAACCGCATAATACGGCTGCTCTAAATTTTTCAGACGACCTGCTTCAGGAACAGTCAAACCAAATACCTGCGTTTCAGGCATCACATACCCAAATACTTGGGCAAACAGCTCTCGGTTGCGCCAAACGGCATTTTTTCCCTTCGGTACAGCGTATGTTTTCTCATACACAACCGCAGCCAGTCCCTCACGCGCGCTATTTTTATCCAAACCATAAATAGGGGATTTTGCCATTTTGGCGAAACACGCGCTTTTAATCAGACCTTGACTATCCAATACAAAATCAAATACTTCCTGCCGCAAAGTCTGTTTCAGACGACCTATTTCTCGCCAAGTTTCAGCCCGAAAGAGATGTTTGCGCCATTGCCGCCATCTCATTACATGGATTTTTTTTACAAACGGATGCAGGCGCGCAATATCTACAAATCCAGCTTCACACAGCCAATGGAGTTCCACATCAGGGCATTGTCGCGCCAAATCCTCGATTGCGGGCAAAGTGTGAATTAAATCGCCCATACTGGACAAGCGGACAAGCAAAATTTTCATATTCTAAGAAGTATGTTTCACGTGAAACAATTTTAACTTATTGATTATTAATATATTTTTTAATTTCTTCGGCGTTTTTTAAGATGACGGCACCGGCAGAACGCATTTCCTGCCATGCCGTTTCAATGGTATCCGGCGCAATACCCCGACAAGCCGCTTCATTGACGATAACCTGCCAACGACCACCTTTGAGCAACTGCAAAACCGTTGTTTTAACACAATAATCCGTAGCCAAGCCACCGACAATGACCATATCCGTATTTTGACAACGCAGCCACTCAATCAATCCAGTGCTCAGTTTTTGCTCAATATCGTGAAAACACGCGCCGTAAGGATGCAATTCAGGATCAACACCTTTCCAAACGCAATAATCGTATTCTTTGGCAGAAGGCAGCCCGTCCAACAATTCATAGCCGCGCGTACCGACCATTGCATGAGCCACCCAAGTCAAATCCGCATCGGGCAAACCTGTCGGCTTCAACATATCAACAGAGTTATCCACAAGCCATTTCGCCGCCGCATGATGCGCATCTTTCGTCATTACGCGCAAATCCGCCAAAGCGGCTTGGGCATTCAACTCTTCGACAATCAAATGCCCCTCGTTTACAGGCAGCTCATCAGGACACAAAGGCGTAAAAGTTTTTTGTGCATCAACATCAATGGAAACAATCATCTCATTACTTCTTCACTTAAGATCGTCATTCTCTATTTTATGAATAACAAAACTCTTACCTTCTTTATTTAAGGAGTACAATTCATCTAGGTGGATATGATATGTCATATCCACCTCCTCCATTTTAGCTATACCTAAGATGCTCCTTGCTAGAAGCTGTAATCCGATTTTATTACCCAAAATTTCAATCTCACCTCCTATAGGTGAGATCTGAAAGGAAAGATAACAACCTGACTTGGGTGTAATATACGGGATTCCCTCTTCGTTATAGCGAACCGTTATGCTTCTTTTTTTTATCAACACTCCAATGCCTTTTTTAAGAGCGTCTTGGGCACGAGGATTCTGTGCTACTTTATTTCAACACGATTAAAATGCCCTGTATTATAACAAATTACTGCCCGAAAGCGGTAAAACCGGCTGTGATAAGATAAGGTTTTTCCAAAAAACTTATCCACAATCTTATGACTTATACCATCACCCCCATCGCCATCACCCGATCGCCCTACAAACAGAAATTCGGCATCGCCCGCCAGCCCGGATTGGTTCCTGCCGCAGAAATCTGCATCGAGCTGAATCCCGAATTTACCGCAGACAGCGTACGCGGATTGGAACATTTCGATTATGTGTGGATAAGTTTTATCTTTCACGGCGTATTGGATGAAGGCTGGGCGCAAATGGTGCGCCCGCCACGGCTCGGCGGCAAACAAAAAATGGGCGTATTCGCCACGCGCAGCCCCCACCGCCCCAATCACCTCGGACTGTCACTCTTAAAACTCGAACGCATCGAAACCGGCAAACCCGTCCGCCTCTATTGCAGCGGCGCAGACCTGTTGGACGGCACACCAATTATCGACATAAAACCCTACATCCCCTTTGTCGAATCCAAACCCGATGCCGCATCCGGTTTCGTCAGCGGCAAACCCGTAGAGTTGGAAGTCGTTTGGCAGGAAAACATCGGCGCGGAAAATTTATCTGCAAACACCAAAAACCTTATCAGCCAAAGCATTGCCCAAGATCCGCGCCCCGCCTATCAGAATATTCCCGAACGGATTTATGTGATGAATATTGCGGATTACGAAATCAGGTTTCAAATCAAAGGAAACCGCGCGACGGTTATTGGGATAAGTGTTGTGTGAAATTTTATTCACAATTCTATTAAAAAAGGTCGTCTGAAAAATTTTCAGACGACTTTTTTTTAAATTATCAACTCTTTTTTGATTGCTACCGCAATCTCATAAGCTAAATTAACAGGTACAGCATTACCTATCATTTTGTACGCATCATTAATATTTTGATAGATAAATTTAAAATCATCAGGAAAGCCTTGAACCCTCGCTACTTCACGCACAGTCATCCTACGATAAAGAGCTTCTTTTCCAACTACAAAACGGTAGTCATTTAGTCCATGTTTCTCCATTTTTGGAGCTTGTGGATGAAGCTGGCATTGCCGCCCCGAAGCCTGAACTGTAAATGCTTGTTCATGCCATGCTTTTACACGGTTCCTGCTCATAAAAATTGGGGAAAAACTACCTATAAAATATTCGTTGTTATTAATAGCATTAGGATTAGCTTTATTTTGAAAAGCCGCAGGAACGGCTGTATCTTGTAAATCCCAAATAATATCCTTCAATGTTATCTTATCTTCATCTTTAACTGTCGAACCTGTTGGAAATGAGAATTTGATTTTCAAATCTTTACGAAAACCAATATAGAAGACTCTCTTACGTTCTTGAGCCACACCATAATCTTTGGCATTTACCATAGTCAGGCTTACATCGTACCCACATTCATCAAACATTTTCAGTAAATTTTGTACCGCTTCATTATGGCGGTTTGCAAGCATACCGCTAACGTTCTCAGCTAAAAAGAACTTAGGCTGCTTACTTTTCAAAATACGGATATAGTCGAAAAACAATTGACCCCGCTCATCATCAATACCTCGCAAAGCCCCTGCTTCCGACCATGACTGACAAGGAGGACCTCCGATAATACCATCGATTTCATCAGGAAAATCTTCTTCCTTAATACTACGTATATCGCCTTCAATTAAATGTGTTTTAGGATGATTAGCCTTAAATGTTGACCAAATAGTTTTATCATATTCGTTTGCAACAGGCACTTCAAATCCTGCTTTTTCAAAACCTAAATCTAAACCACCACAACCGCTAAATAAACTAATTATCTTCATCTGTTCCTTTCATTGAAAAATATTACAATCTTGCGTGTTTTTATCATTTAAATCATCTGTATTTTGAACACCTAAGTTAATTAGGCATTGTTTTAATTGTTTCGCAACTTTATTCCCATTACATTGAAATGGTTTATCAAAAATCAATTCATGAGTCAGTTTTCCATTAACAACTTCCCATTTTACTTGAACTGCAAGTGGTCTATCTCCATCAAATTTATCTTCGAAACTTCGATAATTAAGTGCTTTACAGGCAAAATAAATATTAGGATTATTCCTAACATATTCATCTAATGAAACAATTTTATCCAGTATTTCTTCAGTAGACGAAAATTCGTCTCCTATCAGAATATAATTCGCAACACCAGAGTTTGGAATAATTACCCCATTTACACTCGCATTTTTCTTTTCTTCATCTAGATTATTACCTACGTAAATATCTAATAATTGTTCAGTAGTTAAATCTACTTTATCTGATAATTCTCCGTTTAATTTATTAACAAGTTCAAACTTCCAACCAAGCGTAATAGATCCATTGTCTGTCCTACCCTTGCTTTTTTTAAAAATTAGATTTTTATCTAAAAATTTCCTACGAATATTTGTTGTTGAACTTTGAATAATTTCTGCCCAATTATTTCCAAAAATTATTTCAGCTCGGTCTGCTTTAATTTTATTTTCTACAAAATCAGCATTACTTTTCTTGTATGAAATTTTAATTTCTCTTATTTCTTCAGATGATTCACTTTTTAATAAAATATAAATATCTGTTTTAGGTTCACCGTTCCCGCAAGTAGGTTTACCTACAGTCTGTACACACCATGATTGACCGTTAAAACGAACTACCTGACCAATTTCAAAATAAGATTGAACATCTCTTTCTGCCTGACCAAAACTAGACATTAGTTTCTCCATTTTATATTAATTGTTACTTATAATCTGCAAATTTATATATCTTCAAAAAATTGATGGAATGTAGTTCCTAGAGCATTAATGATTTTTTCCATATTTTTCATAGATAGATTTCTTTTTCCTTGTTCAATTCCTGCAAGATAAGTCCTATCAATTTCAGCCTTCAAAGCAAATTTTTCTTGGCTTAGATTCTGAGCCTTACGCAATTCTCGAATTCTTGCTCCAATTTTTTCTAGTACCATTTCAACCTCCGAATTCAAAGCAATTATCCTTTTTGTTACATATAAAGCAACGGACTATAAGTAACAAAATATTGCAATGATTACTTAGTCAATAGGAGAAAAGGTCGTCTGAAAACCTAGATTTAGGTTTTCAGACGACCTTATATATTGCGCTCCATCAGGGGCGCATATTTTTAATTCTTTTCTCTTAACTTATCTACAGACTGGTTTACCCAATCCGAAATCCTTTAGATTTTGCCTGCGAAGTATTCCAAAGTGCGGACGAGTTGGCAGGTGTAGGACATTTCGTTGTCGTACCAGGCAACGGTTTTCACCAGTTGTTTGCCGCCTACGGTCATCACGCGGGTTTGGGTTGCGTCAAAGAGCGAGCCGTATTCGATGCCGACAACGTCGGAAGAAACAATTTGATCTTCGTTGTAGCCGTAAGATTCGCTGGCGGCGGCTTTCATCGCGGCGTTGATTTCTTCTTTGGTTACAGGTCGTTCGAGGACGGAAACCAATTCGGTCAGTGAGCCGGTGGCAACAGGGACGCGTTGGGCGGAGCCGTCGAGTTTGCCGTTCAATTCGGGGATAACCAGACCGATGGCTTTGGCGGCACCGGTGCTGTTGGGCACGATATTGAGCGCGGCGGCGCGGGCGCGGCGCAAATCGCCTTTGCGGTGCGGCGCGTCAAGGGTGTTTTGGTCGCCGGTGTAGGCGTGGATGGTGGTCATCAGACCTTCGACTACGCCGAACTCTTTTTGCAGGACTGCCGCCATCGGGGCAAGGCAGTTGGTGGTGCAGGAAGCGGCGGAAATGACGGTTTCGCTGCCGTCCAAAATGTCTTGGTTTACGCCATATACGACGGTTTTCACATCATTGCCGCCAGGTGCGGAAATCACGACTTTGCGCGCGCCGGCACGGATGTGGGCTTCGGCTTTGGTTTTATTGGTAAAGAAGCCGGTACATTCGAGGACGACATCCACACCCAACTCGCCCCAAGGCAATTCTTCGGGATTCGGATTGGCGAAAACTTTGATTTCTTTACCATTTACTACGATGGCATCGTCTTTTAATTCGGCAGTACCTTGGAAACGGCCTTGTGTGCTGTCGTATTTGAAAAGGTGCAGCAGCATTTCGGCAGGGGTCAGGTCGTTAACGGCGACAACTTCGATGCCGTGGGCTTTTTCAATTTGACGCAATGCGAGGCGGCCGATGCGGCCGAAACCGTTAATCGCTACTTTAATGCTCATGTATATACTCCAAGCTGTGAAACGAAATTTCAATACCTGTATTGTATTCTGAAATAAAGTTACATTCCACTATTACATCTAACTACTTGATGCTTATTTGATATAGATGAATTTTACTGTTTGCACAGATTTCCAAAACGTTTACCATCAATATTTGAATTTAAAATTTTAATGATGATTTTGATGATTGCGGATCTGCTTGTGTATAAGTAGCAAATATCCAATATTTTCATTACCTTTTCGTCAAATAAGTTTGAGTTTAAGGCTTGCCGTATAGGACAGATAAACGTGGATGTTTTTTGACTTAATAATATCCCTGTGGATAACTTTGCTGTTTTCCTACTTGTCTCCACAACCTTATTGACAGGCTTACGGTCAGTCTCATTCCGTCGAAGACAAAACCTTTTGCTACAATACCGTTTTCCTAATGATAAGGCAGCCCCATGTCCAAATCCGCCGTTTCCCCAATGATGCAGCAATACCTCGGCATCAAAGCGCAACATACCGACAAACTGGTGTTTTACCGCATGGGTGATTTTTACGAGATGTTTTTCGACGATGCGGTAGAAGCGGCAAAACTTTTGGATATTACCCTGACCACGCGCGGACAGGTGGATGGCGAGCCGGTCAAAATGGCAGGCGTGCCGTTTCACGCCGCCGAACAATATCTGGCGCGCCTGGTCAAGTTGGGCAAAAGCGTGGCGATTTGCGAACAGGTCGGCGAAGTCGGCGCAGGCAAAGGGCCGGTGGAGCGCAAAGTCGTGCGCATCGTAACGCCCGGCACGCTAACCGATTCCGCATTGCTGGAAGACAAGGAAACCAACCGCATCGTTGCCGTGTCCCCCGACAAAAAATACATCGGTTTGGCGTGGGCATCGCTGCAAAGCGGCGAATTCAAAACCAAGCTGACAACTGTGGATAAATTGGACGACGAACTGGCGCGCCTGCAGGCGGCGGAAATTCTGTTGCCGGACAGTAAAAACGCGCTGCAACTTCAGACGGCATCGGGTGTTACGCGCCTGAACGCGTGGCAGTTTGCCGCCGACGCGGGGGAAAAACTGCTGACGGAATATTTCGGCTGCCAAGATTTGCGCGGCTTCGGGTTGGACGGCAAAGAACACGCCGTTGCGATTGGCGCGGCAGGTGCGCTGTTGAACTATATCCGCCTGACGCAAAACCTGATGCCGCAACACTTGGACGGCCTGTCGCTCGAAACCGACAGCCAATATATCGGCATGGACGCCGCCACGCGCCGCAATCTCGAAATCACGCAAACCCTCTCCGGCAAAAAATCGCCGACCCTGATGTCCACGCTCGACCTTTGCGCCACCCACATGGGCAGCCGCCTCTTGGCTCTCTGGCTGCACCACCCTTTACGCAACCGCGCCCACATCCGAGCGCGCCAAGAAGCCGTTGCCGCGCTGGAAAGCCAATACGAACCCCTCCAATGCCGTCTGAAAAACATTGCGGACATTGAACGCATTGCTGCCCGCATCGCCGTCGGCAACGCCCGCCCACGCGATCTCGCCGCCCTGCGCGACAGCCTGTTTGCCTTGTCAGAAATCGACTTGTCCGCAAACGGCAGCAGCCTGTTGGAAACCCTCAAAGCCGTTTTCCCCGAAACCCTGCCAGTTGCCGAAACCCTCAAAGCCGCCGTGATGCCCGAACCTGCCGTCTGGCTGAAAGACGGCAATGTCATCAACCACGGTTTTCATCCCGAACTGGACGAATTGCGCCGCATTCAAAACCATGGCGACGAATTTTTGCTGGATTTGGAAGCCAAGGAACGCGAACGTACCGGTTTGTCCACACTCAAAGTCGAGTTCAACCGCGTTCACGGCTTTTACATTGAATTATCCAAAACCCAAGCCGAACAAGCACCTGCCGACTACCAACGCCGGCAAACTCTCAAAAACGCCGAACGCTTCATCACGCCGGAACTGAAAGCCTTTGAAGACAAAGTGCTGACTGCTCAAGAGCAAGCCCTCGCCTTAGAAAAACAACTCTTTGACGGCGTATTGAAAAACCTTCAGACGGCATTGCCGCAGCTTCAAAAAGCCGCCAAAGCCGCCGCCGCGCTGGACGTGTTGTCCACATTTTCAGCCTTGGAAAAAGAGCGGAACTTCGTCCGCCCCAAGTTTGCCGACTATCCGGTTATCCACATCGAAAACGGCCGCCATCCCGTTGTCGAACAGCAGGTACGCCACTTTACCGCCAACCACACCGACCTTGACCACAAACACCGCCTCATGCTGCTCACCGGCCCCAATATGGGCGGCAAATCCACCTACATGCGCCAAGTCGCGCTGATTGTTTTATTGGCACACACCGGCTGTTTTGTGCCTGCCGATGCCGCCACAATCGGGCCCATCGATCAAATCTTCACCCGCATCGGCGCATCGGACGACCTCGCCTCCAACCGCTCCACCTTCATGGTCGAAATGAGCGAAACCGCCTACATCCTGCATCACGCCACCGAACAAAGCCTTGTTTTAATGGACGAAGTCGGACGTGGTACTTCCACTTTCGACGGTCTAGCCCTCGCGCACGCCGTTGCCGAACACCTGCTGCAAAAAAACAAATCCTTCAGCCTGTTTGCTACCCACTATTTCGAGCTGACCTACCTGCCCGAAGCCCACACCGCCGCCGTCAATATGCACCTTTCCGCGCTCGAACAGGGACAGGACATCGTGTTCCTGCACCAAATCCAACCCGGTCCCGCCGGCAAAAGCTACGGCATCGCCGTCGCCAAACTCGCCGGTTTGCCTGTACGCGCATTGAAATCCGCCCAAAAGCATTTGAACAGACTGGAAAACCAAGCCGCCTCAAACCGACCCCAACTGGATATTTTCAGTACCATGCCGTCTGAAAAAGGAGATGAACCGAATGTGGACAGCTTTGTGGACAAAGCAGAGGAAAAACATTTTGAAGGTATATTGGCAGCAGCCCTGGAGAAACTCGATCCCGACAGCCTGACCCCGCGCGAAGCATTGTCAGAACTGTACCGTCTGAAAGATTTGTGCAAATCCGTATCTTAATTTCCGTTGTCGGAACAGCATCAAACCATATGGAAAAATCTGTGGATAAACATTATCTGACAGGAAATTTCCAAACATAAAAAATGCCGTCCGAACAGCTCAGACGGCATTTATCCATTCGGCTTAAACCTTATCCATATCCAAACGCATAACCGTAACCCATTCACCGTTATGGAAATGTCGCCCGACAACCGCCCAGCCGAATGATTCATAAAATATTTGCACATCAGGCGTATAAAGATACAAGAACTTTATCCCCAGCGAACGCGCTGCGCCTATGCAGTGGGCGACCAGCCTCCTGCCAATGCCTTTTCCGCGATATTCAGGTAAAACAAAGACATCACCCAACCAATATTCATACTGTGGAAAACTTTCCATATCATGCCGCTTGACCGTAGCCGAACCCAACAGGATTCCGGAATCATCCACAGCCGCAAATGCCAGCGGCAGTTCGTCATCCTTCAAACACCTGCCGTAATAGGCATGAATCTTATCCACAGAAGACCACGGTTCAAATCCGTGCCACTCCTCAAACAACGCCTGAACCAACCTGCCGATATGCACGGCTTTCAGCCGTGTAATGAAAACAGTATTGTCCATAAAGAGGGAATTCATCGGTCAATTCCCCGACGCTTTCGTTCCCCCTGCGCCGTAAACCGCATTCCAAGCATGGTCCAAACGCACTCCGATTTGCCTCAGCTCTTCAGCCTGCCGGGCTTTTTGCGCCATTGCTGCAGGAATTTCCGCTTCCAAACGGGCGATGTCTGCCTGAGCCGCCTGCAACCGTCTGCGCGCATCTTCCAAATCCGACTGCATCCCGATAATTTTTCCGTCAAGCTTGTTTTGTTTTTGCAATAAGGCGCGGTAACCGGATTGGATACTGAGCAAATTGTCTTCAGCATCCCCTGCCCATACGCTTGTAGAAAAAACAACCATCAGAAAATACAATATTTTTTTCATTTTCAACTTCCGTTTGAATGCCGTCTGAAGCCGTATTCCGACATCAGACGGCATCGCCTACGCCTGTGGATAACTTAAGCGCGGATGCGTTTCAACACTTCCTCTTTGCCGATTAATGCCAACACGGCATCGACGCTCGGGGTTTTCGCCGTACCGCAGACGGCGAGGCGCAGGGGCATACCGAGTTTGCCCATTTTGATGCCTTCTTCGTCGCAGAAAGGTTTGAAGAGGTCGTGGATGGTTTCGGCATTCCAGTCTTCCAAACTTTCGAGGCATTCGGCAAAGCGCAGCATACGGGCGGCGGCTTTGCCGTCCCAATGTTTCTGCACGTCCGCTTCAGCCGGCGTTTGTTTGACGTAGAAGTAGAGGCACTCGTCAGCAAGCGTGTTCAGATCTTGGGCGCGGTCTTTGACCAATGCCAACACGTCTTCCAAAGCAGGTTTGCCTGTTTCGTGAAGTCCGCGCAGCGCGAGGCGCGGCTTGACGAGTTCGGCGAGCTTGTCGTTGGGTGTGATTTTGATGTGTTCGCCGTTGATCCAATAGAGTTTTTTCAAATCCATACGGCTTGGGGACGGGGAAACGTCTTTCAAATCAAACCATTCGATAAATTGTTTCATCGTGAAGAACTCATCGTCGCCGTGCGCCCAGCCCAAACGCGCCAAATAGTTGAGCATCGCTTCGGGCAGGATGCCCATCGCGCCGAAATCGGTAATGGCAACGGTATCGCCGCTGCGTTTGGAGATTTTTTTGCCTTGTTCGTTGAGAATCATCGGCAGGTGCCCGTATTCAGGCAGGGTAGCGCCGATGGCTTTTAATATGTTGATTTGTTTCGGGGTGTTGTTCACATGGTCGTCACCACGGATAACGTGGGTAACGCCCATGTCGTAGTCGTCCACCACGACGCAGAAGTTGTAGGTCGGCGTGCCGTCGGCTCGGGCGATAATCAGGTCGTCGAGCGCATCGTTGGGGATGGAGATTTCGCCTTTGACCAAGTCCGCCCACCGGGTTACACCGTCCAAAGGCGTTTTGAAGCGGACGACGGGTTGCACGCCGCCGGGAATTTCGGGCAGGGTTTTGCCCGCTTCCGGCCGCCAGCGGCGGTCGTAAGTCGCCGTGCCTTCTTTTTCGGCTTTCTCGCGCATCGCTTCCAATTCTTCTTTGCTGCAATAGCAGTAGTAGGCATCGCCTTTTGCCAAGAGTTCGGCAATGACTTCTTTATAGCGGTAGAAACGGCGGGTTTGGTACACCACGTTGTCGGCGTTGTCGTAATCCAGTCCGACCCATTTCATGCCGTCGAGGATGATGTTGACGGATTCGGCGGTGGAACGCGCCAAGTCGGTGTCTTCGATACGCAATAAGAATTCGCCTTTATGATGGCGGGCAAACGCCCAAGAAAACAAGGCGGTGCGTACGCCGCCGATGTGCAGGTAGCCGGTAGGGCTGGGGGCGAAACGGGTTTTGACGGTCATAATGGCTCCGAAATCTTTGAAAGCGTTTATTTTACTGGTTTTACCGTGCTTGGGCATCAAAAATGCCGTCCGAACCCTGCCTGCGGATAAGTTTCAGACGGCATTTTCTACCGCTTCAATCAGACAGCCATCCTAAAAAGCGGCTGCCCCATTTTTCTAAACGGTAGAGAGATAACGCATACCCCTCTTGCAGCATAAAGATTTTTTTCTTATTTCCCGCATCAAACCGCGTGGTCGGCGTGGCAGACATATAAACGCGGACACCCAAATCCTCCGCCATTTCCGCCGCCCGCGCCAAATGATAGGGATCGCTGACAATCACCACGCTGGCAATACCGTTGGCACGCAAAACCGGACGGATGTTGTTCAGGTTCTCATAAGTGTTGCGCGAAGTGTTTTCAAACAGGATGTTGCGCGCTGGAACTCCCTGTTTGAGCGCGTACCGCCGCCCGACCTCGGCTTCGGTCATATAGCCTTTTTTGGTCCGGCCTCCCGTAAACACGATTTTGCCTACCCTGCGGCTTTGGTAAAGCGCGATGGCATGGTTGATGCGCTCCCGAAAAACCGGGGAAGGGCGTTTGTCCCACGCGGCGGCACCCAACACCAGCGCGGCATCCGCCCGGACATACGGCGGCAAAACCTGCCCGCCCGTCCGATAAACCGCCCAAACGGATGAGGCAAACACCAGCAAAAGCGGAAAAACACTCAAACAGAAACCGCCCAACAGGTAATAGCGCAAGCCGTTGCGGCTGCAAAACAGCCGTTTGTTCACAATACCGCTTCGATATTTTCCAACGGTCTGCCGACAGCCGCCTTACCGTTCGCCAAAACAATCGGACGCTCCAACAGGGCGGGATGATCGGCGATGGCACGCAGCAGCGCGTCATTGTCCAAATTAGGGTTGTCCAAACCCAATTCCTTATACAAATCATCTTTCACGCGCATCATCCCGCGCGCCGATGCCAAGCCCAATTTGTTGAAAATATCCTTCAATTCGGACAAGTCGGGCGGCGTATCCAAATATTTGACCACTTCGGCAGCAATGCCGCGTTCTTCCAATAAGGACAAGGCGGCACGCGATTTGCTGCAACGCGGATTGTGGAAAATTTTGATTTCAGACATGACATTTCCTTACTTCTCGACAATCCCCTTATTATCGGCTTACACAGGGTTTTACTCAATATCCCGCCTACAACCGTACCAAACGGTTTACAATACCCGAATCGACATACAAAGGACAAAACGATGAAATACTTGAATCTTGCCGCAATCACCCTTGCCGCCACATTTGCCGCACATACCGCCTCGGCAGACGAACTGGCCGGATGGAAAGACAACACCCCGCAAAGCCTGCAATCACTCAAAGCCCCCGTACGCATCGTCAACCTTTGGGCAACCTGGTGCGGTCCGTGCCGAAAAGAGATGCCTGCCATGTCCAAATGGTACAAAGCGCAGAAAAAAGGCAGCGTCGATATGGTCGGCATCGCGCTCGACACATCCGACAATATCGGCAACTTCCTCAAACAAACTCCTGTTTCCTACCCGATTTGGCGTTACACCGGGGCGAACAGCCGAAACTTTATGAAAACCTACGGAAACACTGTCGGCGTACTGCCCTTTACCGTCGTCGAAGCACCGAAATGCGGATACAGGCAGACCATTACAGGGGAGGCAAACGAAAAAAGCCTGACCGACGCCGTCAAACTCGCCCATTCAAAATGCCGTTAAACGCCGGATGCCGTCTGAATCCGCTTCAGACGGCATTTTTCCCGCCCGACCTTCATATCCGCCAAACTTATCCACTATCTAAAAACAGGCGGAATCTTTATAATCGGCACTGTCTTACCTATTGTTCAGACGGCATATCCCTGCGGACGCAACCGCCCGAAACGATATGCCGCCCATTCCTTACAGGACCTCCTATGATCCGTTTCGAACAAGTTTCCAAAACCTATCCCGGCGGTTTTGAAGCCCTGAAAAACGTCAGCTTCCAAATCAACAAAGGCGAAATGATATTTATCGCGGGACACTCCGGTTCGGGCAAATCCACCGTCCTCAAGCTGATTTCGGGCATTACCAAACCAAGCAGGGGCAAAGTCCACTTCAACAACCAAGACCTCGGCACACTGACCGACAACCAAATCGGCTTTATGCGCCAACATATCGGCATCGTGTTCCAAGACCACAAAATCCTCTACGACCGCAACGTCCTGCAAAACGTCATCCTCCCACTGCGGATTATCGGTTATCAGCCGCGCAAAGCCGAAGAACGCGCCCGCATCGCTATTGAAAAAGTCGGCTTGAAAGGGCGAGAATTGGACGATCCCGTAACCCTCTCGGGCGGTGAACAACAACGCCTGTGCATTGCCCGAGCCGTCGTTCATCAGCCTAGCCTGCTGATTGCCGACGAACCCTCCGCCAACCTCGACCGCGCCTACGCGCTCGACATCATGGAATTGTTCAAAACCTTCCACGAAGCAGGAACTACCGTCATCGTTGCCGCCCATGACGAAACCCTCATGGCGGACTACGGACACCGCATCCTGCGCCTCTCGAAAGGACGTCTCGCATGAGCATCATTCACTACGTCTCGCTGCACGTCGAATCCGCACGCACCGCACTCAAACAACTCATGCGCCAACCTGTCGGCACGATACTGACCCTCCTGATGCTCGCCGTCGCCATGACGCTGCCGCTGTTTATGTATTTGGGCATCCAAAGCGGACAAAGCGTTTTAGGCAAACTCAACGAGTCGCCGCAAATCACCGTCTATATGGAAACCGCCGCCGCACAAAGCGACAGCGATACCGTCCGCAGCCTGCTGACGCGCGACAAACGGCTCGACAACATCCGCTTCATCAGCAAAGAAGACGGCTTGGAAGAATTACAGTCCAATCTCGACCAAAATCTGATTTCCATGCTTGACGGCAACCCCCTGCCGGATGTCTTTATCGTTACCCCCGACCCGGCAACCACTCCCGATCAAATGCAGGCAATCTACCGAGACATTACCAAACTGCCTATGGTCGAATCCGCCAACATGGATACGGAATGGGTACAGACTCTGTACCAAATCAACGAATTCATCCGTAAAATTTTATGGTTTCTTTCACTGACGCTGGGGATGGCGTTCGTCCTTGTCGCACACAACACCATCCGCCTACAAATCCTCAGCCGCAAAGAAGAAATCGAAATTACCAAGCTGCTCGGCGCGCCCGCATCGTTTATCCGCCGCCCATTCCTTTATCAAGCCATGTGGCAGAGCATTCTTTCTGCCGCCGTCAGCCTGGGGCTTTGCGGCTGGCTGCTCTCCGCCGTGCGCCCCTTGGTCGATGCCATCTTCAAACCCTACGGGCTTAATATCGGCTGGCGTTTCTTCTACCTGGGAGAAATCGTGCTGGTGTTCGGCTTCGTCGTCGCACTGGGGATATTAGGGGCATGGCTTGCCACCACCCAACACCTGCTCGGTTTTAAAGCCAGAAAATAATCCCGATAAAATGCCGTCTGAAGCCGTTTTCAGACGGCATTTCAATTTGCCAGTATAATGGCGCATTTTTCCAATAAGGAACCCACCATGCTGACCCCGGAACAAGTAAAAGCCATGATTGAAGGCGTGGCAAAATGCGAACATATCGAAGTAGAAGGCGACGGACACCATTTTTTCGCCGTTATCGTTTCATCAGAATTTGAAGGCAAAGCACGCCTCGCGCGCCACCGCCTGATTAAAGACGGGCTCAAAGCCCAACTGGAAAGCAACGAACTGCACGCACTTTCCATTTCGGTTGCCGCCACACCGGCAGAATGGAATGCCAAAGCACAATAACCGCCACACAAAAATGCCGTCTGAAACAGCACAACGTTTCAGACGGCATTTTGTATATCAAACCGCTTACGCGCCGCGTTTTTCCAAAGCGGCTACGGCTGGCAGCTCTTTGCCTTCCAAGAACTCCAAGAACGCGCCGCCGCCGGTGGAGATGTAGCCGATTTGGTCGGTAACGCCGAATTTGGCAATCGCCGCCAGCGTGTCGCCGCCGCCAGCAATCGAGAACGCTTTGCTTTGGGCAATGGCTTCGGCAAGGGCTTTCGTGCCGCCTGCGAATTGGTCAAACTCGAACACGCCGACCGGACCGTTCCATACCACCGTACCGGCAGCTTTGAGCAAATCGGCAAGCGCGGCGGCGGATTTCGGGCCGATGTCCAAAATCATCTCGTCTTTGGCAACGTCGACAATGTCTTTTACCACCGCTTCAGCATCGGCGGCAAAGGCTTTAGCAACGACAACATCGGTCGGCAGCGGAACAGAGCCGCCTTTAGCCGCCATTTTCGCCATGATTTTTTTGGATTCTTCCACCAAATCATGTTCCGCCAAAGATTTGCCGATGGCTTTGCCTTCCGCCAACAGGAAGGTGTTGGCGATGCCGCCGCCGACGATGAGTTGGTCAACTTTATCTGCCAGCGATTCAAGGATGGTCAGTTTGGTGGACACTTTGCTGCCGGCAACAATCGCCACCATCGGGCGCGCAGGCTCTTTCAGGGCTTTGCCCAAAGCGTCGAGCTCGCCCGCCATCAATACGCCGGCGCAGGCAACGGGCGCGGCTTGGGCAACGGCTTCGGTCGAGGCTTGGGCGCGGTGGGCGGTGCCGAACGCGTCGTTGACGAACACGTCGCACAAAGAAGCGTAGGCTTTACCCAGTTCCAAATCGTTTTTCTTCTCGCCTTTGTTGATACGCACGTTTTGCAGCATGACGACATCGCCCGCGTTCAGGGCGGGTTTGTTTTCGCGCCACTCGTTCAATACTTTCACGTCTTTGCCCAACAGGCTGCCCAAGTGCGCGGCAACGGGGGCGACATCGTCTTCGGGGTGGAACTCGCCTTCGGTCGGGCGGCCCAAGTGGGTCATCACGATAACGGACGCGCCGTTGTCCAGGCAGTATTTGACGGACGCGAGCGAGGCGCGGATACGGGTGTCGTCGCTGATTTTGCCGTCTTTGAACGGCACGTTCATATCGGCGCGGATGAGGACGGTTTTGCCCTGCACGTTTTGTTCGGTCAGTTTTAAAAATGCCATAATCAGTCCTTTTCAATCAGTGTTTGCGATACAGAAACAATTGATGCCGTCTGAAGCCTTCAGACGGCATCGCAACCCGATCAGCCGGATACGCGCTCGATGTTCGCGCCGACGCTGCCGAGTTTTTTTTCAATATTTTCATAACCGCGATCCAAGTGGTAAATCTGTTCGACCACGGTTTCGCCGCGTGCCGCCAAACCGGCGATAACGAGGCTTGCGGACGCGCGCAAATCCGTCGCCTTGACGACCGCGCCGGAAAGCTGTTCCACACCCTGCACAAATGCCGTATTGCCCTCGGTTGTAATGTTCGCCCCCATCCGGTTCAACTCGGGGACGTGCATAAAGCGGTTTTCAAAAATCGTTTCCACCACGCGGCAGCTTCCCTCCGCCACGGCATTCAATGCCATAAACTGCGCCTGCATATCCGTGGGGAAGCCGGGGTGGACGACCGTACGGATGTCCACCGCCTTCGGACGCTGCCGCATATCGATGGCGATCCAATCGTCGCCCGCCTCAATCACCGCACCTGCCTCAACCAGTTTGTCCAACACCACTTCCATCGTTTTCGGCGCGGCATTCCGCAAAACCACCCTGCCGCCGGTTATCGCCACCGCGCACAGGAACGTCCCTGCTTCAATCCGGTCGGGGACGACGCTGTGTTCGCAGCCGTGCAGCTCGTCCGAGCCTTCCACAACCATCGTGGACGTACCGATGCCGCTGATTTTCGCGCCCATTTTGACCAGGCATTCCGCCAAATCGACCACTTCAGGCTCAATGGCGCAGTTTTCCAAAACCGTCGTACCTTCCGCCAGCGTCGCCGCCATCAGCAGGTTTTCCGTGCCGCCGACGGTAACGACATCCATCGCCACGCGCGTACCTTTGAGTTTGCCTTTGGCTTTGACGTAACCGTGTTCGATGACGATTTCCGCCCCCATCGCTTCCAAGCCTTTCAAATGCTGATCGACGGGGCGCGAACCGATGGCGCAGCCGCCCGGCAGGCTGACTTGCGCCTCGCCGAAACGCGCCAGCGTAGGGCCGAGTACCAAAATTGAGGCGCGCATGGTTCTGACCAATTCGTAAGGGGCGCAGGTATTGTTTACCGTACCTCCGTTGATTTCAAATTCGCTGATATTGTCGGTCAGAACACGTGCGCCCATCCCTTGAAGCAGTTTTTGCGTGGTTTTGACATCAGCCAGCATGGGGACGTTTTTCAGGCGGAGCGTACCTGATGTCAGCAAGCCAGCACACATCAGCGGTAAAGCTGCATTTTTTGCACCGGAAACTGTAATTTCGCCGTTGAGCGGCCCGTTTGCGGAGATTTTCAGTTTATCCACGTTTATTCTTCCATGATAATCTCGGGAGGTATCTCCCTGAATAAGGTATATTTTCCGAATGGCAGAATTATAAAGGATTTTTACCGCCGATACGTTGTACTGAAAAGAATTTGGTGAAATACCGGCTATTTTTAGCATTACATTAAAGAAACAAATAAAAAAGCCGAGCTTTAAAGCTCGGCTTTTTTATTTTATCTGGTGGGTCGTGAGCGATTCGAACGCTCGACCAACGGATTAAAAGTCCGCTGCTCTACCGACTGAGCTAACGACCCGACAAGTTCAAAATTCTATACATCAAGCCTGATGCTGTCAACCATTTTGTCGGCGTTCAGACGGCATTTTATTTATCAAGCTGTTTTTTCGTATAAATTAACGAGGTCAGTATCGATGCACCCAACGCGCCGAAGACGACCGACAGCGAAACGGAAATCGGGATATGCACCCAATGCATTACCAGCATTTTCACACCGATAAAACTCAACACGAATGCCAAGCCGTATTTCAGGAAGATAAAGCGTTCCGCCACATCCGCCAGCAGGAAATACATCGCCCTCAAACCCAAAATAGCGAAAATATTGGAGGTCAGCACGATAAACGGATCGGTGGTAACGGCAAAGACGGCGGGAATACTGTCCACGGCAAACACGACATCGCTCAATTCAATCATGACCAGCACCAAAAACAGCGGCGTGGCGATTTTTTTGCCGTTTTCGACGGTAAAAAATTTCTCGCCGTGAAATTCCGTGCCGACCGGAACGACTTTCTTGACGGCATTCAGCAGCCTGCTGTTTGCCAAATCCCCTTCCTCATCGCCTTCGGGCTTCATCATGTGTATGCCGGTATAGAGCAGGAACGCGCCGAACAGATACAGAATCCACTCGAACTGCCGAACCAGTGCCGCGCCGACGAAAATCATGACGGTGCGCAATACCAATGCGCCCAATACGCCGTACAGCAGCACGCGGTGCTGAAACTGCGGTGCGACTTTGAAGTAGCCGAATATCATCAGGAACACGAAAATATTATCGACTGCCAACGATTTTTCCAAAATGTAGCCGGTAAAGAATTCCAATACTTTTTCTTTTGCGACTGCCGCGCCGTAGCCGGGATTGCCGGCGAGTTCGAAATACAGCCAGCCCGCGAACAGGCAGGATACGGCAACCCACAAGCCGCTCCATGCCAAGGCTTCTTTGACGCCGACTTTATGGCTACCGTTTTTCTTCAGCGAAAACATATCCAAGGCAATCATGACCAGCACTGCCGCAAAAAAAACGCCGTAAAACAACGGCGACCCGATGCCGGGATATTCTGTCATGGTTCAATCTCCTGATTTGAAATGTAGTTGTGCTACCAACTGATATAAAACATCGCTTTTGCCAAAAACACAATCAGCAGCATATGGGTAAAGACGACGGCGTGTATGTATTTCGACCAACCGACCGTCAGTGTGGAACGCACCATTTTGACGACGGCGATGGCGAAGTGCGCCAACACGCTGAACGCCAACAGGATTTTCAGCGTCAGCATCGTACCGAAGGAAGTGGCAAACGGTTCGCCCAATATAGGAAGGTAGCGGTTTGCCGCCATCACGATGCCGCTGGCGAACAGCAGTCCGACCACAAACGGCATCACCCTGACGGCGCGGTAAGACATTGCCTTTTCCACTTCGCGCCGCGCCTCGCGCGACACCCGTCCCGTATGCAGGACGGACAAAACCAGCACTTCAAAAAACACGCCGCCGACAAAGGCGATGGCGCAATACAGGTGGATGATGTGCGCGACGGCATAAATACTCATACGATGCTCCAACCGGAAAACTCGGATACGGATTGTATCACTATCGCCCCCGATGTCCGCATACCGCTTCCCGCACCGCCTCGGCGATTCTCACGCTCGCTCCGCGATGTTGTGCGATAAAGCCGTCCACGCGCGCCTGCATCTGCATTCCGCCCCCCTCGGACGATAAGGTTTTTTCAACGGCTTCACGCCACGCATCCGCCGATTCGACTTGAACCGCCGCACCCGATGCCAAGGCGTGCCGGCAGGCTTCGGAAAAATTGTAGGTCGAAAAGCCGAATATCGTCGGAACGCCGCAGGAAAGCGGTTCGATGATGTTCTGACAGCCCGAATCGACCAGACTGCCGCCGACAAAAGCGACATCAGCGCACAGGTAATACGCATACAGCTCGCCCATACTGTCGCCTATCCACACCTGCGTATCGGGTTCGACCGGCAAACCGTCGCTGCGCCGCTGAACCTTAAACCCGAAGCGTTTTGCCGTTTCAAATGCCGTCTGAAAATGCTCGGGATGGCGCGGCACGACGACCAGCAGGGCATCGCCGCGATATTGTTGCCACGCCGCCAGCAGTTTCTCCGCCTCGTCTTCGCCCCGATAAACGCGCGTGCTGCCGCACACGGCAACCGGTCGGCCTCCGATGCGTTTTTCAAACTGCCCCGCCAGCGTTTTCATCTGTTCAGACGGCATCAGGTCGTATTTGGTATTGCCGCACACCTGCACGGATGCCGCGCCCAATTTCGCCAACCGCGCCGCATCCGCCTCCGTCTGCGCCAGACAACCCGTCAGCGAAGCGGCGGCAGGACGGATCAGGCGGCGGACTTTCAGATAACCGTTCAACGATTTTTCCGACAGCCGCGCATTCGCCAAAAACAGCGGCACACCCGCGCGCCGGCATTCCCTCATCAGGTTGGGCCAGATTTCGGTTTCCATCAAAATGCCGAACATCGGGCGGTGTTCGCGCAAAAACTGCCGTACCCACGTTTTTTTGTCATACGGAAGATAGCGGCATTGCGCATCGGGAAACAGAACTTGCGCGGTTTCCCGCCCCGTCGGGGTCATCTGCGTCATCAGCAGCGGCGCATCGGGAAAACGCCGCCGCAACTCGCGTATCAAGGACTGGGCGGCACGCGTTTCTCCGACCGAAACGGCGTGTATCCAAACCGCGCCGGTAATGGGATTCGGATACGGCTTGCCGAAACGCTCGTCCCGATGCGCCCGATATGCCGGGGCACTTCCGGAGCGTTTGTCCAAATAACGCCGTATCCATATCGGCGCAAGCAGCCACAATACATCATAAAGCCATTGGAACATCTTTCTATTTCCTGCAAAACAAATGCCGTCTGAACGGTTCAGACGGCATTTCGGCAACGGAATCAAATATCGTAGGTTGTCGAAGCGGTATCTCCGCCCTTGCCCGTCCAGTTGGTATGGAAAAACTCGCCGCGCGGTTTGTCGGTGCGCTCGTAAGTGTGCGCGCCGAAGTAGTCGCGCTGTGCCTGCAAGAGGTTGGCAGGCAGACGTTCGGTCGTGTAGCCGTCCAAGAACGTAATCGCCGAAGCCATGCAGGGCATAGGGATGCCGCATTCGACCGCCTTGGCAACCACCTTGCGCCATGCCGGCAGGCAGTTTTCCAAAATATTTTTGAAATACTGATCCACACCCAAGAACACCAAATCGGGATTGTTTTCATAGGCATCGCGGATATTGCCCAAAAACGCGCTGCGGATAATACAGCCTTCACGCCACAGCAGCGCAGTGTTGCCGTAGTCCAAATCCCAGCCGTAGCTTTCGCCCGCTTCCCGAATCAGCATAAAGCCTTGGGCATACGAAATAATTTTGGAGGCGAGCAGGGCTTGGCGCAAATCGCCGACCCATTGTTTTTTGTCGCCGCCGACCGGCAACGCCTGCCGCGCAAACAGTCCGCCCATCCGGACGCGCTGTTCTTTGAACGACGAAACGCAGCGGGCGAACACCGCCTCGGAAATCAGCGTCAGCGGGATGCCCAAATCCAAGGCGTTGATGCCCGTCCATTTGCCCGTGCCTTTCTGCCCCGCCGTATCGAGGATTTTTTCGACCAGCGGTTCGCCGCCCTCGTCTTTGTACGCCAAAATTGCCGCCGTAATTTCAATCAGATAAGAATCCAGCTCGGTTTTGTTCCACTCGGCAAACACGCGGTGCATTTCGTCGTAGGACAGTCCCAAACCGTCTTTCATAAACTGGTACGCTTCGCAAATCAACTGCATATCGCCGTATTCGATACCGTTATGCACCATTTTGACAAAATGTCCCGCGCCGTCCTTGCCGACCCAGTCGCAACACGGTTCGCCCTGCGGCGTTTTGGCGGCAATCGCCTGAAAAATCGGTTTGACCGCTTCCCAAGCGCGCTTATCCCCGCCCGGCATAATGGACGGCCCGCGCCGCGCGCCTTCTTCGCCGCCGGATACGCCCGCGCCGACAAACAAAATCCCTTTTCCAGCAAGGTAATGTGTCCGCCGTGTCGTGTCGGGATAATTGGCATTGCCGCCGTCGATAAGGATGTCGCCTTCTTCCAACAACGGAAGCAGTTGTTCAATAAAGTCGTCAACCACCGAACCTGCGCGAACCATCATCATGATTTTTCTCGGTTTTGCCAGCTTATCGACCAAGTCTTGCAGGGAATTCGCGCCGACAATATCCGTTCCCTTAGCCGCGCCGTTTAAAAATTCGTCCACTTTACTGGTTGTCCGGTTGTAGGCGACAACCTTAAATCCGCAATCGTTCATATTCAAAATCAGGTTTTGACCCATAACCGCCAAACCGATTACGCCAATATCGCCTTTCATTGCAGGAAGCTCCGTTATAGATTTAATTTATCGACTGTAACTCTACCTGATTTACACTTGTTTAACAATCCTTAACTTTTTAATTTTTTGAAAAGATGCCTTTACGCTTTACTGTGGCGTTCCCCTGAAGGGTTATAAATAAAATATAAAATTTAAATAATAAAACGATGATTATATTGATATGAAAAATTTTCTGTGGGTAACTTTTTTTTTATTTTAAAAATCATTGGGATTTCCGTTTTAAAAGGGTGTCGGTAAGGCGGATTCCCTTTTGTGCATGCCTGTGGATTGTTTTTCGTGAAGGATTGGTTTTGTGGATAGTTTGCTTGTTGTGCAGATGGCATCCTACTTTTCTTTACCGAATGGCTGCCGGCGCCTTTAAGAACGGGAATACTGTGGAGATTTGAGAGGGAAATGTGTTTGGAACTTGTGGGAATAGTAAGTTGACGGCACGAATGTCTTTTTTTCTGCATATTGGCAGAGTGTGCATCCGGATTTGTGTATAAGTGGTGGAGAAAATGAGGTTTGTGGGTAAATCTCATAATATTTCAATCATATAGCTTTTAGTTAATTGTGTATAAGTAAAGTTTCGGATGGGGGGTACATATATAAAAATGCCGTCTGAAGCGGGTATTTTATCGATTCAGACGGCATTTGTTTGGAAAATGGAGCGTTATCCACAATTTCTGATGTTCAGCTCGTGAAATGCGTCGGGCAAATCATCGCTGTCGGAAAATTCCACCCATTCGTAAGCCGTTTCGTCTGCTAAAACCGCGCGCAAGAGTGCGTTGTTGATGGCGTGTCCCGATTTGTAGCCTTCAAACGCGCCGACAATCGGGTGTCCGACGATATACAAATCTCCGATGGCATCAAGGATTTTATGGCGCACAAACTCATCGGGATAGCGCAAGCCTTCAGGATTCAGAACATCCGTGTCGTCAATCACGATGGCGTTGTTCAGATTGCCGCCCAATCCCAGATTGTGGGCGCGCATCATTTCCACTTCGTGCATAAAGCCGAAGGTGCGCGCGCGTGCGATTTCATCGATGTAGGATTTACCTGCAAAATCGATTTCAAAAGTGGGAGAGCTGCGGTTGAAAACCGGATGGTCGAATTCGATGGTCAGCGTTACCTTAAAGCCGTCGTACGGCGTAAATCGTACCCATTTGCCCGCTTCTTTGATTTCGACAGGCTTGAGGATTTTCAAAAAACGCTTTTGCGCCTTTTGATCGACTACGCCCGCATCTTGCAAAAGGTAAATAAACGGCAGGCTGGAGCCGTCCATAATCGGGATTTCGGGCGCGTTCAGCTCAATCAGCGCATTGTCGATACCGTAGGCGGACAGCGCGGACATAATGTGTTCGATTGTGCCGACGCGCACGCCTTTGTCGGTAACGATGGTGGATGAAAGGCGGGTATCGTTGATCAAATAAGGGGTCAGTTTGATTTGCCCGCCCATTTCCCCTTCCAAATCCGTGCGGCGGAATGAAATCCCGCTGTTTTCAGGTGCGGGATGCAGGGTCAGTGCGACCCGTTCGCCGGAATGCAGGCCGACTCCGGTAACGCTGATGGATTTCGCCAAAGTTCTTTGCAGCATAAACCGCTTCCTTATCAATGGGGTAAGTTGTGGAATGATACGATAAAACCGGAAAAACAGGCTATGTTTTTCCATAGTATTTGCCAATACGGATGTTTTATTTAAAACAAAATGCCGTCTGAAACGCTTTGTTTGTGTTTCAGACGGCATGGGTCAGGCAGCTTTATTCGTACACTTTCAACAGCTCGACTTCAAATATCAAAGTGGCGTGCGGGGGAATCACACCGCCGGCACCGTGTGCGCCGTAACCCATTTCCGAAGGGATGGTCAGCTTGCGTTTGCCGCCTTCCTTCATGCCGCCGAAGCCTTCGTCCCAACCTTTGATAACTTGTCCGACGCCGAGCGTGATGGTCAGCGGTTGGCGACGGTCGAGGCTGGAGTCAAATTTGGTTCCGTTTTCCAGCCAGCCGGTGTAGTGGACGGTGATTTCTTTACCCTTTACCGCCTCTTTGCCGAAGCCTTCCTGCAAATCTTTAATAATCAGGCTGCCCATATCTGTCCTTTCGTTGCTTGTTGGTCAAAACGGCAAGGGTAACATACCGTCCGGCGAAGTCAAATGCCGCTCAAACGTCAGCTGCACCGGTGCAGCTGAAACGGCTGTATTTGTTGGACTGTTTTATTTTTTTCGTAAAGGTTCCATGCTTTTTCATGGAAATAGAAAACGACGGTGTTGATTAGGGGCTCGACCAGCGCGACCGCCCCCGATACGCCTATACTGCCCGTCAGTACATAGGTTACACTGAAGGCGGTGCTGAAATGCAGTGCGGCAAAAGTCAGGGTTTTCCGACAGGCTTCATCATAACCCTAATACTCCGGGAAAACTCAGTGGTGATCATGCTGGTCATTTGGCGGGAGATAGATTTGGCGGGTCTCCAAAGTTGGATAATCTGGTATCCCAGCTTAGCGGAGTTAATTTAAGCAATTATAAAATTCTAGAAAATGAATGGGCAAATGCATTAATGGAAAAGAAACGCGTAACGGTAAATGTCGATATACAATACAAGGGAAATAGTTTAAGGCCAGATCATTTTGTTATTCAATATGAAATTGATGGCATTAAAAAAGTTGAAAAGATTTACAACACAGGAAAGTAAAAATGAAATTTGAAGATAAGATATCAGAAATACAAAAACGTATGCTTAGCTTGGCACTTGAATTTTCAGGAGAGGGGGTTACCGCTGTCTATATATATGGTGCAAGGGAAAGAAACGTATTGTCTTTTGATGCTTTTTTTAAAGTGGATAATAAAATTATGAGAAAGGAGTCTTTTAATACAAAAGAGATTCAATGGCAGTTTCTTAATCTTGGAATGGAAGATTATTCGGAACTATGCTCTGTCTTTGCCGAGAATCATCAGGAAATTCCAACTCAGTTGAAACTCATATATGACAATGTAAATCAGAAAGCATCCGCTAATTATTCATATGAAAAAATTTTCTCGCATAGAGATGATTTAACACCGGGTAATATTTTTGAACAATGGTTTAAAGAAGAAAAGCAAAAAACAGAAAAACCGTATGGCTAATCATGATTCCATAATGCAGATTAAAGGCAGCCCGAAACCCCATTCAGGCTGTCGTTTGCATTTGGGCACGCTGGCTTTCAGCCTGCTGCTCGGTTTCGGTTCGGCTCTGATTGTGCCCGCAGCCGCAGCACGCAGGTGCAGGATGGCAGCAGCGCCGAAGCCGTCGGCAGCTCGCTGTAGGTTATACTGAAGGCGGTGCTGAAATGCAGTGCGGCAAAAGTCAGGGTTTTAAGCATCATCATCTCTCGGATTGGACATTGACGGAGGGATGATAAAGATTATCATAAGGCTGTGCGGTTTAAATTTGCTATTTGCTGTTAGTGTAAATAAATCATTTTCTAAATAGGGATAAAAATTATGAATCAGAAGAAAGTAGTCGTATTGGATGCGGATACTTTACCCGGTCGGACTTTTCACTTCGATTTCCCACACGAGCTTGCGGTTTACGGTACGACAGATGCTGCGGAAACGGCAGGACGGGTGCGCGACGCGCATATTATCATCACCAATAAAGTGATGATTTCAGCGGATATCATTGCACACGCTCCGCAACTTGAATTGATTGCCGTCAGTGCGACCGGTGTGAACAATGTCGATATTGAGGCGGCGAAGGCGGCGGGCGTTGCGGTATGCAATGTCCGCGCCTACGGAAACGAATCGGTTGCGGAACACGCCTTTATGCTGATGATTGCGTTGATGCGGAATTTGCCTGCCTATCAGCGTGATGTCGCGGCAGGATTATGGGAAAAGTCGCCGTTTTTCTACCATTACGGCGCGCCTATTCGGGATTTGAACGGTAAAACGCTGGCGGTTTTCGGACGCGGCAATATCGGACGGACGCTGGCCGGATACGCACAGGCGTTCGGTATGAGAGTGGTGTTTGCCGAACACAAACACGCGCCCGCTGTGCGTGAAGGCTATGTTTCCTTTGAAGATGCGGTACGGGCTGCTGATGTGTTGTCGCTGCACTGTCCGCTAAACGCCCAAACTGAAAATATGATAGGCGAAAACGAATTACAGCAGATGAAGCCCGGCGCGGTTTTGATCAATTGCGGGCGCGGCGGGCTGGTGGATGAAAACGCGCTGGTTGCCGCACTCAAATACGGGCAGATTGGCGGGGCAGGTGTCGATGTTTTGACGGAGGAACCGCCGAGGGGTGGTAATCCCCTGTTGAAGGCCCGCCTTCCTAATCTGATTGTTACGCCGCATACCGCGTGGGCAAGTCGTGAAGCGCTGGACAGGCTGTTCGATATATTGTTGGCGAACATTAACGCCTTTGTGAAAGGCGAGGCGCAAAATCGGGTGGTTTGATTTTATTGGGATTGCGAAAAAAATGCCGTCTGAACGCCCAAAGGGTTCAGACGGCATTTTTTTGATATTTCTACTTAACCGACTTTGTCGCCCGGTTGCGCGCCTGTATCCACATCTAAGAGCTTCAGTTTCCCGTCTGCCGTGGCGGCACTCAAAATCATGCCTTCGGATACGCCGAATTTTGCCATTTTGCGCGGGGCGAAGTTGGCGACGGCGATGACCATACGGCCGTTCAATTCGGCAGGATTTGGGTAAGACGCGGCGATGCCGGAGAAGATGATGCGTTTTTCAAAACCGAAATCGAGGTCGAATTTCAAAAGTTTGGTGCTGCCTTCGACGGCTTCGCAGTTCAATACTTTGGCGACGCGCATGTCGATTTTCATGAAGTCGTCGAAGCTGGCCTGTTCGGCGACTTTTTCGTATTTGCTCTCTTCGGCGGCAGGCGCAGCTGCGGCGGCGATGCTTTGTTTGTTGGCTTCGATCAAATCATCCACTTGTTTTTGCTCCACTCGTTGCATTAAATGTTCGTATTTGTTGATGGCGTGTTCGCCCAAGGTTTTGCGTGTATTTACCCAAGTGATGGCTTCCAAATTCAGGAATTTGGCGGCGTTTTCGGCCACTTTCGGCAATACGGGGGCGAGGTAGGCGGTCAGCATGGTGAAGGCGTTGATGAACTCGCTGCATACTTCGTGCAGGCGTGCGTCTTGGCCTTCTTGTTTGGCGAGTTCCCAAGGTTTGTTGGCATCAACGTATTCGTTGACAATGTCTGCCAAGGCCATGATGTCGCGCAGGGCGCGGGCGTATTCGCGGTTTTCGTATTGCTCGGCAATGGCTTCGCTTTGTGCGGTCAGTTTTGCCAGCAATGCGCTGTCGGCAACGTCTTTCAGACGACCTTCAAAGCGTTTGGCAATGAAACCTGAGGCGCGGGCGGCGATGTTGACGTATTTGCCGACAAGGTCGCTGTTTACGCGCGAAATAAAGTCTTGCAGGTTCAAATCGATGTCTTCGATTTTGCTGTTGAGCTTGGCAGCGATGTAGTAGCGCATCCACTCGGGGTTTAGGCCTTGTTCCAGATAGGATTTGGCGGTGATGAAGGTGCCACGCGATTTGGACATTTTTTGTCCGTCCACGGTCAAAAAGCCGTGTGCGTACACGCCGGTCGGGGCGCGGTGGCCGGAGAAATGCAGCATGGCGGGCCAGAACAGGGCGTGGAAATAGAGGATGTCTTTGCCGATGAAGTGGTACATCTCGGTTTGGCTATTGGCTTTGAAGTATTCGTCAAAATCGATGCCGATGCGGTCGCACAGGTTTTTAAACGACGCCATGTAGCCGACGGGCGCGTCCAGCCAGACGTAGAAGTATTTGCCCGGCGCGTCGGGGATTTCGAAACCGAAATACGGCGCATCGCGGGAAATGTCCCAGTCGGACAGGGTGGTTTCTTCGCCTTCGCCCAGCCATTCTTTCATTTTGTTGAGGGCTTCTGGTTGCAGATGGGGTTTGCCGTCGTGTGGATTGTTACCGGAAGTCCATTCTTTTAAATAATCGGCACACTCGCCCAGCTTAAAGAAGAAGTGTTCGGATTCGCGCAATTCGGGTTTGGCACCGGAAACGGCGGAATACGGGTTGATCAGCTCGGTCGGGGAATAGGTCGTGCCGCAGACTTCGCAGTTGTCGCCGTATTGGTCTTGGGCGTGGCATTTGGGGCATTCGCCTTTGACGAAGCGGTCGGGCAGGAACATTTGTTTTTCGGGGTCGAAAAGCTGCTCGATGACGCGGCTTTCGATTTTGCCGTTGGCTTTCAGCGCGCGGTAAATGTCTTGGGAAAACTGTTTGTTTTCAGGGGAATGGGTGCTGTAATAATTGTCGTAGCCGATGCTGAAACCGGTAAAGTCGGCGAGGTGTTCTTCGCGCACTTTGGCAATCATGTCTTCGGGCGCGATGCCTTGTTTTTGCGCGGCAAGCATTACGGGCGTGCCGTGAGTGTCGTCGGCGCAGCAGTAGTAGCATTCGTGGCCGCGCAGTTTTTGGAAGCGCACCCAAACGTCGGTTTGGATGTGTTCGACCATGTGTCCGAGGTGGATGCTGCCGTTGGCATAGGGCAGGGCGGAGGTAACGAGGATTTTGCGTGTCATGGTTTATGCTTTTGGGGATAGATAGTAAAGGGGAATTATACCGTAAATGCCGTCTGAAGCCTGAAAAATCAGGCTTCAGACGGCATGTTCGCAAACTATCCGGACTTATTCGACCGTAACGGATTTCGCCAGGTTGCGCGGCTTGTCCACATCCGTGCCGCGCGCGAGGGCGACATGGTAGGAAAGGAGCTGCACGGGGATAGTATGCACGACGGGGGATAATTCTCCGACATGGCGCGGCGCGCGGATAACGTGCACGCCTTCGGTGGCATTAAAATTGCTGTCGAGGTCGGCAAAGACGAAAAGTTCGCCGCCGCGTGCGCCGACTTCCTGCATATTGGCTTTGACTTTGTCCAACAGGCTGTCGTTGGGCGCGATGACGACGACGGGCATGTTTTCGTCCACCAAGGCAAGCGGCCCGTGTTTCAGTTCGCCGGCAGGATAGGCTTCGGCGTGGATGTAGGTGATTTCCTTCAGCTTCAACGCGCCTTCGAGGGCAATCGGGTAATGGATGCCGCGCCCCAAAAACAGCGCGCTGGTTTTCTTGGCAAACTGTTGCGCCCAAGCGGCAATTTGAGGTTCGAGGTTCAAAGCGTGCTGCACGCTGCCGGGAAGCTGGCGGAGTTCTTCGGTGTAACGCGCCTCGTCTTTTTCAGAAACCAAACTGCGTACCTTCGCCAGCGTTACCGCCAAACCGAACAGCGCGACCAGTTGCGTGGTAAATGCTTTGGTCGAGGCGACGCCGATTTCCGCACCGGCACGGGTATAAAGCACGAGGCTGCTTTCGCGCGGCAGGGCGGATTCTATCACGTTACAGATGGAGAGGCTGTGGCGGTGTCCCAAGGATTTGGCGTATTTCAAAGCCTCCATCGTGTCCAGCGTTTCGCCGGATTGGGAAATGGTAATGACCAGTTGGTCGGGATCGGCAATCACGCTGCGGTATCGGTATTCGCTGGCAATTTCGACATCGGCCGGGATTTTGGCGATGGATTCCAACCAATATTTGGCGGTCAGCGCGGCGTAATAGGAAGTGCCGCAGGCAAGGATTTTGACGCTGCGGATGCTTTCAAACACGCTTTTGGCGTTTTTGCCGAAGTTTTCGGGGATGAAACCGCCGTCGAGGAAAACTTCCGCCGTGTCCGCAATCGCGCGCGGCTGCTCGTGGATTTCTTTTTGCATAAAGTGGCTGTACGGGCCTAGCTCCAAAGAGGCGAGCGAGAGTTCGGATACCTTGACTTTGCGTTCGGCAGGCAGGCCGTTTTTATCGGTCAGCCTTTTGATGCCGTCTGAAGCCAGCAGCGCGATGTCGCCGTCTTCGAGGTACGCCACGCGGCGCGTAAAGGCGATGACGGCGGATACGTCCGAAGCGATAAAGGTTTCATCGTCGCCCAAAGCGACCAAAAGCGGGCAGCCCATACGCGCCACAACTAATTCATCAGGCTTGTCTTGGGCAATAACCGCGATGGCGTATGCGCCGTGGAAACGTTTGACCGCTTCCTGTACCGCTTCAAACAGCCTGCCGCCGTTTTGCGCGTATTCGTGATTGATGCCGTGTGCGATGACCTCGGTATCTGTTTGAGATTCAAAACGGTATCCCAAACCTTCCAAGCGTTTGCGTTCGCTTTCAAAGTTTTCGATGATGCCGTTGTGGACGACCGCAATCATACCGCCGCTGATGTGCGGGTGGGCGTTCGGCTCGGTAACGCCGCCGTGTGTCGCCCAGCGCGTATGCCCGATGCCGATGCTGCCGCTGATGCCTTTTTCGCGTGCCGCGTCCTCCATAAGCTGCACGCGTCCGACGCGGCGCACGCGTTTGATTTTGCCGTCGGTGTTGACGGCAATACCTGATGAATCATAACCCCGGTATTCGAGGCGTTTGAGGCCGTCGGTCAGAAAATCGACGACGTTGTGATGGGCGCGGATGGCGCCGACGATACCGCACATAACTGTTCCTTAGTATCCGGTTGAAAAAAAACAGATGCGGACGGCTCCCGTGCCGCACCTTCCGCTTCGGATTATAAACCGCCTAGTGTCGGAAAACAGCAAAATGCCGTCTGAAGGCTTGGGCTTGCTCAAAAAAGGAGGGATTTCCCCGCCTGACCGGGATGGGCGTTCAGACGGCATTGCCTGCCGCCGGTTTATATAGTGGATTAACAAAAACCAGTACGGCGTTGCCTCGCCTTAGCTCAAAGAGAACGATTCTCTAAGGTGCTGAAGCACCAAGTGAATCGGTTCCGTACTATCTGTACTGTCTGCGGCTTCGTCGCCTTGTTCTGATTTTTGTTAATCCACTATAGTTTTTGCAAATCAATATTGACAAGCTGAAAAAAAAAAACAATATACTCGCTTGGTCTTAATGTTAAAGGAGTATGGAAATGAAACAAATGCTTTTGGCCGTCGGCGTGGCGGCGGTGTTGGCGGGCTGCGGCAAGGATGCCGGTAGTTACGAGGGTTATTGGCGCGAAAAATCGGACAAAAAAGAGGGTATGATTGTCGTCAAAAAAGAAAAAGGCAATTACTTCCTTAATAAAATCAACGTGGTTACAGGTAAGGAAGAATCTATGCTTTTGTCTGAAAAAGACGGCGAGCTTTCGATAAACACGGGGATAGGGGAAATCCCGATCAAACTTTCCGACGACGGGAAAGAGCTGTATGTCGAACGCAGGCAGTATGTCAAAACCGATGCGGCGATGAAGGACAAAATCATCGCCCACCAGAAAAAGTGCGGACAAACAGTACAGGCATACCTCGACGCGCAAAAGGCGTTGCCGTCAAACCAAACGGATCAGCAGCATCAGGCGGCGATCGAGCAGTTGAAACGGCGGTTTGAAGCCGAGTTTGACGAATTGGAAAAAGAAATCAAATGCAACGGCAAACCGACATTGTTGTTTTAGCGTAGGACAACAGGGAGGATGCCGCCGTCCGAATCGGATGTGTGGTTTCCGTACCGGTACGGGCGGGCAGGAATGTCCGCTTTTTTTGTTCGGACGCGTTTGAATACCCGTCCGATTCCGATCGTTTGCAAGGGGGGTATTTCCGTTCGGGCGGAAATCCATTCCGTCAAATAAAAAAAGCATTTTGTCCAGCCGGCTTGTGCCGGAGGTATCGCAAAACTTCGCCTTAATGCGCCCGATTGGTCGGTATGGGCTTCAGACGGCATTGTTTGCCGGTTTACGGCCGGTATTCAGGCTTCATACCGTTGGGCAGAAGCTGCCAGACGTAACCTAGTTCTTTCATTTTACCTGCCGTTTCCCCCGCTTCGTCTCCGTAACCCCAGAAATAATCCACGCGTACCGCGCCTTTAATCGCGCTGCCGGTATCCTGCGCCATAATCAGGCGGTTGAGGGCTTTGCGGGTAACCGGATGGGCGGTGGCGACAAATAAGGGCGCGCCCAAGGTAATATAGTGCCGGTCTACTGCGCCGGCATATTCCCCCATCAACGGCGTGCCCAGTGCGCCGACGGGGCCGTCATTGCTGCTTCCGGCAAGCTCGCGGAAAAAGACATAGCTGGGGTTTTGCCCCAAAACTTCGGCGAGGCGTTGCGGGTTTTGCTGCATATAAGATTTAATGCCCTGCATGGAGGTTTGCCCGAGTTTGAGGTAACCCTTATCCGCCATGTATTTTCCGATGGAAACATAGGGATGCTCGTTTTTGTCGGCATAGCCGATGCGGATGTATTTGCCAGACGGAGTTTTCAGACGGCCTGAGCCTTGTATGTGCATGAAAAAAAGTTCGACGGGGTCTTCGGCATAGCCGAGGATGGGGGCTTTGCCGTCAAGCGCGCCGCCGTTGATTTGGTTGCGCGTGTGGTAAGGGAGGAAGCGGCTTCCTTCAAACCTGCCTTTGATTGCTGTTGTGCGCGCGGTGATAGGGAATTGGGAGAGGTCGGCGGTATGCGTGCCGCCGGTATTGTCGATTGTGCCGCTGTTTTTTCCCGTCCGCCTGATGCGGACAAGGGCTTTCCCGCCCCGCAAACCGGCAGGCAGTGGGACGGAGATAAAATCGTCGGGAATGCCGTAAATCGGGAAGCGGGCCTGTTCCGTCCGCCTGTCGTCGCCCTTCAGCACCGGTTCGTAATAGCCGGTAACCGTACCGGCAAGGCTTCCGTTGCCTGCAACCTGCCACGGCGTGAAATAGCGTTCAAAAAACTGTTTTGCCTGAAAGGAATGGACGGGGGTTTGAAAGGCTTGGGCGCACACATCCTGCCAGCCTTGGCGGTTTTTCAAATTTGAGCAGCCAAGCCGGAAAGACTGTAGGCTCTGGGTAAAGTTTTGCGCGCTCCAGTGCGGCAGGCTGTCGTGAGGAACCGCCGTGTAAACCGCCCCTCCGCCTGAAACCGTAGTGCCGACAGGAAAAGGGGTACCCGCAGGGCGGTCGGGGCCTTGAATAACGGATGTATCGGGAATCGGGAGGGGTTGGATGCTTTTGCTTTGACAGGCGGCAAGAATGGCGGCAACCATGCTGAATAGTGCCGTTTGAAACAGGTGTTTTTTCATAATGGGCAATGACGTTGAGATACTTGAGTCGGATTTTCAAGCAACTGATTTTTTAAAGGTTTGAAAAAGGAGATTTTAACACAGCCCTGAAGTTTTCCGGCGGTGGGGTAGTTTGAAAAAAATATGGCAAAATAGTTTGTATTCTTATTTACAAGTCATATAAATGTCCTGATAATATACCGTCCATTTACTTATAAACTGATACTTATGCTGGTTGCTTTTTTAATTATGTTGCGCGAGGGTATCGAAGCTGCACTGATTGTCGGTATCGTTGCGGGTTTTTTGAAACAGTCCGGACATTCCAAACTGATGCCTAAGGTCTGGTTCGGGGTTGTCCTTGCTTCTTTGATGTGTCTGGGGCTGGGATACGGCATCCATTCGGCAACGGGCGAGATTCCCCAGAAGCAGCAGGAGTTCGTCGTCGGTATTATCGGTTTGGTTGCCGTCGCGATGCTGACTTATATGATTTTATGGATGAAAAAGGCGGCGCGTTCGATGAAGCAGCAGCTTCAGGACTCCGTGCAGGCGGCCTTGAACCGTGGCAGCGGTCAAGGATGGGCCTTGGTCGGTATGGCGTTTCTTGCCGTGGCGCGCGAAGGTCTGGAGAGCGTTTTTTTCCTACTTGCTGTATTCAAACAGAGCCCGACGTGGCAGATGCCGGCTGGTGCGGTAGCGGGGGTTTTGGCTGCCGCCGTGATTGGCGCGTTGATTTATCAGGGTGGGATGCGCCTGAATCTGGCGAAGTTTTTCCGTTGGACGGGGGCGTTTCTGATTATCGTTGCCGCCGGTCTGCTTGCCGGCTCGCTGCGCGCGCTGCATGAAGCAGGTATTTGGAACGCGCTTCAGGACATTGTGTTCGACTCATCAAAATATTTGCACGAAGACAGTCCGTTGGGCGTGCTGCTCGGAGGATTTTTCGGCTATACCGACCATCCGACGCAGGGCGAGGCCTTGGTTTGGCTGCTGTACCTTATTCCCGTCATGACTTGGTTTTTACGCGGCAGTAGGCCGTCTGAAACTTTAACCCGTAAAGAGGAGCTGAAATGAGAAAACTCAATTTGACCGCATTGTCTGTGATGCTTGCCTTAGGTTTGACTGCTTGCCAGCCGCCGGAAGCGGAGAAAGCTGCGTCGGCAGCGTCCGGTGAGACCCAATCCGCTAACGAAGGCGGTTCGGTTAGTATCGCCGTCAACGACAATGCCTGTGAACCGATGAATCTGACCGTACCGAGCGGACAGGTTGTGTTCAACATTAAAAACGACAGCGGCCGCAAGCTCGAATGGGAAATCCTGAAAGGCGTGATGGTGGTGGACGAGCGCGAAAACATCGCCCCCGGACTTTCCGACAAAATGACCGTAACCCTGTTGCCGGGCGAATACGAAATGACTTGCGGCCTTTTGACCAATCCGCGCGGCAAGCTGGTGGTAACCGACAGCGGCTTTAAAGACACCGCCAATGAAGCGGATTTGGAAAAACTGTCCCAACCGCTCGCCGACTATAAAGCCTACGTTCAAGGCGAGGTTAAAGAGCTGGTGGCGAAAACCAAAACCTTTACCGAAGCCGTCAAAGCAGGCGACATTGAAAAGGCGAAATCCCTGTTTGCCGCCACCCGCGTCCACTACGAACGCATCGAACCGATTGCCGAGCTTTTCAGCGAACTCGACCCCGTCATCGATGCGCGTGAAGACGACTTCAAAGACGGTGCGAAAGATGCCGGGTTTACCGGCTTCCACCGTATCGAACACGCCCTTTGGGTAGAAAAAGACGTATCCGGCGTGAAGGAAATTGCAGCGAAACTGATGGCTGATGTCGAAGCCCTGCAAAAAGAAATCGACGCATTGGCGTTTCCTCCGGGCAAGGTGGTCGGCGGTGCATCTGAACTGATTGAAGAAGTAGCGGGCAGTAAAATCAGCGGCGAAGAAGACCGGTACAGCCACACCGATTTGAGCGACTTCCAAGCCAATGTGGACGGTTCGAAAAAAATCGTCGATTTGTTCCGTCCGCTGATTGAGGCCAAAAACAAAGCCTTGTTGGAAAAAACCGATACCAACTTCAAACAGGTCAACGAAATTCTGGCGAAATACCGGACCAAAGACGGTTTCGAAACCTACGATAAGCTGAGCGAAGCCGACCGCAAAGCGTTACAGGCCCCTATTAACGCGCTTGCCGAAGACCTTGCCCAACTTCGTGGCATACTCGGTTTGAAATAAGCCTTAAGCGTTCAGACGGCATTTGGCGACAGATGCCGTCTGAAATTTTATCTGCAAAACCGGAAAGGTATTGAAAAAGGCGGAGGTTTCCGTTCCCCGCGTTCCGCTGTATCGGATACAGAGTTTAAACAAAGGATAAAACATGAGTACGAACAACCCGACACAACCGACCAGGCGCACTCTCTTTAAAACTGCGATCGCAGCCGGAGCAGTCGGCGCAATCGGAGGTTATCTCGGCGGCAAAAAACAGGGTGAAACCGCCGAACGCACCGCCGAAAGTCAACACTCGCCCCAAGCTTATCCCTGCTACGGCGAACATCAGGCAGGCATCGTTACGCCACAGCAGGCGTTTTCCATTATGTGCGCCTTCGACGTTACCGCGCAAAGTGCCAAGCAGCTGGAAAACCTGTTCCGCACACTGACCGCCCGCATCGAGTTTCTCACCCAGGGCGGCGAATACCAAGACGGCGACGACAAACTTCCGCCAGCCGGTAGCGGCATTTTGGGCAAAGCCTTCAACCCCGACGGGTTGACCGTTACCGTGGGGGTGGGCAGCAGCTTGTTTGACGGCCGATTCGGACTCAAAGACAAAAAACCGGTTCATTTGCAGGAAATGCGCGACTTCTCCAACGATAAGCTGCAAAAAAGCTGGTGCGACGGCGATTTGAGCCTGCAAATCTGCGCCTTCACCCCCGAAACCTGCCAAGCCGCCCTGCGCGACATCATCAAACACACCGCCCAAACCGCCGTTATCCGCTGGAGTATCGACGGGTGGCAGCCCAAATCCGAACCCGGAGCGATGGCGGCGCGCAACCTGTTGGGCTTCCGAGACGGCACGGGCAACCCCAAAGTTTCCGACCCCAAAACCGCCGATGAGGTTTTGTGGACGGGTGTAGCCGCCAACAGCCTCGACGAACCGGAGTGGGCGAAAAACGGCAGCTATCAGGCAGTCCGCCTTATCCGCCACTTTGTCGAGTTTTGGGACAGGACGCCGCTTCAAGAGCAAACCGACATTTTCGGGCGGCGCAAATACAGCGGCGCGCCGATGGACGGCAAAAAAGAAGCCGACCAACCGGATTTTGCCAAAGACCCCGAGGGGAATACCACGCCCAAAGACAGCCATATACGCCTGGCGAATCCGCGCGATCCCGAATTTCTCAAAAAACACCGCCTCTTCCGCCGCGCCTACAGCTATTCGCGCGGACTCGCCTCAAGCGGACAGCTTGATGTCGGGCTGGTGTTCGTCTGCTATCAGGCAAACCTTGCCGACGGATTCATCTTCGTGCAAAACCTCCTCAACGGCGAACCGCTGGAAGAATACATCAGCCCCTTCGGCGGCGGCTATTTCTTCGTCTTGCCCGGCGTGGAAAAAGGCGGCTTCTTGGGGCAAGGGCTGCTGGGCGTATAAACCTGCCTGACGGACAAATGCCGTCTGAATCCGATAAGGGGTTCAGACGGCATTTTACTGTTTGGGCGGTCAGGCTTTTTTGACGAATTCGGATTTTATAGTGGATTAAATTTAAATCAGGACAAGGCGACGAAGCCGCAGACAGTACAAATAGTACGGCAAGGCGAGGCAACGCCGTACTGGTTTAAATTTAATCCACTATAAATTCATCACGCTGCCGTCGATTTTACAGCCGATGTTGTGATCGCCTTCCTGCAGGCGGATGCCTTTGACTTTCGTACCTTGTTTGATCACCATCGAGCTGCCTTTTACCTTGAGGTCTTTGATGAGGATGACGGTGTCGCCGTTTTGCAGCGCCGCGCCGTTGGCATCGAGCACTTGAGCCGCAAGGTCGGCGGCGGATTCGGTTTCATTCCATTCGTGGGCGCATTCGGGGCAGATGTATTGTCCGCCGTCTTCGTAGGTGTATTCGGAGGCGCATTGCGGGCAAGGGGGTAATGACATAGTTTGCCGTCCTTATCGGAGAAGTTACTTCGGCTTGGGAAAGTAGAATAATGCTTAAGGATAATAAATGGCAGGGTACAAGTAAATCGGGTATTAAAATAGAAGGATTTACCGAACCTAATAGAACAGCATATCCCATTTATGAATAGTAATATTTATGAAAAATTAGGAGATTAATGATGAAAAGAATTAAGTGCTTTTGTGATAAATTTCCATCAGGAGATACATTTAGAATGTGTATCATTCTGGATGACTATGATAATAGGGTTGATTATTATGTAGGAATATATGATTACATTACGTCTACCTTAATGAGCGATATTTACTATCGATCCACGATTGATGAGCATTTCAAGATTATAGAATTAATAGAAAATAATCCAAATGAAATTTATGATGATGGCGGTGGTCAACAATTTTGCCTAGAATTTCATCATGATAAGGTCATTTTTTACCACAATGAATTTGATGAAGAAGATGGTTATCCAGTATTAAGCTGTTCGCTGCATACTTTTAAAACTGCTTTAATTGCTTGGAATGCTTTTTTGCAATTGCCTAAAAGTATTCATTCGGTGGTGGAGACTGTGATTGAGGAATAAGCATAATTAGCTTAATGAATAGAATCTGTTTGTTTTTGGGATGCCGTCTGAAACCTGAAACCGGCTTCAGACGGCATAGCTTTATCGCTTGTCTTTTTCCGGCCTCACCCAGCCTTCGATGACGTTTTGGCGGGCGCGGGCGAGGGCGAGTTTGTTGTCTTCGACATTGCGGGTAATCGCGCTGCCTGCGCCTGTAGTTACTTTGTTGCCCAGTGTGACAGGGGCAACCAGTACGCAGTTTGAACCGATGCGCACTTCGTCGCCGATGACGGTTTTGTGTTTGTGTACGCCGTCGTAGTTGGCAATAATCGTACCCGCGCCGAAGTTGGTTTTGCTGCCGACTTCGGCGTCGCCGATGTAGGTGAGGTGGTTGGCTTTGGTGCCTTTGCCGATGGCGGCGTTTTTGATTTCGACGAAGTTGCCGACGTGTACGTCGTCTGCAAGGTGGGCTTGCGGACGCAAACGGGCGTACGGGCCGATTCGGTTGTTTTCGCCGACTTCGCAGCCTTCGAGGTGGGAGAAGGGGGCGATTTTGCTGTTTGCGCCGATTTTGGCGTTTTTGATGACGCAGTTTGCGCCGATTTCGACGTTGTCGCCGATTTCGACTTCGCCCTCAAAAATACAGTTCACATCAATTACGACATCTTGTCCGTGTTTCAGACGGCCGCGTAAATCGAAACGTGCCGGATCGCGCAGGGTTACGCCTGCTTTGAGCAATTCTTGCGCCTGTTCGGTTTGGAAGATGCGTTCGAGTTCGGCGAGCTGGAGTTTGTTGTTCACGCCTGCAGCGAGATGGGAAGCGCGCACTTGGACGGGATGGACTTTGATGCCGTCTGCAACGGCTTTGGCGATGAGGTCGGTTAAATAATATTCGCCTTGGGCGTTGTTGCTGGAAAGGCTGTTCAACCAAGCTTCGAGTTTGGCGTTGGGCAGGACGAGGATGCCTGTGTTGATTTCGCGGATGGCTTTTTGGGCGGTGTCGGCGTCTTTTTCTTCGACAATGGCGGTTACACTGCCGTTGCTGTCGCGGATGATGCGGCCCAAGCCTGTCGGGTCGGCGGGCACGTCGGTCAACAGCCCGACTTCGTTGCCTGCGGCTTCGAGCAGGGTTTTGAGGGTTTCAACGTCAATCAGGGGAACGTCGCCGTACAACACCAGCGTGCGGCCTTCGGCGGAAAGGTGGGGTAGGGCGGTTTTGACGGCGTGGCCGGTGCCGAGCTGTTCGGTTTGTTCGACCCAGACGACGTCGCGTTTGACGGTGTCTAAAACTTGCTCTTTGCCGTGTCCGATGACGACGCAGATGTTTTGCGGATTCAGCGCGGCGGCGGTGTCGATAACGCGCTCGACCATGGGCTTGCCGCCGATGCAGTGCAGCACTTTGGGCATTTTGGAATACATGCGCGTGCCTTTGCCGGCGGCGAGGATGACGATGTTTAAAGTGTTTTGCGGCATGACGGTTTCCTGTGCTATGCCGTCTGAAGCGGCTTCAGACGGCATAGGGTAGGTTTATCGGTTTTGAAACTTTGGTTTTTGCCAGTGTTGGCGGGACTCTTCGTCGGCGTTGTTGCCGGTTTGGTCGGGCAGTACGGCATGGCGTTCGGGGCGGTATTGGTTGTAGTTCATATTTTTCGAGTAGCTGCCGTCTTGGTAATAAACGGGCGTGCCGGCGGGATATTTTTGACGGACGGTGGTTTTGCCGCTGCCGTCTTGATAAGTTTCCCACGCGCAGCCCGACAAAAGGGCGGCGGCAGTCATCATGATAAGGAAGGTTTTACGCATAGCATTCTTTCGTATTTTCGGGGTTTGTGCGGGTATTGTAATGATTTTGGCGGCGTTCTGACAAAGTTTCTGCATACCGCGCCGGCATTGTGCGGCGTGTTGTTGATGTTAAATAGTTGCAAGGTCGGATTTTCTTGCGTTTCAAACCGTGAAAATTTGTTATGATGTTATTTTACAGCGAATAAAGGAGGACTCGGAATGAAACGGAAGATTTGGCTGCTGCCGCTGCTGGCGGTTTCGGCATACCTGCAGGCGCAGACGGAAGTCAGGCTGGCGGTGCATAAGTCGTTCAGCCTGCCCAAAGGGCTGATTGCGCGTTTCGAGCGGGCAAACGATGTGAAGGTGTCGATTATTCAGGTGGGCGGCGCGAACGAAATGCTCAACAAGCTGATTTTGAGCCGCGCCAACCCGATCGCCGACGCGGTGTACGGCTTGGACAACGCCAATATCGGCAAGACGCGGGAAATGGGTATTTTGGCGGCGGCGCAACCCGGGTCCGCCCCCGTCGCGGTCGGGCTGCCTTCGGCTTTGGCGGTCGATTACGGCTATGTGGCCATTAATTACGACAAAAAATGGTTTGAGGGCAAAAAGCTGCCCCTGCCGCAAACCCTGCAGGATTTGACCCGCCCCGAATATAAAAACCTATTGGTCGTGCCGTCTCCCGCCACGTCTTCCCCCGGGCTGGGCTTCCTGATGGCGAACATCAGCGGGATGGGCGAAGAAGGCGCGTTCAAATGGTGGGCACAGATGCGGCAGAACGGCGTGAAGGTCGCCAAAGGCTGGAGCGAGGCGTATTACACCGACTTTTCGCACAACGGCGGCGCGTATCCGCTGGTGGTCGGCTATGCCGCCAGCCCGGCGGCGGAAGTGTATTTTTCTAAAGGCAAATACAGCGAGCCGCCGACGGGCAACCTGTTTTTGAAAGGCGGCGTATTCCGCCAGGTCGAAGGCGCGGCGGTCTTGAAGGGCGCGAAACAGCCGAAGCTGGCGGCAAAACTGGTGCAATGGCTGCAAAGTCGGGAAGTGCAGCAGGCGGTTCCGTCCGAAATGTGGGTTTACCCCGCCGTCAAAAACACGCGCCTGCCCGACGTGTTCCGCTTCGCCCAAGCCCCGACGCACACCACCGCCCCCGCGCAGCGCGATATTGATGCGAACCAGCGCGGATGGGTTTCCCGTTGGATCAGGACGGTTTTGAAATAAAACAAACATACCGCCCCGCAGGGCTTCAGACGGCATTTTTACACCTGTGCCGATTACGCCGCACGGGGCGGATGTTCGATCGAGAGGAAAAACAATGGACTTCAAACAATTTGATTTTTTACACCTGATAAGTGCTTCCGGTTGGGAGCATCTGGCTGAAAAGGCGTGGGCGTTCGGGCTGAACCTCGCCGCCGCGCTGCTTATTTTCCTGATCGGGAAATGGGCGGCGAAACGCATTGTCGCCGTGATGAGGGCGGCGATGACGCGCGCCAAGGTCGATGCCACGCTGATCAGCTTCCTTGGCAATGTCGCCAATATCGGCTTATTGATTTTGGTGATTATTGCCGCATTGGGCAGATTGGGCGTTTCCACAACATCCGTAACCGCCTTAATCGGCGGCGCGGGTTTGGCGGTGGCGTTGTCCCTGAAAGACCAGCTGTCCAATTTTGCCGCCGGCGCGCTGATTATCCTGTTCCGCCCGTTCAAAGTCGGCGACTTTATCCGCGTCGGCGGTTTTGAAGGACATGTCCGGGAAATCAAGATGGTGCAGACTTCTTTGCGGACGACCGACAACGAAGAAGTCGTGCTGCCCAACAGCGTGGTGATGGGCAATAGCATCGTCAACCGTTCCACCCTGCCGCTTTGCCGCGCCCAAGTGGTTGTCGGCGTCGATTACGACTGCGATTTGAAAGTGGCGAAAGAGGCGGTGTTGAAAGCCGCCACCGAACACCCCTTGTGCGTTCAAAACGAAGAGCGGCAGGCCGCCGCCTACATCACCGCCTTGGGCGACAATGCCATCGAAATCACATTATGGGCTTGGGCAAACGAAGCAGACCGCTGGACGCTGCAATGCGACTTGAACGAACAAGTGGTCGAAAACCTCCGCAAAGTCAATATCAACATCCCGTTCCCGCAACGCGACATACACATCATCAATTCTTAAACGCCGTCTGAAAGGAGGGGGGAAATGGACGCGTTGCACACCATCGCCCGAAACCTGACCATGAAGCGCGAAACCGTAAGCTGTGCCGAATCCTGCACGGGCGGGCTGCTTGCCGCCGCATTTACCAGTGTGGCAGGCAGTTCGCAATGGTTTGAACAAAGTTTTGTAACATACAGCAACAAAGCCAAAGAAGACCGCTTGGGCGTGTTGCCCGAAACCCTGCTCGAACACGGCGCGGTCAGCCGCCAAACCGTCTATGAGATGGCGCGCGGCGCGAAAGCCGTGGCGCAGGCGGATTACGCCGTCGGTATTTCCGGTATTGCCGGACCGGGCGGCGGCAGCGAAAGCAAACCTGTCGGCACGGTTTGGTTCGGGTTTGCCTTTCCGGGCGGAAGTTGCGAAGCAATGCGCCGTTTTGACGGCAACCGCGAATCCGTCCGCGCGCAGGCGGTCGCCTTTGCGTTGGAAAGGTTGGCGGGGCTGGTTGAAAACGGCGGCGATGCCGTCTGAACAAATTCCCATCGCATAAAAAATGCCGTCTGAAACATTGCAGGTTTCAGACGGCATTTTGTCGGGTTAGGCGGCGACGAGGCTTATTTCACTTTGCCTTTCAACGCGCCGTAGCCTGCCGCGTCCATTTGTTCCAGCGGGATGAATTTCAAGCTCGCGCCGTTGATGCAGTAGCGCAGTCCGCCTTTGTCGCGCGGGCCGTCGGGGAAGACGTGTCCCAAGTGCGAGTCGGCGGCGTGGCTGCGCACTTCGGTGCGGCGCATGTTGTAGCTGAAATCGTCGTGTTCGGTAACGGATTTTGCATCAATCGGGCGCGTGAAGCTCGGCCAGCCGCAGCCAGAATCGTATTTGTCGGCGGAGCTGAACAAAGGTTCGCCGCTGACAACGTCCACATAAATGCCGGGTTTGAACAGGTGGTCGTATTCGTGGCTGAAGGCGTATTCGGTCGCGCTGTGTTGGGTCACTTGATACTGCTCTTCGGTCAGGGTGCGTTTGAGTTCGGCATCGCTCGGTTTTTTATACGTCGCCGCGTCGAAGCCTTTGCCTTGCGGGGCGGTTTTGGTTTTGCCCGGCAGCGGTTCGTCGGCTTTGCGGATATCGATGTGGCAGTAGCCGTTGGGGTTTTTAATCAGGTAGTCCTGATGGTATTCCTCGGCATCGTAAAAGTTTTTCAGCGGCTCGTTTTCGACGACGAGGGGAAGTTTGTATTTTTGCTGCTCGCGTTTGAGCGCGGCGGCGATGACGGTTTTTTCGGTAGGATCGGTGTAGTACACGCCGCTGCGGTATTGCGTGCCGGTGTCGTTGCCTTGTTTGTTGAGGCTGGTCGGATCGACGACGCGGAAATAATATTGCAGGATGTCGTCGAGGCTGAGTTTGTCGGCATCGTAAGTCACTTTGACGGTTTCGGCGTGTCCCGTATGGCGGTAGGACACGTCTTCGTAGCTCGGATTTTTCGTGTTGCCGTTGGCGTAGCCGGATACTGCGTCAACCACGCCGTCGATGCGTTGGAAATAGGCTTCCAAGCCCCAGAAGCAGCCGCCGGCGAGGTAGATGGTGCGCGTGTTCATGATTTTTGAATCCTTTTTCTGTGTGTCGGGTTTGTAGAACGAATGTTTCAAACTGCCCAAATCGGCATTCGGGTCGCGGATTAACGCCAATGCCTGCGCTTCATTGATGCTGCCTTTGACGATGCGCTGTACGTCGCCGTCTTTACCGATTAACGCCCACGAGGGGTAAACGCTGATGTTCAGGCTTTGGGCAATCGTGCCGCCGTTGTCGGTAACGACGGGCAGCTTGGGATAGTTCAAACCGGCATACCATTTTTGGAAGTCGCCGTCTTTTTTCTCGTGCAGAAAACCGGGCGAAGCGACGGTAATCAGGTTGGCGGAACTGAATTTTGCATTTTGCGCCCATTTTTCGGTCTGTCCCAGTTCGGACAGACACAAAGGACACCAGCTCGCCCAAAATTTAATCAGCGTCGGTTTGTCTTTTTTCAAATAAACATCGGCGGGGCGGTTGTCTGCGGTTTTCAAAGTGGATAAAGTGTGCGGCACGGTCGCGGCTTCGGCATCGGCGATTTTGGGCGAACAAGCACCCAGCGCAAACAGGCAGCCGAACTTGGCGCAAAGGGAAAAGAAAGTACGGGGTTTCATTTTGATGTTTCCTGTGTGGACGGTTTGTATGATTAGACGTTTGAGATGCCGAAACCTTACAGCCCGGATTTTCAGACAACCTTGCCGCGTAAAATACGCTACAATACTCCCTATTTCAAGTTTCTAAAATTAAAAGGAAAATTCAATGTTCAGCTTCTTCCGTCGCAAGAAAAAACAGGAAACTCCGGCTCCAGAGGAGGCTCAAATTCAGGAAACCGCAGCAAAAGTAGAATCTGAAGTTGCTCAAATAGTTGAAAATATTAAAGAAGATGCTGAATCTTTAACGGAAAGCGTCAAAGGGCAGGTCGAATCGGCTGTTGAAACCGTCAGTAGTGCGGTTGAACAGGTAAAGGAAACTGTTGCCGAGATGCCGTCTGAAGCAGAGGAAGCGGCTGAAAAAGCAGCGGAACAAGTCGAAGCGGCGAAAGAAGCTGTTGCCGAAACCGTCGGCGGTGCGGTTGAACAAGTAAAGAAAGCCGTTGCCGAGATGCCGTCTGAAGCGGCTGAGGTTGCGGAAAAAGCAGCGGAACAAGTCGAAGCGGCAAAAGAAGCTGTTGTTGAAACCGTCAGCGGTGCGGTTGAGCAGGTTCAAGAAGCCGTTGCTGAAATGCCGTCTGAAACAGTTGAAAAAGTAGAAGAACACCTTGAAGCGGCAAAAGAATCGGCTGTTGAAACCGTCAGCGAGGCTGTCGAGCAAGTTCAAGAAGCCGTTGCGGAAGCCGTTGCGACAACTGAAGAACACAAGCTCAGTTGGGCCGCGCGTTTGAAACAAGGTTTGACCAAATCGCGCGACAAAATGGCGAAATCGCTGGCCGGCGTGTTCGGCGGCGGACAAATCGACGAAGATTTGTACGAAGAGCTGGAGACCGTGTTGATTACCAGCGACATGGGCATGGAAGCCACCGAATACCTGATGAAAGACGTGCGCGACCGCGTCAGCCTCAAAGGGCTGAAAGACGGCAACGAATTGCGCGGCGCGTTGAAAGAAGCCTTGTACGACCTGATTAAGCCCTTGGAAAAACCGCTGGTCTTGCCCGAAACCAAAGAGCCGTTTGTCATCATGCTTGCCGGTATCAACGGCGCGGGCAAAACCACGTCTATCGGCAAACTTGCCAAATATTTCCAAGCGCAGGGCAAATCCGTATTGCTGGCGGCAGGCGACACCTTCCGCGCCGCCGCGCGCGAGCAGCTTCAAGCTTGGGGCGAGTGCAACAACGTAACCGTGATTTCGCAAACCACAGGCGATTCCGCAGCCGTTTGTTTTGATGCCGTCCAAGCCGCCAAAGCGCGCGGCATCGACATTGTGCTTGCCGACACCGCCGGCCGCCTGCCCACGCAGCTTCACTTGATGGAAGAAATCAAAAAAGTGAAGCGTGTGCTGCAAAAAGCCATGCCCGACGCGCCGCACGAAATCATCGTCGTGCTTGATGCCAACATCGGGCAAAACGCCGTCAACCAAGTCAAAGCCTTTGACGATGCGCTGGGGCTGACGGGGCTTATCGTTACCAAACTCGACGGCACGGCAAAAGGCGGCATCCTCGCCGCCCTTGCCTCCGACCGCCCAGTTCCCGTCCGCTACATCGGCGTGGGCGAAGGCATAGACGATTTGCGCCCGTTTGACGCGCGCGCGTTTGTGGACGCACTGCTGGATTGAGCCGAAATGCCGTCTGAAAACGGCGGATTGGTGTTTTCGGGAGATAGTGGGGATTGGCGGAATCGGTGGGCTTCAGACCACCGATTCCATTGATCCTATCAATTCATACCAACTCCCAAAAAATGCGAACGCCCCTACGCGCCTGACACATTTACCGTATAAAATACCGAAACCGCCTCATACGGTATTTCACAAACCTTAACACCCGCGCGTAAAAACCGTATAAACCCGAAACTGCCGTTGCCGCATCCCCTATAATTTCATCCAATAAAAAAACGAGGCACATATCATGGCAAAAAAATTCCCCATATTCCCAAAAAATCCGGAGCGCATCTGCTGGGGGTGCGACAAATATTGCCGTGAAGACGATTTACAGTGCGGCAACGGCTGCGAGCGCATCCAACACCCCATTGAGTTGGACGGGCGCGAGTGGTACAAAAAAGGCGACTGGAGCAACCTCTTGAATGAAGCCCAGCAAATCGAGCTGGGCTTGAAAGAACCCCCGAAACCCGCCAAACCCCATATCAAACTCCCCCTCAAAAATAAAACCGCCTGATGCATTCCTATGAAAATGCCGTCCGAACAAGCTTCAGACGGCATTTTTTACGGCATACGCACAGGTTTGCCGTTATTCCGCACCTGCCCGAATTTTCAGACAAAACCGCGTCGGCATGCCGACCCACGCCATAATAAGATTGGTGATTGGATACGGTAGGGGTAATACCTTGTCAGAAATTAAGATGCCGTCTGAAACAATTTCAGACGGCATTTTTTATTTTTGGGCGCGTTTTTTATTCCTGCCTGTTTTTCCCATGCCGCCGCCTGCCGCGCGCAGGCTGTAGGGTAGGCTTCAGCCCACCAATCTCACCATTTCCATCAATCCCACCGTCTCGACCAACTTCATCACTTCACAACATCATCGAAAACACATGACATTGTGGGCAAATCGTTGAAACAGTCGTAATCGGCAGGCAGGAATCCCTTTCTTCCGTTTGTGTTTTTGAGTTGATGAAGATGGTGGGAATCGGTTGGGTGTTGGGGTTGGTGGAAATGGTGGGCTGAAGCCCACCCTACAGCTGCCTCCCACCTACGCATTTACCCTGCGCAAAGCCTTATCCACTATCTTGCAACCTGTCTGACAATCTGTCCTCTCTTACAAAATGCCGAAACTTTTTCAGGCTGCATTTTGGGGCTGCCTGTGCGGAATTTGTCGGTAGGCGCGGTAGTAGGGTTCGAGCTGTCGGGCGATGAGTTGGAGCTGTTGGAGGAGGATGTGGCTTTGTGTTCCGCTGCTGTGGGTGCGGAGGGTGTCGAGTTCGCCACGCAGTGTATCCAATGCCGTCTGAAAGTCGTCGGGTTCGGTTTCGGGCAGGTGTTGGAAGATGTGGGCGGTGTGTTCGGCGGCGAGGTGGAACTGTGAGGTAAAGTCGGGGCTGCATTCTTCGTGCATTTCGCTGCGGTATGCGCCGAGGGCGGAGATGTAGCCGGTCAGGGCGTAGCCGGTTTTGAGCAGGGTAAAGCCGGGTTGCAGGCTGTCGGCGAATTTTGCGGGTTCGCTGCTCATGTCGGAAAGGGTGCTGCTGAGGGCGGCGGTGTGTTCGTGGGCGCGGCGGCGGGTGGCGCGGTATTCGACGTCGTCGGCTGTTTCGCCGCTTTTGAGGCGTTCGGCAATTTTTTCGAGATAGGCGCCGTTGCTGCATACGGCAAGGGCGGCGGTGCGTTCGAGCGTGAGGTATTTCCAGTCTGGCCACAGGTAGCTGACCGCCGCCCAGGCAAGGGATGCGCCGATAATGGTGTCGATGATGCGCACGGGCATGGCGGCGTATACGTCCAACCCTGCGAGGGAGAGGCTGGTCAGCGCCTGAATGGTGATGAAGAAGGTGGAGAAACTGTATTTGTAGGTGCGGGTCATGAAAAAGAGGGTGGTACTGACGATGACGATCCAAAGCTTGGTTTCGACAGACGGGGTGAAGTAGGGGACGAGCGAGCCGACGATTACGCCGAGTACGGTGCCGGCGATACGTTGGTACACGCGGCTTTTGGTGGCGGTGTAGTTGGGTTGGCAGACGAAAAGGGCGGTCAGTAGTATCCAGTAGCCGAGGTTGAGGTTGAGGGCTTCGACGATGGTGCAGGCGGCGGCAACGACAAGGGACAGGCGGACGGCATGGCGGAATACGCCCGATTCGAGGTTCAGCTGCGGACGGATTGCCTGCCAGGTGTTTTTGAAGCTGCCGGTTTCGAGGGCGGCGATGCGGGTGTCGCCCATGCGGTCGTTTTCGGCGGGGGAGTCGCTGTGTTGGAGTTGGCGGAACTGCTGGTCGACGCTTCCGAGGTTGTCGAGAAGACGGCGCAGGTGGCGGATGTCGGGGCTGTCGTTGCCGTCTGAAAGGAGGCGCAGCGATTGGCGGCAGCCTTCGATGGCGCGGCCGAGGCGTTTGCTGTAAACGTAGTCTTTGCTTGCGCGCAGGGCTTGGGCGGTGTTGCGGCAGGCTTGTCCCTGCATTTCGAGCAGGCGGTGGATGCGGAAGATGATGTCGGTGTTTTTGAATTTTTCGGACATCTCTTGGTAGTCGACGTGGGCGGAGCTGATGCGTTCGTGTATGTCTTGGGCGGCGAAGTAGTAGCGCAGCATTTTGGCGGTGCGCGGGTGGCGGTGTTTGCCGCGAAGGCGGTAAAACAGGGCGGAACGGCATTGGTTGAAGGCGGTGATGACGCCTGTGTTGCTCATGGCGAGGTCGATGTGGCGGTTGCCTATCCATTCGGCTTCGTCGGGGTCGAAGAAGTCGGCTTTGGCTTCGAGGTAGCCGCCGAGTGCGTCGTAGGCGTTGGCGACGCTTTCTTGGACAGGGCGGTGGGGCAGGACGATTTGGAACAGGAGGATGGCGGTGCTGTACAGTACGGTGCCGCACAGAATCATAAAGGGGTTGGTCAGCCAGTAGGTTTCGGGGGTGTAGGTAAGCGTGGTGTAGGTGGCGACGGCGAGTGCGCCGAAGGCGAAGGTGCGGTATTTGAGTCCGACTGCGCCTAAAATGGTGAAGCCGAAGGTCATCAGGGTCATGGCGAGGATGAAGGGCAGCCCTGTGCCGAGGGTGCTTTGCGCCGTGAGCGAGGAGAGGGTGAATAGGGCGACGGAGGCAATGATGTTTTTCAGCCGTCCGGTCAGGCGGTTGTCCAAATCGACCAGGCCGCCGGCGATGATGCCGAGTACGAAGGGCATGGCAAGCTTGGGTTCGCCTAGCTGCCAGACGATGGAGGCGGCGGTAAAGACGCTGGCGAAAACGGGAAGCGAGGTAATGAGCAGAGGCTTGAGGGGTGGGGTTTTCATGGTTTTACCGGTTTATTGTTATGAAGTGAATAAAGTGTAGCACATGAATGGGGCGGATAAAATCATGCCGTCTGAAAACGGGGATGCGGTTTTCAGACGGCATTGGGTTTTGCGAATCAGGAAACGAGGTTGAGACCGTTGACCCTGTCGTAAAGGAGTTCGGGCATTTTGCCTTCTTCGTACAGTTGGATGTGCAACCGCAGGTTGTTGGCGGAAACGGACTGGCGCAGGGCTTCTTCGTAACTGATGATGCCGTGACGGTACAGTTCGAAAAGGTTTTGGTCCATCGTCTGCATGCCGTCGGTTTTGGCGGTTTCCATGATTTTATTGATGTTCATCAGGTCGCCCTTCAGGATGAAGTCTTGGATGGCGGGTGTGTTGATGAGCAAATCGACAACCGCCGTCCTGCCCGTTTTGTCTTTTTTGAGGGCGAGGCGTTGGCAGACGATACCGGACAGGTTGAGGGCGATGTCGATCAGTATTTGCTTGTGCTGTTCTTTGGGGTAGAAGTTGAGTATGCGTTCGAGCGACTGCGGCGCGGTGTTGGCGTGGAGCGTAAAAATGCACAGGTGGCCGGTTTGGGCGAGCTGCATCGCGTATTCCATATTTTCCCTGCTGCGGACTTCGCCGATGCAGACCACGTCGGGGGACTGGCGCATGGCGTTTTGTACCGCCGTCTGCCAGTTTATGGTGTCGACGCCGATTTCGCGCTGGGTAAAGATGCAGCGGCGCGGTTTGTAGATAAACTCTATCGGGTCTTCGATGGTAACGATATGGCCGGGCAGGGTTTTGTTGCGGTGTTCGAGCATAGTCGCCATCGTGGTGGATTTGCCCGAACCGGTAGGTCCAACGATAATCAGCAGCCCGCGCGGTGCGACGGCGAGGTCTTTGAGTTTTTCGGGCAGACCCAATTCCTGCATTTGCGGGATGATGTGGTTGATGCGCCGCAAAACCAAACCTGCGTGGCCTTGGCTGTGGTAGGCGTTGGCGCGGTAGCGCGTGCCGCTGCGCGATTGGACGGAGTAGTTGATTTCGCCGTCGCGCTGGAATATTTCCGATTGTTCGGCGTTCATAGTCGATGCGGTGATGGCGGCAGTTTCCTCGCCCGTCAGAGCCTTTTGCGGCTGCGGGGTTAATGCGCCGTTGATTTTCAACGAGGGCGGGAATCCTTTGCTGATAAGGATGTCGGACGCGCTTTGCGCTTCTGCGGTTTCGCACAAGCGGTCGAGCAGCGGGTGGAGGTGTGCGCCGATTTCGGCCGGGGTTTCAGATCGGCTTTGTTTTTTTTGAGAATACACTTGAACCATTTCGTCCAAGATGTCGTGCAGGTTATTGGTACTCATCGTTAACTTCTTTTCAGTTTAAGCCTTGCAGTTTGCGGCGGCAGGTTTCAATAGGAAGGCGGACGCTTCCTGTTCGGAAGGGTATGCCGGGCTGGATACCGCGTCCCGCCCTGCGTGTTTGCACCTTGTTTTCCCGCCGGTATGGCCGGAAGGCGGTTGTGTGTCAGAAACTCATACTTTCGCTGTTTTGCGCGCGTTTGCGTGCGACTTCCGGTGCGATCAGCCCTTGGCGCACCAGCGATTGCAGCGATTGGTCCATCGTCTGCATACCGCTCGCCTGCCCGGTTTGCAGGACGGAGTTAATCTGCGCGATTTTGTTTTCGCGGATGAGGTTGCGGACGGCGGGATTGGAAATCAGGATTTCGTGCGAGGCGACACGGCCGCTGCCGTCGCGCGTTTTCAGCAGATTTTGGGAGATGACGGCGGTCAGCGATTCAGACAGCATAGAGCGCACCATTTCCTTTTCCCCCGCCGGGAATACGTCCACGATACGGTCGACGGTTTTTGCCGCGCCGGTCGTATGCAGCGTGCCGAAAACCAAGTGTCCGGTTTCGGCGGCGGTCAGTGCCAAGCCGATGGTTTCGGGGTCGCGCATCTCGCCGACAAGGATAACGTCGGGGTCTTCGCGCAATGCGGAACTCAGTGCGTTGGCGAAACTGAGAGTGTGCTGGTGCAGCTCGCGTTGGTTAATCAGGGATTTTTTGCTTTGGTGGACGAATTCGATCGGGTCTTCGATGGTCAGGATGTGTGCCGGCTGGGTTTCGTTAATGTAGTTGATCATCGCGGCAAGCGTGGTGGATTTGCCCGAACCGGTGGGGCCGGTAACCAATACCATGCCGCGCGGCGATTCTGCGATTTTTTGGAAAATACGCGGGGCTTTCAATTCTTCCAGCGATAAGACGGTGCTGGGAATGGTGCGGAATACGGCGGCGGGGCCGCGGCCGGTGTTGAAGGCGTTGACGCGGAATCGGGCGACGTTGGGCAGTTCGAACGAGAAGTCGACTTCCAAGTTTTGCTGGTAGATTTTCCGCTGATGGTCGTTCATCACCGAAGTTACCATATTGCCGACCTCTTCCGCGCTCATTTCGGGAAGGTTGATGCGCCGCATATCGCCGTGAACCCGAATCATAGGGGATATGCCCGAACTCAGGTGAAGGTCGGATGCTTTGTTTTTAACGCCGAAGGCGAGTAAGTCGGTAATCTGCATAATGGGATATTGTCCAGTATAATGTTTTAGTTGTTCGGAGGTGTTTCCTACTTCTGAATTTTACTGCCCTGATTCTTGGGATTCAACCATTTAAGCATTTTTACCGGGGGATAATTTATGACGGTTTTGCAGGAGCGTTATCGGGAGGTGTGTGGGCGTATCGGGACGTTGGTGCTGCGGGCGGGCAGGAAGCCGCATTCCGTCAGCCTGATTGCCGTCAGCAAAACCTTCCCTTCAGACGGCATCCGCGAAGTTTACGCCGCCGGGCAGCGTGATTTCGGCGAGAACTATATTCAGGAGTGGTACGGTAAAACGGAAGAGTTGGCGGATTTGACCGACATTGTGTGGCACGTCATCGGCGATGTGCAGTCCAACAAAACCAAATTCGTCGCCGAACGCGCGCATTGGGTGCATACCGTATGCCGTCTGAAGACCGCCGTCCGGCTGAGCGGGCAGCGTCCTTTCTCAATGCCGCCCTTGCAGGTGTGTATCGAGGTGAACATTGCGGGCGAGGCGGCGAAACACGGTGTCGCGCCCGAAGAAGCGGTCGCGCTTGCGGTCGAAGTGGCGAAGTTGCCGAATATCGTCGTACGCGGCTTGATGTGTGTTGCCAAAGCCAATAGCAGTGAAACGGAGTTGAAGGCGCAATTTCAAACGATGCGGAAACTGCTTGCCGACCTCAATGCGGCAGGAGTTAAGGCGGACGTGCTGTCTATGGGGATGTCGGACGATATGCCTGCCGCCATTGCGTGCGGTGCAACACACGTCCGTATCGGCAGCGCGATTTTCGGGAAAAGGGGCTGATGGAAATTCGGGTAATAAAATATACGGTAACGGCTGCGTTGCTTGCATTTACGGTTGCAGGCTGCCGGCTGGCGGGGTGGTATGAGTGTTCGTCCCTCACCGGCTGGTGTAAGCCGAGAAAGCCTGCCGCCATCGATTTTTGGGATATTGGCGGCGAGAGTCCGCCGTCTTTAGAGGACTACGAGATCCCGCTTTCAGACGGCAATCGTTCCGTCAGGGCAAACGAATATGAATCCGCGCAAAAATCTTACTTTTATAGGAAAATAGGGAAGTTTGAAGCCTGCGGGTTGGATTGGCGTACGCGTGACGGCAAACCTTTGATTGAGACGTTCAAACAGGAAGGTTTTGATTGTTTGAAAAAGCAGGGGTTGCGGCGCAACGGCCTGTCCGAGCGCGTCCGATGGTAAAAAATGGGGAATGAATTTAGTCAGGTAATTTTGAATAGGGTAGAAATAATGAATGTTTATTTTCTCGGCGGCGGAAATATGGCGGCTGCCGTTGCGGGCGGATTGGTCAAACAAGGGGAATACCGCATCCATATAGCCAACCGGGGTGCGGAAAAGCGTGAACGTTTGGAAAAAGAGTTGGGTGTCGAAACTTCTGAAACCTTGCCGGAGCTTCATTCCGACGATGTTTTAATCCTTGCTGTCAAACCGCAGGATATGGAAGCCGCGTGCAAAAATATCCGCACCAACGGCGCATTGGTGCTTTCTGTCGCAGCCGGATTGTCAGTCGGTACGCTCAGCCGTTACCTCGGGGGAAGCCGCCGCATTGTCCGAGTTATGCCGAATACGCCCGGGAAAATAGGACTGGGTGTATCCGGTATGTATGCCGAAGCGGAAGTATCGGAAACAGACTGCAAGATTGCCGATCGAATCATGAAATCTGTCGGTTTGACCGTTTGGTTGGAAGATGAAGCGCAAATGCACAGCATCACCGGCATCAGCGGCAGCGGGCCGGCTTATGTGTTTTATCTGCTGGATGCATTGCAGAATGCCACCATCCGACAAGGGTTTGATATGGCAGAAGCACGCGCGCTCAGCCTGGCAACATTTAAAGGAGCAGTTGCCCTTGCCGAGCAGACGGGTGAAGATTTCGAGAAGCTTCAAAAAAATGTAACGTCAAAAGGCGGGACAACCCACGAAGCTGTGGAAGCCTTCAGACGGCATCGTGTCGCCGAAGCCATAAATGAAGGCGTTTGTGCCTGTGTGCGCCGTTCGCAGGAAATGGAACGGCAATATCAATAATGTAAAGAAAATAAAAAAACCAATCCAAAACGTGTTATGATGCGCGTTTTCAAAAACGCCTTAGGCAATAAGCCTTATAAAAATCAAAGGAATAAAGCTACTTTGTGGTGCTTTGTTTTTTGCGGTGAACAGAGAGGACATACATTATGGCAAAGCTGACAGAACAAGATATTTTGAATTGGAGCGGGCCGGAAGACGATTATATGAATGACGACCATTTGGCTTTTTTCCGCGAATTGCTGGTAAAAATGCAAGACGAACTCATCGAAAATGCTTCCGCTACGACAGGGCATCTCCAAGAACACGAATCAGCCCCCGATCCTGCCGACCGTGCCACACAGGAAGAAGAGTACGCATTGGAACTCCGTACCCGCGATCGGGAACGAAAACTTCTCAGTAAAATACAGGCGACCATCCGCAATATTGATGAAGGGGATTATGGATTCTGTGCCGATACGGGAGAACCTATCGGTCTGAAGCGGCTGCTGGCACGCCCGACAGCCACTTTATCTGTTGAGGCCCAAGAACGCCGAGAGAGGATGAAAAAACAGTTTGCCGACTGATAGTGGCAAACAAAATGCCGTCTGAAGCCCCAAGTTTCAGACGGCATATTCACAAAGGCGCACCAGTCAGAGGAGGGGGATTGTTGGGGGTGGTGCAGCGTTTGGTGGAAATAAAAAACCTTATCTGACAGCGACATGACGAATTTCCCCAAAAAAATCCCGCTGAAAGCATTGACCGTTTTCCCCTTCGGGCGTATAGTTCGGTTCTTCGCTGCTGCTGAAGCGGCGGACGAACTGAAAAGTATAGCACAGAATGTTGGGGATATCGAGAGATATCTTGACAGGCGGAAGAAATACTTTATAATTCGCAATGCTCTTTAACAAAACAGATTACCGATAAGTGTGAGTGCCTTGAGCCTCACACTGTTTGAAAGACAGACAAGATAATGTTTTGAACATTGTCCTGTCGGTTTCTTTGAAGCAGA